>JBEVOM010000028.1:0-38439 GCA_040507575.1 Ilumatobacteraceae bacterium
TGGCGAAGCCGGCGGTGTCGAGGTCGTCGAGCAGCACGTTGGCCGACTTGCCGCCGAGCTCGAGGGCGATCTTCTTGATCGACTCGGCCCCCAGCTGAGCGACCCGCTTGCCGGCGCGCGTGGACCCGGTGAACGACACCATGTCGACATCGGGGTGCTCGGCCATCGCCTCCCCGACGACCGGACCGAGGCCCGACACCAGGTTGAACACGCCGGCGGGGAGGCCGACCTCGTGGATCGCCTCGGCGAGCACGAACGCGTCGATCGGGGCGACCTCGGACGGCTTGACGACGACCGTGCAACCGGCGGCCATCGCGTAGGCGACTTTGGCGGCGATCTGGTGCAGCGGGTAGTTCCACGGCGTGATGCAGCCGACGACGCCGATCGGCTCGCGCACGACGAGGGAGTTGCCGACCTGCTCTTCGAACTGGAAGCTCTCGGCGACGGCGGCGGCCTGCTTGAAGCTGTTGATCGGCAGTCCGACCTGGATGATCTTCGACAGCCACTTCGCCATGCCTGTCTCCTTGGAGATGGCGGTGGCGACCTCGTCGGTGCGAGCAGCGAGCGCGTCACCGATGCGGCTCAGGTACTTCGCCCGTTCCTCGACCGGTGTGGCGGCCCAGGGCTCGAACGCCGCCCTCGCCGCGGCGACGGCGCGGTCGACGTCGGTCGCGGTGCCGGCGGGGATGGAGGCCATCACGTCCTCGGTCGCCGAGTCGACGACATCGATCGTCTCCGAGCCGTCCGAGGGCGTCCAGGCGCCGCCGATGTAGAGCGCGTCGAACTGCGTCATGTCCCCGTACTAGCAGGTGTCGCGCCGCTTCGGACACCGGTGCCGACGGTCGGCCCCCCGGATCCTGGCGCACGGGCAGCCGCGGCGTCCTACGATCCGCAACGCCATGCAACGGGGAGGTCAGGGGACGCGGGCGCCGCGGGTGTTGTGCGTCTTCCTCGACGCGCCCGTGGACGCATCGGCGATGTCGATCCGCTGGCGGCGCCTGGCGCAGTTCGTGTGCACGCTGGGCCAGGCGACGGCGATCGTCGCGACCGGTCTGGCCGCGGATGCCGAGCTGCTGCTCTCGGCCCAGCTCGGTGCCCCGGTGATCGCGCTCGACATCCCGCGGCTCGGTCGGTGGAGCGGCCTCGCCAAGGCGCTGACGACCCCGTGGCGCTCCTGGCCACCGACGCGACTCGACGTGGCCGCCGCCCGTGATGCGATCGCCGACCAAGTCGCCGAGCACGCGCCGGACGTGGTCTGGTGCGCCGGGGCCGAGGCGTGGTTGGCGCTGCCGAAGAAGCTGCGCCGCCGAGCGGTCGTCGACTTCATGGACCTGCCCAGCCGCAACCGGCGTGAGCTGGCCAGTGTCGCCATGCACCGTCTCGGGCGCCGGATGACCAATGACGGAGGCGTCGACGCCAGCGTCTTCGTCTTCGCCCGGGACGTCCAGGGTGGGCTGCGCAACCGCTGGATCGAACGCCACGTCGCCCGCCGGGCCGCCGCCGTGATCGTCGCCAGCCCGACCGAGGTCCACGGCCACCCCGGCTTCCACTGCGTACCGACCGGCGTGGAGGACCCCGGGACGGTCGCCCCCCCGGCCGACGAACACGCCGTGCCCCACTTCGTGTTCCCCGGTTCGTTCCTCTACCCGCCGCACCAGGACGCCGCCGAGTGGTTCGCCCTCTACGTGCTGCCGCCACTGCGTCAGCTCCTGCCGATGTGCCGGGTCGTGTTCGCGGGCGAGTGCCCCGAGTGGATGCGCTCCTTCGGCCAACTGCACGGGATCGAGGTCACCGGTCCCATCGACCCGGGCGACGTGCTGGACGGACGATCGGTCGTCATCGCCCCGATCCGGTCGGGTTCGGGCACGGTGGTCGAGGTGATCGACGCCTGGGCGCGTGGCGTACCGGTCGTGGCGACGAGCCGGGCGGTCGAGGGCCTCGACCCGCACGACGGCGACGACGTCCTCGTCGGTGACGACCCCGCCGAGTTCGCGGCCCGGTGCTCGATGGCCGCCAGCTACCCGGAGCTGCGGGCGCGGTTGTCGGCACACGGACGCGCCCGGTACGAGGCCGGTTTCACGTGGGACGGCATCGGCGCCGATCTCCTCGGCTGGTTGAGGTCGCTGCCCGTCGACGCCCGTCGTTGAGCCTCTGACCTGCTCCGCACCGGCCGCCCGGCCCGTAGCATGGGCGCCATGGATGACGGCGCGATCTTCGACCGGCTGCGAACACTCTCCGACGAGGAACATGCCCTGCACCAGAGCGGCCCGGAGGCAGACGCGGCACGGCTGGCCGAGATCGAGGTGATGCTCGACCAGTGCTGGGACCTGCTGCGCCAGCGCCGGGCCCGTCGGGAGTTCGGGCAGGACCCCGACGCGACCCACGTCCGAGACGCCTCGGTGGTCGAGCACTACCAGCAGTAGCGGCCGTCGGGCCGTCGAGCGGGTGACCGGAATCGAACCGGCACCATCTGCTTGGAAGGCAGAGGCTCTACCGTTGAGCTACACCCGCGAAGGTCCCCCGAGGCTACCGCTGGGCGCGCTGGGTCGGCCGGTACCGTCCGCGCGATGACATGGACCCTGGCGGCGCTCGCCGCCGGCGTCGTCGGGACCGTGGTCCCTGTACGCCGTGTGCCCGCCCCGGTCGTCGTCGCCTCCGTGGCGGGCGCCGCCGTCCTCGCCGGCATCGTGTCGTGGTCGGCGGCCCGGGAGGCCTTCGATGCGCTCGCCGCGCCGCTGGCGTTCCTGCTGCTCGCCGTGCCGCTGGCCGTCGTGTTGGACGACGTCGGGTTCTTCTCGTCCCTCGCGGCGACCGTTGACGGCGGGCGCCACCTGCGGCTCGGCCTGTGGGTGCTGGCCGCGGCGGTGACCGTCCTGTTCAACCTCGACGCCGCCGTCGTCCTCCTGACCCCGCTCTACGCGCGCATCGCCCGCCGCCACGGTGTGGACGTGTTGGCGCTGGCGTTCATCCCCGCGCTGATGGCGTCGTTGGCGTCGACCGTCCTGCCGGTGTCCAACCTGACCAACCTCGTCGTGGTCGGTCACCTGGACGCGCTGGACCTGTCGGCCGGCGACTTCCTCGTCAACGCCGCGCCCTCGGCTGCCGCTGCGACCGTGGTCGGATGGTGGGCCTACCGCAGGACGTTCCCGGCCCCCGCCGGGACGGCGCCGGTCGACGACCAGGTGGATCGGCGGGCGCTGCTGATCGGCGCGCCCGTCGTCGCCTGGCTGCTCATCGGCTTCACGGTCGGCGAACGGCTCGGCGTCCCGGCGTGGGCCGTCGCCGCCGTGGCGCTCGGTGGACTCCTCGTGCTCACCCGGCGGATGCCGTGGCGCTCGGTGCCGATCGGTCCGGCGGTGCTGGCCCTGGCGCTCGGGATCCTGGCGGTTGCGGCCGCGCCGGCGTTGCACGTCGACCGGCTGCTCGGTCTCGACGGTCTCGGCGGGGAGGCCGCGACGTTCGGGGGCGCGGTGATCGGTGCCGACGTCATCAACAACCTGCCGGCGACGGTGGTGTCGCTCCCGGCGCTCGAGATGCACCCGCACCGGGTCTGGGCGGTGCTGCTGGGTGTGAACCTCGGTCCGCTGCTGTGGGCGACCGGAGCGCTGTCGACACTCCTGTGGCAGTCGGTGATGAGCCGCCTCGAGCACCCGGTGGGCAACCGGCGATACGCGTCCGTCGGGATCCGGGTCGGCGGACCGGCGCTCGTGGTCGCCCTCGCGGTCCGGCTGCTCATTGCTTCGTGACGCCAGCGGGCCATGCCAGACTGCGGCCCTGATCTCGGTGGAAGGATCGCGATGGCCCCGAAGCGCAAGCGCCCGACGTCTGATGCGCTCCCCGTGCCGCCGAAGATCGGGAACGCGGAGTACGAAGCCGAGCTCCTGCGATTGCAGATCGAGTTGGTGCGCATGCAACGGTGGGTCCGCGACGAGGGCCGACGGGTGATCCTCCTCTTCGAAGGTCGTGACACGGCCGGCAAGGGCGGCACGATCGCCCGGATCACGGAGCACCTCAACCCCCGAGCCGCCCGTCATGTCGCGCTCCCGGCGCCGTCGGAGCCCGAGCGCGGCCAGTGGTACTTCCAGCGCTACGTCGACCAACTCCCGACCGCCGGCGAGATCGTCCTCTTCGACCGCTCGTGGTACAACCGGGCCGGCGTCGAACGGGTGATGGGCTTCGCCACGGCCGAGCAGGTGGGACGCTTCTTCCGGCAGGTGGTGCCGTTCGAGGAGTTCCTGGTCGATGACGGGATCCACCTCGTCAAGCTCTGGCTGGAGATCAACCAGGACGAGCAGGCCCAGCGCCTCGACGCGCGGCGCTCCGATCCGCTCAAGCAGTGGAAGATCAGTCCGATCGACGAGGCCGCGATCGCCAAGTGGAACGAGTATTCGCGGGCCGCCGTCGAGATGTTCACGCTCACCGACGCCGCCTCGTCGCCGTGGTGGTTCGTGAACAACAACAACAAGAGGGTCGGCCGCCTCAACGTGATCCGCCACGTGCTGGAAGAGATCCCGTACACAGGCAAGGATCCGAAGGTGGTGCGTCCTCCCGACCCGCAGATCGTGCAGCCCGTTCGCGACCTGCTGCCCGAACTGGCCCGCTGAGCCATCGCGTCCGTCGGCCGCATGCAGGTCGAGATCCTCGCGCCGCTCGGGAAAGGCCCCGTGACCGGGTTCGTGGGTCCCGGTCGGCTCTGGATGCAGACACGGAGCCCGAGGGACGTCGTCAGCCGGCTGGTGCCGAAGCTGCGCCCGACGCTCAGCTGAACGACGTGGCGCCGACCGCGGGCGTCACCCGGTGGCCAGTACGTCGAGGCCTCGGTCGAACGGCAGCACCTCGACACCAGGGCCGCCCGGGGTGGCGGGCGGGGCGCGGCAGGCGAGCGACGGCTAACTTGCCGCGGGAGGCGCCACTGCCTCCGAAAGTACTCGATGATGCGCACCGCTTCGATGGGCCGGAGGGGCACGTACCGTCGCGTCTACGGCCCCGTCACCCTGCTCGTCCTGCTCGGGGCTGTCGCGGTCCTCGCGTCCGGGGTGTTGTCCGACGACGGCGCCGAAGCCATGTCGGCGGTCATGCAGGCCGTCGGGGCAGGCCTGGCGCTCGGGGCGTGCGTGGCGGCGGCCGAGCGGGCCGACGGGCGCTGGAGGCGGACGTGGCAGCTGCTGTCGATCACGTCGGGGCTGTGGTTCGTGGGCAACGTCGTCGCCATCGTCCTCGGTGTGTTCGTCGAGGACGTCCCGTTCCCATCGCTGGCCGACGTGTTCTGGCTGCCGGCGCTGCCCGTGGCCTTTGCCGGGCTCGTCACCGTACCCGGCCGGCTGGACTGGCGGGGACGCTCGCGCGTGAGCGTCGACAGCTTGTTGCTGGGCTTCTCGATGCTCTACGTCACGTGGGCCCTGTTGCTCGGTCGGGCATACGAGGACACCGCGTTCGGCCCCCTGGCGAAGTCGGTCATGGTGCTGTACTGGGTGTTCGACACGCAGGTGTTCGCGCTGGCCATCATCCTCCTGCTGCGATCGCAGGCGGGGAGGCGGCGGCCGCTCGTCCTGG
Organism: Ilumatobacteraceae bacterium; assembly: GCA_040507575.1. Classification (GTDB taxonomy): domain Bacteria; phylum Actinomycetota; class Acidimicrobiia; order Acidimicrobiales; family Ilumatobacteraceae; genus JALZMG01. Next base: position 5,554 of record JBEVOM010000028.1, read on the forward strand.
CCAGCCTGGGATTCATCGCGTACACGCTCACCGACGCCCTCTTCCTCGATCGCAGCCTCAGCGGATCGTTCCAGCTCGGGTCGCCGTTCGACGTCGGATGGCTGCTCGGTCTGGTGCTCATCGCCAGCGCCGCGTTGGCGTTCGCGCCGGCCGATGCAGTCGTCGTCCCGGCGCGCGCCAAACGGGCCAGCGACCGTCGGATCATGTTCGGGTCGATGCTCACATCCGTCCCGTTCCTGGCCGTGTTCTTGGTGAGCGTCGGGCCCGGCAAGGACCTCGATGGGAGCGCTCGCGCCATCGAGGCGGTGTTGCTGGTCGCGACAGCGGCGATCTTCGTCTACGCCCAGTTCACGACGTTGCGGGAGAACCTGCGCCTGACAGGCAACCTCGAAGACACCGTGGCCGACCGGACGCGTGAGCTTGCCGGCGCCGTCGAGCTGCAGGACCTGACGCTGCGTGCCGTCAACGACGGAATCCTCGGGCTCGGCCACGATGGTCGGCTCGTGTTCGCCAACGAGGCGGCGTGCACGATGGTCCACCTGCCGCGCGAGCAGGTGCTCGGGCGGTTCGTCTTCGAGGTGGTGACCGTCGGACCGGAGGATCACTCGTTGCTGATGTCCATCCAGGACGTGATCGGACAGGGGCAGCGCTTCGTGATCGACGACGTCGAGGTGCAGCGCTCGGACGGCTCGCGGCTGTCGATCGAGCTGGCCGTGACGCCCGTGTCGCGGGACCATCCCTTGCTGACGTCCGTCGCCGTGTTCCGCGACGTGACCCACCGACACGAGGTCGACCGGATGAAGGACGAGTTCGTCTCCGTGGTGAGCCATGAGCTGCGCACTCCGCTGACCTCGATCCGTGGTTCGCTCGGCTTGCTCGCCGGCGGCGTGCTCGGCGAGCTCCCGAAGGAAGGCCGCCGGATGCTCGAGATCGCGGTCGACAACACCGACAGGCTGATCCGCCTCATCAACGACATCCTCGACATCGAGCGCATCCAGTCGGGCTCCGTGGTGTTCCAGAAGCGGCAGTGCGAGGCCGCCGAGCTGATCGCCGAGAGCCTGCGGATCGTGGTGCCCTTGGCTCGCGCCGCCGGCGTCGACGTCGGGTTGGCCAAGGTCGAGGGCGCGGTGCTGGGCGACGCCGATCGGCTCGTCCAGACGCTCACGAACCTCGTGTCCAACGCCGTCAAGTTCTCACCGCCGGGCGGAGCGATCACGCTGTCGGCCGAGCGGGTGGGCGGGGACGTGCTGTTCCGGGTCACCGACGAGGGGCGGGGGATCCCGACGGACCGGCTGGAGACCATCTTCGACCGGTTCGCCCAGGTCGACGCGTCCGACTCGAGGCAGAAGGGTGGGACGGGCCTCGGGCTGGCGATCTGCCGCAGCATCGTCGAGCAGCACGGCGGTCGGATCTGGGCCGAGAGTGGCACCGGCACGGGTTCGACGTTCTCGTTCACGGTGCCGGCGGCCCCCGTCTCCGAGCCGACCTACGTCGAGCCGACCGGTGACGGGCCGCTCGTGTTGGTCTGCGACGACGACCCGTCGCTGCTCGAGGTGGCCAGCATGCTCCTGTCGACCCACGGGTACCGGGTGATCGTGGCCCGCGACGGGGCCGAGGCCGTGAAGCTCGCCGTGGCGGAGCGGCCGGCGGTGATCGTGCTCGACATGTTCATGCCGGAGCTGGACGGCTGGCACACCATCAAGGAGCTCAAGGCGCGGCCCGAGTCGTCGGGCATCCCCGTGCTCGTGCTGAGCGTGCTGGATGCCGATCAGGCCGATGGCCTGGGCGATCTCGTTGACACCTGGTTGACCAAGCCGTCCGGGGCCACCGACTCGCTGGTCGCCGCCGTCGAGCAACTGCTCGGGGCGGAGAGCCACGTCCCCAGGGTGTTGATCGTCGAGGACGACGAGGATCTCGCCCGTGTTCTCGCGACTTCGTTGGAACGACGCGGGTTGCGCGTCGGGATCGCGACGACAGCGGCCCAGGGCACCCGGCTCAGCCGCACGTTCCTGCCCGACCTCCTCGTCCTGGACGTCGTCCTGCCCGACGGCGACGGGTTCGCGGTCGTCGACCAGCTCCGCCGCGACGGACGGCTCTCGTCGATCCCGGTCGTCATCTACACCGCACGCGACCTGAGCGAAGCCGACCGCAGCCGCTTGACGCTCGGCGAGACGGAGATCTTGTTCAAGAGCAGGGTCAGCCCGGAGACGTTCGAGCGGCGGGTGCTCGCCTTGCTGGATGGGGTGCTCGGTGGCGCGTCCTGAGAGAGGAGTCGACCGATGTCGAGCCGACGCGTGTTGATCATCGACGATGACGAAGGGATCCGCGACGTAGCCCAGCTGGCCCTGGAGCTCATCGGCGGGTGGTCCGTGACCACCGCGGCCTGCGGCCAGGACGGCCTCGAGGCTGCCCGCACGGAGCGCCCGGACGGCATCCTGCTCGACGTGATGATGCCCGGGCTCGACGGTCCCTCGACGCTGGCCGAGCTGCGCGAGGACGCCGACATCGGGCGGGTTCCCGTGGTCTTCCTCACCGCCAAGGTCCAGGCCGCCGAGCGCAGCCGCTTCGCCGAGATGGACGTCGCCGGACTCATCGCCAAGCCGTTCGATCCCATGACGCTGGCGGCGCAGATCGCCGCGTTGTTCGGATGGGAGACGTGACCGGGTCCGGCGACGTCCAGGCTGGTCTCGCCCGCCTCTGGCTGCGGCATCGCCAGGAGATCGAGCGCTCGGTCGACGAGATCACGGCCTGCGCCGGCGGGACGGACGACGACACCGACATCGAGCGGGCCGAGGTCGCCCGACGCGCCGCCCATCGGCTCGCCGGCACGCTCGGCACGTTCGGGCTCGAGCGGGGCTCGCAACTCGCCCGTGAGATCGAGACGATGCTCGACCGTCGCGATGCTGCGGTCGCCACCGACGGGGAGCGTCTGGCCGTGTTGGCGGCGGAGCTGGCGGGGTGTGTGGATCGGTTCACCCCGCCGACGGGTCCCGTCGCCGACGGGCGCGCCGCTCGCACCTCGGGTGGACTGGCGGCCGGTCGGGTCGTCGGGGTCGTCGGGCTCAGCGCGGCGACGGTGCGCGAGATCGCGGAGCGCGCCGCGCCACAGCAGGTGTCGGTCCAGCTGTTCGACGATGCCCCGTCCCTCCTCGCGGCGGTGGGTGAGGTCGATGCCGTGTTGATCGACCTCGATGCCGTGTCCATCGCCGATCTGCCCGGCGGGACGTGGCCGGCCGAGACCGCTCCGATGGTTGCGTTGAGCGGCGGGCGGCGCCTCAGCGATCGCGTGGCGGCAACACGGTATGGGGCCCGCCGATACCTCCAGGCGCCCGCCACCGCCGAAGCCGTGCTGACCAGCGTCCAGTCGCTGTGGAGCCCCTCCACCCGCACCGGCACGGTGCTGGCCGTCGACGACGACCCGGTCGTCCTCGACACGCTGCGCGAGCTGTTCGACGACAGCGTCAAGGTCACCGCCGTCGACGACCATGAGCAGTTCTGGATGGCGCTCGAGCAGCACGCGCCCGACGTCGTCATCCTCGACGTCGACATGCCGAACGTGAACGGCATCGAGCTCTGCAAGGTGATGCGCGCCGACGACCGTTGGCTGCAGACCGGCATCGTGTTCCTCACCGCGCAGGGCGGTGCCGACACCGTGCGCGAGGTGTTCGCGGCCGGCGCCGACGACATGGTGACCAAGCCGATCATCGGACCGGAGTTGAGGGCCCGCATCGCCAGTCGGTTGGATCGCACCGACCTCCACCGTCGTCTCGCCGAGACGGACGGCCTCACCGGCCTCGCCAACCGGGCGACGGCTCGGCGCAGCTTGGAACGTCTGACCGAGGCGGCGTGGCGGTCAGGACGTCCCCTGGCGGTCGCAGTGATCGATCTCGACCACTTCAAGCGGGTCAACGACGCACATGGACACCCCGCCGGCGACGAGGTGCTGCGCCGATTCGCGTCGCTGCTCCTCACGGCAGGTGCGACGATCACCGCCCGGTGGGGCGGCGAGGAGTTCGTCGCCGCGTTCGCCGACACCACTGCCGGCTCGGCCAAGTACACGCTCCAGCGGGTGCTGAGCGCCTTCCGGGCCGAGGAGTTCGTCACCGCCGACCACGTGACGTTCTCGTGCTCGTTCAGTGCCGGCGTCGCCGAGCTCAACAAGCGTTGGGGTGTGAACGAGCTGCTCGCGGCCGCCGACGAGGCGCTGTACCGCGCCAAGCACGAGGGACGGGCCCGGATCATGGCGACGCATGAGTGACGTCACGGCCGGCGAGACGACCGGTGAGAGGACCGGCGCAGATCGACGCGGACCGTTCCGCCCGGCACGGCTGATCACGCTCAGGGACCGCCAGAGCCGCCGCGAGGCGGCGCACGGGTTCCGGCTGGTCGATGTCGTCGCCCTCGCCGTGATCTCGGTCGTCACGCTGACGGTCGTCAGCCCGGGGTCGCCGCTCGACCTCCCCGTCTCCCGAGCGTTGCCGGTCGTCGTGTCCGCGCTCGCCACCGGGCGCCTCCTGCGATCGCTCGGTCGCTACCGGTTCGGTCGGCACGAGCGCCTCGTGTCGCACCTCCTCGGCGTCCTCGGTGCGGTCGTCGTCGGTGTCGCGTTCGGATGCCTGACCGCCGAGATCGTCCGCCGAGACGCGCACGTCCGCGATGTGCTGGTCAGCTGGGCCGTGCCGGCCGCCCTCGGGCTCGTCGCGTTGCACGCCGCCTGGTACTCGATGGTGATGCGGTGGCGGTCGCAGGGACGCTTGACGCCGAACATCGTCATCGTCGGTGCCACCCGCCACGCCGAGGACATCGTGGCCGATGCCCTGGCGCAACGCGATGTCAACGTGCTCGGCATCTTCGACGACCGACTCAGCCGAGCACCTCGCGACATCGCCGGCGTCCCGGTGCTGGGGACCGTCGCCGACCTCATCGGCCACCGGATGACGCCGTTCCTGGACCTGATCGTGGTCGCCGTCGATCCGGCGGCCCGCGAGCGGGTGCGCGACCTCACGCAGCGGTTGTCCGTGCTCCCCAACGACACCGCCCTCGTGGTCGACGACGACGGCACCGGCCGTCATGCCGCCATCCGCCGACTTGCCGACGCGCCGCTCTCGCCGCTCGATGTGGTGGCCGATCCCGGGCGGCGGGCCTTCGCCAAGCGGGTCCAGGACGTCGTCATGTCCGCGACGATGTTGGTCGTCCTCTCGCCGCTCATCGCAGTGATCGCGATCGCCGTGCGGACGGGCAGCCCAGGGCCGACGTTCTTCCGTCAGCGCCGCCACGGGTTCAACAACGAAGAGATCGTCGTGTGGAAGTTCCGGACCATGCGCGTCGACGCCACCGACGAGCACGCACACCAGCAGGTCACGGCGAACGACGCTCGCGTCACGAAGGTCGGACGGATCCTGCGGGCGGCGAGCCTGGACGAGTTGCCGCAGCTCCTCAACGTCCTCCACGGCACCATGTCGCTCGTCGGCCCGCGTCCACACGCGATCGGGATGCGGACGGGGGAGGAGGAATCTGCCGGACTCGTCGCCGAGTACGCCCAGCGCCACCGCATCAAGCCGGGAATGACCGGGTGGGCGGCCATCCACGGCAGCCGCGGCCCGCTCCACAGCCCCGACGACGTGCGGCGCCGGGTCGCCCTCGACATCGATTACATCGACCGGCAGTCGTTCTGGCTCGACGTCTGGATCCTGCTGATGACCGTCCCCAGCGTCTTCGGCGATCGCACGGCCATCCGGTAGTCCGGCGGGCGTCCGACGATCACGACGCCGGCTTTCGGGACGCCGTGGCCGCGGGAGTAGCGTGCCGAGGGGGGGTGTGCGTGCAAAACGATGCGACGGTGCCAGCGATCGTGGGAGTGGGCCAGGTCGTCCAACGTCCCGGTGAGGTGGCGCTGGACGACGCGAGAGGACCCATCGATCTGATGGTCGACGCGGCGCTCGCGGCAGCGGCGGATGCCGGTGCCGGATCGTTGTTGTCGAAGGTGGGCATGATCGGCGTGGCCGGCGGCTGGTTCACGTTCCGGAACCCTGGTCAGCTCATCGCCCGGCGCATCGGCGCGCCAGCGGCCAGATCGGTGTTGACGTCGATATCCGGCACGACTCCGCAGGACCTCGTCGGCCTCGCATCGGAGCGAATCGCCCGGGGCGAGATCGACGTCGCGCTCGTCGTCGGAGGTGAAGCTCGGTGGTCGGAGCAACGGATCAAGCGGGCCGGTGGGCAGCCGCCGTGGGCGGTCGACGAGAGCGATGAGGATCCTGAACTGATCTCGAGCTTCCCGGCCGGGCTGAGCTCCGAGGGGAAGGTGTTCGGCGGGGCGCCGGCCGCGTACGCGCTGTTCGAGGATCGGCATCGGCACACCTTGGACCACGACGTCGACACGCATCGCGACCGGTTGGCCGCGTTGTGGGCCGGTTTCAGTGCTGTCGCGTCGTCCAACCCGTACGCCTGGGACCGCCAGGCCCACCCGGCGGCCGAGATCCGGGAGGCCACGCCCGACAACCGCATGATCGCGTTCCCGTACACGAAGGCCATGGTGGCCAACAACACCGTCGACATGGCGACCGCAGTGCTCCTCTGCAGCGTCGACGCCGCTCGCGCCGCCGGCCTGTCGAACGACCGCCTCGTGTTCCCGAGCGTCATCACCAACGGCCACGAGACGTGGATGGTGGCCGAGCGGCGCAGGCTGGACGGCGCTCCCGCGCTCACGACAGCAGCGCGCGTCGCGTTCGAACGCAGCGCGACGAGCATCGACGACATCGCCCACATCGACCTGTACGCGTGCTTCCCGTCCATCGTGCAGATGTCGGCGTCGGCGCTCGGGATCCACGACGATCGGGCGTTGACGGTCACCGGCGGGCTCGGCTTCGCCGGGGCACCCGTCGGCAACGCAGTCGGCCATTCGATCGCCGCCATGGTCGAGCGGGTGCGCACCGGTGGCCTCGGGCTGGTGCACGCCAACGGTGGCATGGCGACCAAGCAGTCGTTCGGCATCTATTCCGACCAGCCGCCCGACGCGTTCACCCGCATCGACGTCCAGGACGAGGTGGAGCTGGATCCGCGCGGCACCATCCCCGAGGGCTGGGCGGGCGCGGTCGTCGTCGAAGCGGCGACGGTCGCCTATGACCGCGACGGCCCGTCGCACGTGCTGGCCGCCGTCCTCGACGACGACGGACGGCGCGGGTGGGCGACGAGCCGCGACCCGGCCCACGTGGCCACGGTCGAATCCACTGGCATCGTCGGGCTCCCGGGGCGACGAGCCGGTGACGGGGAGCTTCGGCTGTGAGCCGTCTGCCGTTGGCCGACGTCCGCGTCGTCGACACCACCGAGGCCCACGGCGCGACGTGCGGCCGGTTCCTCGCCGACCTCGGCGCCGACGTCGTCCTCGTCGAGCCGATCGGCGGCGTCGACGCGAGACGGCAGCCCGCCGAACCCGGCCGAAGGGACTACGGGTTCTGGTTGCGCCACGCCAACAAGCGCAGCGTCGAGCTCGACCTCACCGCGGCAGCCGGCCGCGGCGCGTTCGTCGAGCTCCTCGCCGGCGCCGACATCTGGATCGACGGTCACGCCCCCGGTGAGCTCGCGGCGTGCGGCCTGGACCCGGTGACGGTGCACGAGCGCCAACCCCACCTCGTCGTTGCCGCGATCACCGACTTCGGGCTCACGGGTCCCCGCCGGGACTGGACGGCCAACGATTGGGTGTTGTTCGCGCTCGGGACCCAGCTCAGTCGGTCGGGCGTGCCGGGACGGCCGCCGTTCATGCTGCCCGGCCGGCTCGCCGACGAGACGTCGTCGATCCAGGCCGCCTGGGCGGTGCTCGTGGCGCTGTGGCATCGCGAGCACACCGGTCGGGGTGATCTCCTCGACATCTCGCGCCACGAAGCCACGGCCCAGATCGTCGACCCGGCGTTCGGTAGCATCGGGACGGCGGCCGCCCAGAGCGGCCTCGGCGCTCCCAGCGGCCGGACACCGGCGATCCTCTACCCCATCTTCCCCTGTGCCGACGGGTACGTACGCATCGTCGTGCTGGCGCCACGCCAGTGGCGGGCGCTGCGCGCCTGGCTCGGCGAGCCTGACGAGTTTCTCGACCCTCGCTTCGACCAGTTCGGGCGCCGGATGCGCGCCGCAGACCGGTTGTACCCGATGATCGCCGACCTGTTCGCGTCCCAGCCTGCGTTGGACCTGGTGGCCGAAGGTCAGCGTCGAGGGGTGCCGATCGCGCCCGTGCTGACGCCCGCGGAAGCGCTCGGTGCCGAGCACTTCGAAGCCCGCTCGCTGTTCGTCGATGTCCCTGTGGGAGACGGACGCGTCGGGCGGGCGCCGGCCGGCCACGTGCTCGTCGACGGCGTGCGCGCGGGGATCCGGCGGATGGCGCCCGACCTCGGCGAGCACGGCGGCGAGATCGACTGGGAACCTCGGGCCGGACCGACGTCGCCAGCCGCCGAACCGTCGTGCCGACCCTTGGACGGGATCCGAGTCCTCGATCTGGGGGTCATCGTGATGGGAGGCGAGGCCGGTCGGTTGTTCGCCGACCAGGGCGCCGACGTGATCAAGGTGGAGAACAGCCGGTTCCCGGACGGGGCTCGCGGAGGCGGCATGACCGCGCAGTTCGCGGCCGGCCAGCGCAACAAGCGCTCGCTGGCGTTGAACCTGCGCGATCCGGCCGGGCGCCGCCTCTTCGAGCGTCTGGTCACGCAGGCCGACGTGCTGCTGAGCAACTTCAAGCCGGGCACGCTCGAGTCGCTTGGGCTGTCGCCGTCCCGCCTGCGCGAGCTGAACGAGCGGCTCGTCGTTGTGACGAGCAGCGCGATGGGCGAATCGGGTCCGTGGCGCGACTGGATGGGATACGGGCCGCTCGTGCGCTGCGTGTCCGGTCTGACGGATCTCTGGTGTGACCCGGATTCCGCGGTGGGATTCGGTGACAGCACCACGATCTATCCGGACCACTTCGTGGCCCGAGTCGTCGACGCCGCGGTCCTGGCTGCGTTGATCGGTCGCCGACGCACCGGCGTGGGTGCTCACGTCGAGTCCTCGCAGGCCGAGGCGATCATCGTGGCTCTCGGGGCCGAGTTCCTGCGCGAGTCGCTGGAGCCCGGATCGCTGCAGCCGGCACTGCACGGTGAGGCCGATGCGCCGTGGGGGGTCTATCCCTGCCGCGGTGAGGAGGAGTGGTGCGTGATCACCGTCCGCGATGACGCCGACTGGTCACGTCTCGTGGACGCCCTCGACCGTCCGACATGGGCTCGTAGGGCGGAGCTCGGGTCACGGAACGGGCGAGTCGCCGCGCGCACCGAGATCGACGAACAGCTGGAGGCGTGGACGAGGCAGCGTTCGGCACTCGACGTGATGACCACGCTCCAGGCCGTCGGCATCCCGGCCGGTGCCATGGTGCACGTGTCGGAGCTGGCCGGCGATCCGCACCTGCAATTCCGCGGGTTCTTCCGCAGGATGCGTCAGCCCGGGGTGGTCGGAGACGTGATCGTGGAGAACGGTCCGTGCGTGGCGCACCACCTGCCCGATCCGCCGGTCGAGGCCGCGCCGTACTACGGCGAGCACACCCGCGCCATCGCCCGGGACCTGCTCGATCTGGACCCGTCGAGCATCGACGCCTTCATCGAGCAGGGCGTGCTCGACGGGCTGCACCCAGACGAGGCCGCCGCCGTCGGGCAGGAACGTTGAACCCGGGCGACGCATCGACCGCGTCGGCGCCCGCGATCGCGCCTGCCGGGCCCTTGGTGGGCACGCGCGTGGTCGAGCTGGGGGTGGTGATCGCCGGGCCGTCGGCTGCGTCGATGCTGGGGGAGTGGGGCGCCGAGGTGATCAAGATCGAGCCGTTCGAGGGCGATCCGCAACGGGGCAACACCCAGTCGTCGTACTTCGAGCTGGACAACCGTTGGAAGCGCAGCATCCGGCTCGATCTCAAATCGCCCGATGGTCGAGCGGTCGTGGAACGACTGCTCGACGAGGCCGACGTGTTCGTGACGAACATCCGCCCCGGAGCCCTCGACCGGCTCGGCCTCGATGCCGCGGGGACGCTCAGCCGTCACCCCCGCCTCGTCTACGGGTTGATCGGCGGGTACGCGGCGTCCGGCGCGGCCGGCGACAAACCTGGCTACGACGTCGGGGCGTTCTGGTCGCGTGCGGGCGTCGCCGCCGCCATCTGCGGTGCCGAGAACGAGCCGGCGGTACCGCGTCCTGGCCTCGGCGACCACGCGACCGGGCTGGCGCTCGTGGCCGGCGTCGCGGCGGCCCTGGTCGAGCGGTCGCGCACCGGGCGGGGTGGGCTCGTGACGACCTCGCTCCTGCGGACGGGCACGTTCATGATCTCCTCCGACCTGTCGGCGCAGCTCGCCGGTCGACCACCGGTCACCGGACTCCGACGGGCCATGTACAACCCCCTGCTGGCCTGCTACCGCGCCGGCGATGGTCGGTGGTTCTGGCTGCTCGGCTTGCAGATCGATCGGCATTGGCCGAGCGTTCTTCGCGCGGTCGGACGCGAGGAGCTGCTGACCGACGACCGCTTCAGCTCCTTCGCTCGGATCGTGCGCAACAGCCAGGACGTCATCGAGATCCTCGACACCGAGTTCTCCAGACGCTCGCTCGACGAGTGGGCGGCCATCTTCGATCGCGAGGACGTGTGGTGGGACCCGGTCCAGAGCCTCGCCGACGTCATCGCCGACCCGGTGGTGGGCGCATCCGGCGCGATCGTCGACACGGCCGACGGCGGCCGCACCGTGGCTTCACCGGTCGCCTTCGACGGGTTCCGACCGGTGCCCCCGGCCCGGGCCCCCGAAGCAGGCGAGCACACCGAGGAGATCCTGCTCGAGCTCGGACTCGGCTGGCCCGAGATCACGCAGCTCAAAGACGCACGGATCATCCCCTGAGGTCGACGCCGGCGTGCCTACGGGGCGTCGGACACCACCAGCACGTCCAGCCGGACACCGAACTTGTCGGCCAACGACGCGGCGTCGGTCAGGACCTGCTTGCCGTCGTGGTCCTCGAGTGCGGCGTGGATCAGGTCGAGCGAGCGGAACCGCACCTCGGTCAGCCTGAAGTACGGGCCGTCGATGCAGCGCGCCGTGCTCGTGCCGTCGTGGTCGCGCAGGCGGTCGACCTTCGGGAAGTGGGTGCCGAGGTACTCCCGGTCGAACGCATCGACATCAGTCGGCTCGGTCCACAGACCGATCAATCGCAACATCTGTCGTCCCCCCTTCGCCGAACCCCTCTGTCCGGCCCGTCCGATGGTACCCGAACCGCTGAGCGGTGCCGCCGCCGCCGCCGAGCCCGCGGCCGTGCATGGGCGAATGGTACTGTTCGCGGTGATCCCATCCGGGGAACAGGGGGTACGTGATGAAGGTCGAGGAGATGGTCCTGGTCAGCATCGATGACCATGTGATCGAACCGCCCGACATGTTCGACCGGCACATGCCGGAGCGGTACCGCGGTCAGGCGCCGCGCATCGTGCGCACGGAGGCGGGTGTCGACCAGTGGGAGTTCCTCGGCACCAAGACGGGTTCGGTCGGCCTCAACGCCGTCGCCACGTGGCCGCACTCGGAGTGGAGCTTCGACCCCGTCGGGTTCGCAGAGATGCGTCCGGGCGCCTACGACCTCCATTCGCGGATCCGTGACATGGATGTCAACGGGGTGCTGGCATCGATGTGCTTCCCGACGTTCGCCGGGTTCGCCGGGTCGCACCTCGCCGGGTTCGGTCAGCACGAGCCCGAACTGACGAACGTCGTCGTGTCGGCGTACAACGACTGGCACATCGACGAGTGGTGCGGCACGTACCCCGGCCGGATGATCCCGATGTGCATCGGCTCGACGTGGAGTCCCGACGCGCTCGTGGCCGAGATCAACCGCGTGGCGAAGAAGGGGTGCAAGGCGATCACGATGCCTGAGACCCCATATGGGATCGGGCTCCCCAGCTTCTACACGGAGTACTGGGATCCGATCTTCACGGCGCTCTGCGACAACGACATGGCGGCGTGCATGCACATCGGTGGGGCGTTCAACCTGCTGCAATCGCCGCCCGAGGCAGGCGCCGATCACTTGATCATGCTCGCCCCGCAGCTGTCGGCGCTGACCGCGAACGACCTCATCGTGGGTGGTGTGTTCAAGCGCTTCCCCGACCTGCGCGTGGCGCTGTCCGAGGGCGGGATCGGATGGATCCCGTTCTACCTCGACCGGCTCGACCGGCACATCGAGAACCAGAGCTGGACCGGCCTGGAGATCGACGGTTCGGCCCGCACCCCGACAGAGATCTTCCGCGAGCACTTCCTGGCCTGCTTCGTGACCGATCCGTCGGCGCTGCGCCTGATCGATCGCATCGGCGAGGACATCGTCGCCTGGGAGTGCGACTACCCGCACTCCGATTCGAGTTGGCCGCGCTCGCCCGAGATGCTGTGGGACGAGTGCGCAGGTGCCGGCCTGTCCGATGCCCAGGTGCACAAGATCAGCTGGGAGAACGCGTGCCGGTTCTTCCGGCACGACCCGTTCGAGCACATCCCGCGTCAGCAGGCCACCGTCGCCGCCCTGCGGTCAACGGCGACCGACGTCGACACGAGCGAGACTTCGAAGGCCGAGTACCGCCGCCGGTTCGAGGCTGCGTTGGCCTGAGCTGCCGTCGATCCGCTGCCGGCAGCTCGCCGGCCTCTCACCAGAGCGTGCGGACCGCGCCGCCGTCGACGACGATGAACTGGCCGGTGATGAAACTGGCGCGCGTCGAGCACAGGAACGCGACGGCTGCGGCCATCTCCTCGGGATAGCCGATCCGCCCGACCGGTACGTCGTCGCGCCGCATCGCCGCGAACTCGTCGTAGGTCTCGCCGCGCTCCTCGGCCTGCTTCGTCATGTACGTGGTGTACCGCTCGGTGAGGAAGCCACCCGTTCCCATCGTGTTCACCGTGATGCCGTGCTCGCCGACCTCCGCCGAGAGCGTCTTGTTGAACGACACCGCGGCGACCCTCGTCAGGTTCGCCGTGAACAGCGGGAGGGCGCGGTGGACCTCCTTCGACGAGATCGAGTTGATGGTGACGAGGCGGCCCCATCCTGCGGCTTTCATGTCCGGCAGCACGGCCTGGGTCATCCAGTGCAGCGCCAGCACCATGTCGTTGTAGGCGTCGGTCAGTGCCTCGTCCGTCACGTCCACGTAGCGGCCGGTCGTCGGGCCGTACACGTTGAACACCGCGATCTCGATCGGGCCCAACGCGTCGCGCCCGGTGGCGATGATCCGCTCGATCTCCTCCTTGACCGTGAAGTCACCGGCCACGCCGACTGCGGTGCCGCCGGCATCGACGATCGCGTTCACCGTCTCGTCGATCGCCTCCTGGCCCCGGGCGGTGACGATCACCTTGCAGCCCTCACGGCCCAACTCCTCGGCGGTGGCACGACCCATGCCCTTGCTCCCGCCGGACACCAGCGCGACCTTGCCGCCGATTCCGAAGTCCATTTCTTTCCTCGCTCTCTGTTGTGAACACGGTCCGGGCGGCTCAGCCGCCCGAAATCGTCCCGATGACACGGCGCCCCGACGAGCCGCGCCGACGCCGGCCCGGACGGTCCGAGGGCCTCGCGATCACGAGAGCGCATCCGCCCAGAACTGGCAGTGGTGGTCGTCTCGGAAGGCTGCGTTGCCGAGCAGGGGCGGTGCCCCGGCACCGGTCGGCGCCAGGTTCCTCAACGCCGTCGACGTACCGTACGACGGCCACGGCGAGATGCCCGGTTCGGGACGCCGGTCCCGTGACGGTTGGCCGCGGGCGGCGAAGTTCGTCCAGTACCCGATCATCGAAGCGGAGAGTGCGCGCTGGTCGGCGTCCAGGAGGGCCGTGGTCGGCTGACGGAACAGGTACTGCAGCTCCGACCCGTGCGTCGCGCCGAGCGGGAACGGCAGGGGCAGCAGGTTCGGGGCGCGTTGATCGCTGAACTCGTAGAGGTAGACCGGAACGTGCGCGACGGCGAGATCGGCCATCGCGATCGTCCGGCACGAGAAGCTGATGTCGCCCGTCGCCGCCGAGAGGGCCTCGGCCGGATTCGACGGGTCGAACGGGTACTCCGCGGCCACCAGCTCGGCCGGCACCCCGAACGTCGCAGTGATCTGCTGCTCGAGCATGTCGAGGTGCTCCTCGGGTGTCGTCGGGATCGGCCCGTAGGCCCGCAGGACGACGAACAACCGCCCTTCGTCGAGGTTCGAGCCCAACAAGACGGGCACGCGGTTGAACTCGCCGCTGGCCAGGGCGTCGGGAACGCTCAGTGGGAGCACGCCGCCCCCGACGGCCGGGATCGACGCCAGTTGGAACGCCGAAGCACTCCCACCGACGACGACCGCAGCGGTGTTGATCTCCTGCGGTGAGCGCAGGCGCAGGCAGGCGAGGTCCTCTCCACCAGCCGCGTCGATGCAACCGACCTGGGCCGCGACCGCGGCGCCGAACGCGCGGGCGTCCTCGATGGGTGTCGTCGGCAAGCCGCACCCGCTCTCGGAGATCACGTTGCTGAACAGACCGGCCGCGGACGGCGACACGAGCTGGAGGCACGTGTACGTCGCTCCAGCCGACTCTCCGAAGATCGTGACCGCATCAGGGTCGCCCCCGAAGCGCCTGATGTTGGCCTGCACCCACCTCAGCGCAGCCTGCTGGTCGAGCAGGCTGTACGCGCCCGATCCGACATCGCCGGCCTCGGCATCGAGCCCCGGCGTCGCCAGCGCCCCGAGCAGTCCCAGCCGATAGTTGATCGTCACCACGATGACGTCGCCACCCTCGACGATCGGCGTCGGATCGTACGAGGCCCCTGTGCCCGACACGTACGAACCGCCGTGGATCCACAGCATCACGGGAACCTTGCCGTGCGGCTTCGCCGGCGCATACACGTTGAGGTACAGGCAGTCCTCACTGCCTCCCGACGCCTGCGCGCACTGCGCTCCGAACGACGTCGCGTCCCGCACGCCAGACCAACTGGCTGGTGGGCGCGGCGGCTGCCATCGCAGATCGCCGACGGGAGGCGCGGCGTACGGAACACCGAGGAACCGCGCCACATCGCCGACGACCGACCCCGACAACCGGCCGCCGTCGACCTTGACCACCGGTGGTCGTTGGGCGTCCGCCGAGACGGTGGACGGGACGACGGCGACAACAGCGCCGAGGGTGGCGAGCGCCCCGACGAGGAGCCGCAGCGGCCGTCGTCGGCGGCCTTCGCTGGCTCGAACGTTGACATCCATGAACGCGCTCCTCAGTCCGGGCCCGGTAGCACCGACAGCAGTCCACGGCGCGCCGGACCGATCCCCCGGTCTGGTATAGCACCTCCAGACCCGCGCGATCGTGACTCGGCGCGCCGCCGATCTCGGGTACCGGTCGGGCGGTACGTTGATCCCATGGCGGACCGGTCGGCGGCGGTGAGGGTCGGTCGGCAGCCGTTCGCGTCGCCGGAGCAGCGGCTGCGCGTCGAGGTGGCCGACCACATCCGTTCCGAGATCTTCGCCGGACGGATGAAGCGGGGAAGTCGGGTCGATCAGGACGGTGTCGCGTCGTCACTCGGGTTGAGTCGGTTGCCCGTCCGCGAGGCGTTGATCCTCCTGGAGCGGGAGGGGCTCATCGTGTTCCGGCCGCGCCGCGGCGCGTTCGTCGCCGACCTCACCGAGGACGACCTCGTCGATCACTTCGAGCTCCTCGCGTTGATCAGGGGCTACGCCACGATGCGCTACGCGCCCGTCTCGGCGGAGGAGACGGCGGTGCGCATGGACCTCTGGGAACGGCTGATGGAGGGCCGAGGTGACGAGCGGGCGATCGACGACCAGCTCGTCGCGATGGCCGAGCGGGGCATGACCCAGCGGTTGAAGCTCGAGATCGACCGCCTGGCGCCGATGATGTTGGCGGCATGGCGCGTCGTATCGTCCGACGGCGTCGCCCATGCCGAGCTGCAGCTGATGCGAGACCAGCTGACCGCTCTGCAGGCCGGCGACCGCGTTCGCGCCGGGGAGATCACGGCCGAGGCGATCCGCCGCTACGGGCGCCACGTCATCGAGCGGCTGCGCTCCCAGGGCTTCTTCGCCGGCTGACGCCTCGGAGGGCGCGAGTGGGCCGAACCTTGACCCGCATCGTGCAATCAGTTAGATATGATACGTGGCCGTCGGGGAACCGAACGTCGACGCGCCGATCACGACGTGGGGGAGCGCAGGCGATCTCCACAGGGGGCAGGCAGTGGGAACGAGGCAGGAGCCGCGGATCGCCTCCGACGTCACCTTCCCGCGGCCGCCGCTCCGGCTCGCCGGCACCTACATCAAGGAGTGAGATGGATCGTTTGCAGGGCAAGGTCGCGTTGATCACCGGCGCGGGGACGGGGATGGGGAGGTCGTGCATGCAGATCTTCGCCCGTGAGGGGGCGAAGGTGGTGGGGTCCGGTCGTCGTCCGGCGCCGTTGGAGGAGACGAAGGAGCTCGTCGAGGCCGAGGGCTTCGAGGCCGAGGTCGTGCAGGCCGACGTGTCGGTGGAGTCCGAGTGCGAGGCGTTGGTCGCGAAGGCGAAGGAGCGGTTCGGAAGGGTCGACATCTTGGTGAACAACGCCGGGATGGGGGGCAACGCGTATCGCCAGTTGCGGGCCGGTGGGATGGAGGCGATCGCGGAGACGCCGACGGAGCACTGGAACGAGTTGATGCACAACAACCTCGACTCGGTGTTCTTCATGTGCAAGGCCGTGGTTCCGCTGATGCGTGAGCAGGGTGGCGGTTCGATCGTCAACATCAGCAGCATCTCGGCGACCAGGGCGTTGCAGGTGGCGCACGCCTATGCGGTGACGAAGTCAGGGATCCAGAACCTGACCCGGTCGATGGCGGTGCGCTACGGGCGGGAGGGCATCCGTTCGAACTGCGTGTGTCCGGGTGCGACCGATACCCCGATGATGGACGGTTCGCCGTCGATGCTCGTGCTGGCCGAGGACAACCCGGACCGCTTCACGCACAACCCGATGGGTCGGGCCGGGACGCCCGACGAGATGGCGTACGGGTGCCTGTACCTGGCGAGTGACGAGGCGTCGTACGTCAACGGTGTCGTGCTGTCGATCGACGGTGGCGCGCTGTCGTGCCCGACGTGACCTGGATCGACTGATGAGCGCAGTCGGCCGGCGCGTGGCGATCGGAGTCCGAGCGTGACGTTCTCGCTGGGGATGAGCATGTACCCGTTCAACCGGTACATGGATGCCCGGTCGGTGTTCGAGACCGCGCAGCTGGCCGAGGAGCTCGGTTTCGACACGATCACGATCGGCGAGCACGTCGTGGTGCCGCACTCGCACCTCGACCAGCTACCGGCCCGCTGGTTCGACTCGCTCGTGCTCGGGTCGTCGATCGCCGCCAGGACAACCCGGCTGCGGATCATGTTCAGCGTCCTCGTCGTGCCGTACTACAACCCCATCCACCTGGCGAAGGCGCTCGCCAGCCTCGACGTGCTCTCCGAGGGGCGCGTCATCGTCGGCGTCGGAGCCGGCTGGCTGAAGCCCGAGTTCGAGATGCTCGGCATCCCCTTCGACGACCGCGGGGCCCGGCTCGACGAGCACCTCCGCGCCATCCGCGAGCTGTGGACGAGCGACAACCCGACGTTCGAGGGCCGGTGGTTCCAGTTTCGCGACGTCGCTTTCGAGCCGCGACCGTTCCAGGATCCGCACCCGCCGATCTGGATCGGTGGATGGGGGAAGAACGCTCGCCGCCGCGCCGTCGAGCTGGGCGACGGGCTGTACCCGGCCAGCGCCGGGCCGCTCAGTCGGATCGTCGACGACATCACCGCCGTCACCGCGATGCTCGAGGACGCCGGCCGGGACCCGGCGGCGTTCACGTTCGGACACGCGATCGACTACGGATCGATGGCCGGTCCCTCGCACCTCGAGGAGTCGTCGCCGATCAAACGGGAGCCGTTGATCTTCGGCTACGACGCCGAGCCGATCCTCGACCACATCGGGAAGGCCCGGGAGGCCGGGACCTCCCACATCGCGGTGCGCTTCCCCGGCGACACGCAGGCGCAGATCGTGGACGACATGCGGCGCTTCCACGACGAGGTCATGGTGGCGGTCCGAGCGTGAGCCGGGCCGTGTCGTACGGACGGCGGGTCGCCGAGCTCGCCAGTCGACACCCGGAGCGCATGGCGTTCGCGTTCGTCGCCGAGGATGGGAACGAACGCATCGTGTCGTGGCGCGAGCTCGACGATCGCGGGGACCAGGTCGCGCGACACCTCGACGCCTGCGGGGTCGGCGAGGGGGCGCTCGTCGTCGTTGCGCTGAAGAACTCGCCGGAGCACTTCTTCGCCACGCACGGCGCCTGGAAGGCCGGCGCATCCGTGGTGCCACTGCGCTGGGACCTGCCCGAGTGGGAGCGTGAACGGATCCTCGACATCGTCGACCCGGCCGCTGTCATCTCGGAGTGGACGCCGGGACGGCAGCGCCGCCACGTGTCGCCATCGGACCTCGCAGCGACCGGTGCGACGCCGGTCGAACCACTCGTCGACCGCGTGCCGATGTACTCGCGGCTGATCACGACGTCCGGCTCGACCGGCACCCCGAAGCTGATCGTCACCCCGAGCCCCGGCATGCACGATCCCGATGCGCCGACGAGCCCGATGTTCGCGGTGGGCGAGGACGTGCTCCAGCTCGTGACGTCGCCGCTCTACCACACGAACGGCTTCACGTGTCACCTCAAGCTGTTCAGCGGGTCCCGGCTGGTCGTGATGGAACGCTTCGACGCCGCACTGGCCGTCGACCTCATCGAGCGCTGGCAGATCAACCACGTGATCCTCGTCCCGACGATGCTGCAGCGGATCGCCGCGCTGCCCGGTATCGGCGATCGCGATCTGTCGAGCCTGGCGAGCGTCTTCTACGGCGGCGCCTCGCTGTCGCCGGGCGTGGCGCGGACCTGGCTCGGACTGGTCGCTCCTGAGCGGTTCTGGTTCCAGTACGGGGGGTCCGAGGGCCTCGGCGCGACGATGTGCGACGGGATCGAATGGCTCGCCCACCCGGGGACCGCCGGCCGGCCGGTGAACTGCGAGATCCGCATCCTCGGCGAGGACGGCGCCGTCCTGGCGCCGGGTGAGATCGGCAACATCCTCATGCGACCGCTGGACGGTCCGTCGACGTTCCGGTACATCGGTGCACCGACGCCGCAACCCGACCCCGACGGGTTCCTGAGCTACGGCGACCTCGGCTGGCTCGACGACGACGGCTACCTGTTCATCGCCGACCGGCGAGTCGACATGATCGTCACCGGCGGGGCCAACGTGTTCCCAGCCGAGGTCGAGATGGCGCTGATCGACCATCCGGCCGTGGACGATGTCGTGGTCATCGGCCTCCCCGACGACGAGTGGGGCCATCGCGTCCATGCCATCGTCGAACCGGACGGCCTCGACGTCGACGAGCTCCGAGCCTTCCTGAAGCAACGGATCGCGTCCTACAAGGTCCCGAAGTCGTTCGAGTTCGTGGACGCCATGCCCCGGACGACGGCGGGCAAGATCAACCGAGCTGCGCTCGCGGTCGAGCGGCAGCGACAGTGAGGTGCCCATGAGATCGAGGTTCGAACCATGATCCCGAACGTCGGATTGAACATCGTCGCCGTCGTCGGTCGGCGCGTCGCCGATGCCGCACGAGCCGGCGAGGACCTCGGCTTCGACTCGCTGTGGATCGGCGAGCACGTCGTGACACCGCTTCGCTTCGACGACACGGGGTACCCCGGTGGCGTCGGCCGACAGCCGTTCGACTCGTTCTCGCCGTTCCTCGACCCGCTCGCGGTGTTGGCCCACGCCGCCGCCGTCACGACGGAGGTGAAGCTCGGCACCGGCGTGCTCATCCTTCCGCTGCGCGACCCCCACCTCACCGCCCGCTCGATCACGTCGTTGGATCAGATGTCCGGCGGCCGAGCGATCATCGGAGTCGGAGTGGGCTGGATGCCCGAGGAGTTCAGCGTCCTGCGCCGCTCGTACGAGGAGCGCGGACGGGTCACCGACGAGTTCCTCGCCGTCCTCGACATGCTGTGGAGCGGCAGCCCGGCGGCGTACGACGGCCGGGCGTTCGCCTTCCCTCCGCTGGCCTTCGAGCCCCGTCCGGTGCAACAGCCCCGGCCACCGACCCTGGTCGGTGGGAGCTCGCCGCCGGCCCTGGAGCGGGCCGCCCGCTACGACGGCTGGTACGGGTCGGCCGACGCCGCGTCGCTTCCCCGGATCGTCGCCACGATCACCGCCCACCGTGAGGCGGCCGGACTGGACGGCCCGCCGAGTGACATCAGCGTGATCTGCAAACGGCCGTCCCGTGCCGAGCTGGAGGCGTTGGGCGCCGCCGGAGCGACGCGCGTCGTCGTCAATCCGTGGGGCGACACCGACGGCAAGCACGTCGGTACATCCGACTCGATCGAACCGGTGCGGGAGTTCGCCCGCTCCGTCGGCCTCGGGTGAGCCCGCCCCACGTTCTCCGGAGTTGAACTCGCGCCAGGCGCGAGTGGAGCGGCTCAGAATCCGTGCGCGGCACGGTGACAAATCGGTGGCGTCATCCGAGGCGCGTTGTCAGAATCACGGTGCTGCGTTGCGGAGAGGGGGCCGACGATGGATGGCGTTGCACTGCTGGAGGCGCTCGCCGTTCATCAGGACGTCGGCGTGGAGGTCGCGGGCCTCGACCCCACGACGTTGCGGTTCGTCGTGGAGTACGCGTCCCCCGTCGATGTGGCGACGACGGCCGCCGAGATCGAGGCGCTGATCGGCGTCGGTCGCATCCAGTTCTTCCCGCTGTTCGACGACGGAGGTGCCGACGACGAGCTCGGCGAGTTCTACGTCCTCCAGTTCCCGGGTCTGGATCGCACGATCGACGACCGAGCGCTGTTCACCATCGCGCACGACCTGCAGCAGCGGTTGGGTGCGGTGTCCGTCGAGCCCGACCTCGGGAGCGAGCTGTACCGGGAGCCGGGTCCACCGACGGCCGGTCCCGAGAGCGTCGTGAAGGACCGCTTCCACGGATCGTGCTTCGTCGTCGGTGACCCACCGACCGACCGGCGGTGGGCGCTCGACCGGGCCGGTGTGCTGCGGGCGTGGGCCATCACCACGGCGAGGGGTGCCGGGATCCGGATCGCCCAGCCGGACACGGGCATCACCCTCCACGCCGAGTTGTCGGACGTGTCCATCACCGACGGCTTCAACGTCTTGAACGGGTCGCAGGACCCGACCGACCCGCTCTCCGGCGGCAATCCAGGACACGGGACCGGGACCGCCAGCGTGATGACGAGCGGACCGAACGGTCACGTGCTCGGGCCTGCACCGGCGGCGACGCTCGTCCCGATCCGCTGCGTGGAGTCGGTGATCCTCACGTTCAACGGCGCAGCCATCGCTGCGGCGATCGATCACGCCCGCCAGCGTGGCTGCCACATCGTGACGATGAGTCTCGGAGGAACACCCAGTCGAGCGGTCAAGAAGGCCGTCAAGCGGGCGATCCAGTCCGACATGATCGTGCTCGCGGCCGCTGGGAACTGCGTCGGCCTCGTCGTCTATCCGGCCCGGTACGACGACGTCATCGCCGTCGCCGGGAGCAACGTCGACGACGGGACGTGGCGTGGATCGTCCCACGGCGGTGCGGTCGACATCACCGCGCCCGGGGAGAAGGTGTGGAAGGCGATCGCCGGTCCGGACGGCACCGCCACCGGCGCCGGCCAGGGCACGTCGTTCGCGGTGGCCCTCACCGCGGGAGTGGCCGCCCTGTGGCTGTCCCACCACGGACGACAACACGTGATCGAGGCGGCGGCCCGGCGACAGATGTCGGTCCAGGCGCTCTTCCGCAGCGTGCTCGTGGACTCGGCGCGCACCCCGGCGGGATGGGAGGGGGACGAGTTCGGTGCCGGCATCGTCGACGCCGCGGCGCTCCTCCTCCGGTCGCTCGAGGGGCCGACCCCGTCGACCCCGGAGCAAGCACCCGGGGCCGCGGCGTCGGACACGATGGGGTTGCTCGCTGAGGCGTTGGGCCCCGAGCGGGCGAGCACGCTGGCCGACGTGGCGCCGCAACCGCAGTTCCAGCTCGAGCTCAGCTCCCTGATCTACGAGGATGTGCGGGTCGGCATCGACCCCGCGGCCGATGCCGATGCCGAGGCTGTGGCGACCCGGCAGGCGATCAGCCCGCAGCTCGAAGCGGCGCTCGGCGGACGCTCGGGCGTGCTCGGGAGCCGCCCACCGCGAGCCAGCGTGCAACCGTCGCCTCGCGCTGAGCGCATCGCGCCCGTCGATCCCGTCGTGCTGGTCGCCGGTGCTCACAGCGCGCTCGAGTCGGCGAGCGGGGTCGCACCCGAATTGGCCCGCGAGTCGTTGCGCGCCAACGCCGACGCGACGTTGGGGGCGCTCGAGGAGCGCGTGGCGCGCGTCCGGGCGAACGACGAAGGGGTGGGCCGGGCATCCAGGACCGCCCTCCAGGACCAGCTGTTGCGGGACGGTCAGCTCGTCCTTCAGCTCCTGGCCGAGGACCAGCCGATCCCGCAGCAGTCCGGACCGTTGACGGCGCTCGAGGCGTTGGTCCAGCTGCAGGGCCGGCCGGCGGTGCGGCTGGGTGACGACGGTGTCGACCCGGCCGATCCGGACCTCGGCGTGTGGCAGGGCGCGATCGTGCTCCATCCCACCTTCGCGCTCCTCCAGCGATCAGTCGGCCGGATCAACACGGGTAGCGGGTCACACATCGGAACCGGGTTCGTCGTCGGCGACGGGCTCGTCATGACCAACCGGCACGTGGTGGAGTCGCTCGCGTTCCCGACCCCGAGCCGTTCGAACCCCTCCGGCTGGGTCCTGAACGGAGCGCCGGTCGTCAACTTCTCACCGTCAGGGACCGACGCCGACAGGAGCTTCCGGATCGTCGGCATCGCCTTCACCGGCCCCGATCCGATCGAAGGTCGGATCGACCTCGCCCACCTCGACCTCGCGGTCGTGCGCGTGGAACAGACGAACGCCCACGGCTCGACGCTGCCCGCGGCCCTCGAGCTGGCCGACCCCGCCGTCGCCGTCGATGCCGCAGCCAAGCTGTTCGTAGTCGGGTACCCGGCATTGCCCTCCGTGCTCCCGAGCGACGAAGCGGGCAGGACGCGCATGGACGTCGTGCAGCGCCTGCGGGAGATCTACGGCATGGAGTACGGCATCAGGTACCTGAGCCCGGGGCTGGTCCTGACGCCCGCGGGCCAGCTGCCGGCGAGCCCCGAGCACTGGGTGTTCACCCACGACGCGACGTCGCTCGGTGGGAACAGCGGATCGTGCGTGTTGTCCTTCGACCACGAGCTGAACGTCGCCGGCCTCCACTTCGCCGGCGACTGGCTCAGGGCGAACTACGCCCACGCGCTCGACATCGTGAGGGCGGCGATCCCGGGTCTGGTGTCGTGAGTCCGCCCGGCAACGGCGAACCCACACCGCCCGACTTCCGCGACCTGGCGTCTCGGATCACGCGGACGAGGAACGAGTTCGGGCGCGTCTACGACGAGGTTCGAGCGGCTGTGCCGGGCTCCCGACCGTTCATCGCGATCGCTGGTGGCGCGACGAGCGATCAGATCGCGTTCGAACGGGCGCTGCGCCAGGCGCACGAGGAACGGTGGTACGCGCAACTCGGCGAACGCCTCGTCCTCGACGGGTTCCTTCCTGACAAGTCGGCAGTGGTCACCGATCTGCAGGCGTTGATCAGCGTCGCACTCGGCTTTCCGGATGCATCCGTGGTCGAGGCCGGAGGACTGCGGGCGAGGTCACGGCTGTGTCGGGTCGAGGTCGCCGATGACGCCAACCCCCAGGCGATCACCGGTACCGGCTTCCTCGTGGGCCCGAGCACCGTGTTGACCGCGTTCCACGTCGTCGCCAGCCTCGTCGACGCCACCAACGTGCCGCGGCCGGGGTCGGCCCGCCGACTCAGCGTGCGCTTCGACCATGCGACCGGTCGTCGGGCCAGCAGCTCCTACAACGTGCCCGAGTCGTGGCTCGTGTCGTGCAGCCCACCTCATCCAGCCGAGGTCGCGGCACTGCCGGGAGTCGCGCCGGTCGCGCCGGTCGCGGCGGTCGGGCCCGTCGACCTGAGCGGCCACCTCGACTACGCCGTCATCATCGTCGCCGGGTCCCCGGGATCCGAGCGCGGGTACTACGACGTCGAACGGGCCGTCCAGCCCGTCGTCGACGGGACGATCCACCTGTTCCAGCACCCGATGGGCGTCCAGCAACGGCAGACGATCGGCGTCTTCACGTCCTACCGCGACCCGCCCGCCGTGGAGCGCATCGACCACACGGCGAACGCCGTCACCGGGTCGTCGGGCGGCTTGCTCCTCGACGGGAGCTACGCGTTGGTCGGCCTCCACCAGGGCGCGCACGGATCGCCGGTCGTCAACACCGGGATCTCGGCACTCGCGATCCGCGACCACCTGCGGGCCGGCGGTGCGAACCTCCTCGACGCCACGTACGTCCAGCGGTTCAGGGTGGCCGACGACAGCCGGCCCATCCTCGGGAGGACGCGTTGTCAGGAGTGGATCGGCCGGAGCGCGAAGCCGCTGGTGCGCGTCAAGCCGCTCAGCGGGAGCAAGGGCGTCAGCTTCACGCTCGACATCATGCGGGCGTGCCTGCCCGAGAGCGAGCACGTGATCAAGCGGGTGCAGGTGCGCGAGCTGGAGTCCGACGCGATGAGGACCGCTGGCATGCTCCTCAGCCGCCTCGACCTGGATGCCGTCGGGCTGCCCACGGAGGCCGACGCCAACACGAGCCGCGGCGCGTGGCTCGGCCAACTGGTCGCCTCGTTCGGGCTCCGTGTCGAGCAGGGTCACCGCGACCGGATGGTGTGGTTGGTCATCGACGATCTCGAGAAGAGCGACCACCCGGTCCCGAACGGCAGCGTCCGCGACTTCCTCTCCGAGCTCTACAAGCAGTCGACCACCATCACGAACCTGCGCATCGTCCTGCTCGGCATGGTCGACTTCCCCAGCGGGTTCCCCACGGGGTTCGTCGATGACGAAGACATCGCGCCGCCGCAGACGACGGAGATCGAGTCGTACCTCCGGCTCCGCCTGACGGCCGGCGGCATCGACCACTCCAAGGCCGAGGTCGAACGGATCGCCGAACTGATCAACCTCACCGCCGGGATGGAGATCCAGCCGCTCAGCGACTACATCGCGGACAAGGTCGACCGGGTCATCAACAAGGCGATCGAGGCACGGACGTGAAGCAGCTGGTCGCCCGGTCGCTCGAGACGCTCGACGACCACATCACGTTGACGGCCGCCGTCTCGACCCACTTCGACCCCTTCGAGGTGCTGCACACCGAGTCGCTCCTCGACGACGATCGTGTCGAGGCGATCGATGTGCTCGCGGCGGTCTGCGACGAGGTCGACGTGGACGGCAGCAGCTACCGGCACTGGTCGATGGCATCCGAGGCCCGCCAGCACGTGCTGCAGACGATGGCGACGAAGCCCGACTTCCGTGCCCAGCTCGATGCGATCCGGGTGCGCCCGGACGACCTGTTCGCCCAGTACCTCGTCGCCGGGCTGAAGGGCGCCGATCTGAGCACGATGCTCCCGACGGGCAGTGCCCCGAACGGTGGGGCGCGGGCCGCCGACGGCGCCGTCCGCGACCTCGATGCCCTGCTGAGGGCGGTTCGATTCCTCGACGTGATGCCCGCCTTCGGGCCGGCGACGCGTGATCTCGAGCGCCGCGTGCGCCGCCAGATCGCACTCAACGAGGCCGACAAGGCCCTCCAGACCGTGGTTCCTGCCCGGCTCCTCGGTCGTGACCGCGAGTACGCCGCCCTGCTCGACTACCGCGCCGCGACCCTCCCGACCGACGGGGACTGGGTGCCCACCTTCCTCCTGGTCGGGCCGGGCGGCGTCGGGAAGTCGGCACTCGTCTCGCAGTTCGTGTCGGATCAGCGCCGCCAGGCGGGCGCCGCACCACTCGTCTACCTGGACTTCGACCGCGCGACGCTCGTCGCAGCCACACCGATGGACCTGACCTTCGAGCTCACGCGGCAGCTCGGACTCGCCGACGCCTCGCTCGAACAGGCGCTCAGCGAGTTCCGCGCGAGGTCGCGATCCCTGCTCGGAGGGCGCGAGTACGTGAACATCGACATCGGCGCGGGCTCGACCTCGTCGGCGCTGCTCGACCTGGCGTCGATCCTGTCGGGATGGATCCACCGCCGCGGCCCGATCACCATCGTCCTCGACACGTTCGAGGAGGTGGCGATCCGTGGCGTCACTCCCGTTCGGGACGTCCTGGAGTGGGTCGCGTCACTCCGCGACAACGTTCGGCTCGAACAGATCCACGTCATCGTGAGCGGCCGGGCCGTCGTTCCCGACGCACCACACCTCCCGCCCGGGGAGATCGAGGCGATGTTCAACGTCCATCGCGAGTGGGAGCTCGAGGACCTCGCTCCCGACTCGGCGACGGAGCTGCTCACCATGCTCGGCGTCGGGTCGGACCTCGCGCATCGGTGTCCGCTCGTGTTCGGGGGGAACCCGCTCGTCCTCAAGCTGATCCACCGGTTCGTGCAAGCCAATGAACCCGAGGATGTCGAGCAGCTCGTCCGCGACGGGGAGAAGGCACGCCGCGACGCACCCACCGGCGAGGTCGGGTTGCGGTTCGTGTACGAGCGGATCCTGAACCGCATCAAGAGCCCCCGGGTGCAGGCGCTCGCCTATCCCGGTGTCGTGCTGCGGCGCGTCACGCCCGAGCTCATCCTCGTCGTGCTGGCCCCGACCTGCCACGATCGGCTGGACGTGCGGACGCTCGCTGACGCCCAAGCCGCGTTCACCGAGCTCGCCGAGCACGTCTGGCTCGTCAACCGCATCGCGACCGACACGGTCGTGCACCGTGCGGACATGCGCCGCCTGCTCGTGCCCGGCCTCGAGCACAGCACCGAGGTCGACACGCGGGCGATCCATCGCGCCGCCGCGACGTACTACGCCGGTCGACCGGCATCCGTGAGCGCCGACGTCTCGGAGGTCGAGGAGTTCTACCACCGCGGCTTCCTCGACGACATCCCGCAGGACATGCCCGAGCGCCAGGCCCAACATCTCGCCCGAGAGCTCGCCGGCGATCTCGGGTTCTGGCCGGTGCGGGCCCGGGCCACCGTCAAGGCGCTCGCCGGGCGCCACAGCGAGCTCAGCGAGGAAGAGGTTCGTTCGCTCGACCAGTCGCTGCAGCGTCACACCCGCGGCGCGCGCATCGAGAAGCAGGTCTCGTCGTGGGACATCGATTCGGCGGCGTTCGAGGAGGCGCAACTCGGGCAGCTCGACGAGGACGCAGCCGACACCGAAGCCGCCATTCCGGACCCGCGCTGGGCGCTCCTGTTCGACCGTGGTGACTTCGACTTCATGGCCGAGTCGTCGCGAGTGCTCAGCGCGTTCGATCGTTATTTCGTCGGCGACCGATCCGATGCTCCGTCAGCAAGCCGGACCCATGAACATCCGTGGTTCATCGCACTGGCGATCCTCCTCGTCGATCGCGGCGAGCAACCACTCTTCTCGGACGCCGCCCTCGCCGCGTTGGATTCCACGTGGGACGAGTTGCGTTGGTACGCAGCCGCTCTCGCGGCCGTCGCCGGCGATCGATCAGCACACGCGAGGATCATGGAGCGCATCCGCAGATCGATCCCGCCTGCACTCGATCTGCCCCGGGTCGACGACATCATCATCTGCCAGGCTGCCGCCTCCGGGGGACGGCTCGACGAGCTGACGACGACGTTCCAGACGTTCTCGGCCGATCACTTCCGGCTGTCGCACCTCGTCACGGTGGCGACTGCCGCCAGCGACGTCGACCTGGCACGCCACGCCACCACGACGATCGATCGATACGCGCTTGAACGGCCGGACACGTCCGAGTTGAACCGGTTCCGCGAGTCGCTCGCCCGCTCGCTCCTGGAGCTCGGGGGACCACGGGCGGTACGCGCCGCCCCGACGACGCTCTCCTGCCTCTACGGCGCGATCCGGACGATCGCGGCGCAGCTCGATCGGACCGCGCTCCTCGACGTGGTGGAGGAGCTCCAGCAGCGCTCGGTGTTCTGGCCCGTGGACCTCACCGCCGCCGAGCTCGAGCGAAGGCTCCGTGCGACGTTCACGCCCAGCGACCTCACGGCGATCATCGAGATGGCAGACCGCTGCGGCCTGATCGTCGACCTGATCGACGCCATCTCGACCAGAAGACCGACCCGGCTGGCCACGCAGCTCACGGCGGGGATCAGGCGGATCGAGGGCCTCCTCGTCCCGTACGCCCTGCCCCGCGTCGAGCTTCTGGGCGTCCGGTAGCTGGGCGGCCCAGCCGGTTCCGAAATCGGTTGACCGTGATTGAACCAGCGAGTACACCTCATGATCGGCGTCGAGAATTTCCGGTCCATGTGGCACATGCTGATCGATTGAGAGGGTATCGATCGGCTGCCATTCAGACGGGCTGAGGGCTGGAAGATGCCATGCATCGGCGGGCGATTCTCGTCCCATGTGTTGATCCGCATTCGTCATGAGGGTGAACGAACGTTCACGGTATGAGGTCGTGCCCATGAGTGAGACACCGCTCGGAGAACTGGCCGGATGGAGCGGCGACCACGTGGCGCGCATGGCGGAGGTGGGAATCACCAACGTGGAACAGGTCGTGGCCGTCAGTGCAACTGCCGGCGGTCTGCAGTCGATCGCCGAGCAACTGGACGTCTCGGTCGAGGAGGCACGCAGGCTCGTGGATCTGGCCCGTGCCGATCTTCCGGCCGCGCTCCGGGCCGAGCTCGATCGACGCGCAGATACCAGGGAGCTCGGGCTGGGCGCGATGCCTCCCGAACCGGATGACGGCAGCGGAGCATAGATCTTTGAACCCACGCGAGTTCGCCGTTCGAATTCCATGAACCTAACGAGAAGAGGGTGCCATGCCAATTGACAGTGACGAAGGCTTCACGAACGAGGCCAGCGGGATTTCGGCGTTCGGCGGCCATGTCCTGGCCGCCGCCGCGGGGGGCGGAGCCGAGGTCGCCGGTGACAGTCAGGGATTGCTCGAGCTGGCGTCCCTCGGGTTCGAGGACGCCGAGCAGTTGGTCGCCCTCGCCGCGATGCCCGAAGCGCTCGAACAACTGAACGCGGCGCTCCCGGACGGCGAACGGTCACGTGCGGCGCTCCTCGATGCTGCCAGGTCCTCCTTGCCACGTGACCGTCTGGAGCTGCTGAGCGCGCCTGCTCCCCGGGACCTCGGCCTCGGTGTCCTCCCGCCGACCCCCGAGATGCTGGCCGATGCGGAGATGTCGTCCGCCGAGTCGGCCGACGTCGGGATGGTTGCGTTGCCACCGGCGGTGAACCTCGTCAACTTCATGTCGCCGATCAGGAACCAGGCCTCCCGCGGCACGTGCGTGGCGTTCACGTGCACCAGCCTCCACGAATACGTCGCCCGTCGGCGCGGCTCGGCGCAGGACCTCTCCGAACAGCACCTGTACTACGAGACGAAGCTGATCGATGGATCACCGGACGCGTGCGGCACGTGGCAGAGCAAGGCCGTGCTCGTCCTCCAGCAGCGCGGTCAGTGCCGCGAGGCGGTGTGGCCGTACAACCCGAATCCGCCGTGCAACGGCCACGGCCCGCGACCTGCGAACGCCCGCTCGGGGGCGCTCTACCATCGACTGACCACGTTGGCCGTGCCGACCCGCGATGTCGCGGCATACAAGGCCCACATGGCCGCACAACGTCCAGTGACGCTGTCGATCCCCGTGTACAACAGCTGGTACCAGTCCGCTGAGACGCGCCGATCCGGTCGGATCACGATGCGGATCGGGAACGAGCCGGCCGCCGGCGGTCACGCCGTGTGCCTCGTCGGCTACCAGGACAACGCGACCAGTCCTGGCGGCGGATACTTCATCGTCCGCAACAGTTGGTCGACGAACTGGGCCAGCCAATCGCCATACGGCGCGGGCTACGGCACGATCCCGTACAAGTACATCACCGATGACGCCTGGGAGGCGTTCACCGCCGTGGTGCCGGGAGTCGGCGGAGCTGATCCGGACGAAGGCGACGGTCAGGCGAGCGACAACATCAGCGCCAACGTGACGATCGACGTGGGACCGAGCATCAGGATCACCATCTCGACGACGGAGTGAGGCGGACGGTCGTTCGGCCACCTGTCGGCCCGTCCACACGATGACCACGAGCACCCGTCACGTTCGTGGGCCGCATCGCGGCGCTCCTGTGACGGCCAAGGAAAGGAAATGACCATGCGCTTCTCATTGCACGTCCACGACGACGGGACCGCCGCATCAGGCTCCGAGGGCCTGGCGACCGGTGCCGACGCCGAGGCGACCGGCGGCGCGGCAGGCGGCCCGACGGCGTCCCCCGCGGACGAGGGTCACACGTCGATGTCCAGCCCGGGGGCCGACGAGACGGACTCCGGCGCGACCGAGTCCGAGGAGAGCCCCGACCCGGGGGAGGGCACGAACGCCGACGAGGCGACGGGTGACCACGAGTCCGTCGAGGGGTACGACATGCCGGACACCGAGATGGCCGCAGAGGTGTCGGCCGAGGTGGACGCGAACCTGCCCGACATCGGAGTGGCCTCGTTCGGCACGGCGGCGATCGAAGCCGTGATCGGCAACGACGACCGCGTGCAGATCACGAGCACCGCGACCTACCCGTGGTCGGTCCACTGCTCGTTGCGGATCACGGCGCGAGACGGCTCGCAATGGATCGGCACGGGCTGGTTCTGCGGGCCCCACACCATCATCACCGCCGGCCACTGCGTCTTCATCAAGAACAGTGGTGTCGCGGGCCGCGACGGCTGGGTCCGGAGCATCACGGTGATCCCGGGGCGCAACGCTGCGCAGCAGCCCTTCGGCTCCGTCGTCAGCACCAACTTCCGCACCGTGTCCGGGTGGGCCGATGGGGGCAACAGCGAGTACGACTACGGAGCGATCATCCTCCCGACGAACCTCGGGAGCCGGACCGGCTCGCTGGGCTTCGGTGCGTACTCGGATGCCACCCTGCTGGCCTCCGTGGCCAACATCTCGGGCTACCCCGGCGACAAGCCGGCCGGGACCCAGTGGTACCACGCCCGCCGGGTGACCTCGGTCGGTCCGCGCAAGGTGTACTACGACGTCGACACCTACGGCGGCCAGAGTGGGAGCGGCGTCTACCGGATCGTGAACGGGCAGCGCTACGCCATCGCCGTGCACGCGTACGGAACATCGACGTCGAACTCCGGCACCCGCATCACCACCGAGGTCTTCAACAACCTCGTAGCCTGGAAGGCATGACTGCTCCGAGCGCGGCGGTCATCCAGGGCGTCGTCACCGACGACGCCGGGCGGCCGCTGGACGAGGTGGCGGTCGCGGTCGAATCCGCTCCGGGGCCGGTGCAGGAGATCGCTGCGCTCACCGGCCCGGACGGGCGGTTCGCCATCTCGGCGCCGGTCCTCGGGAGCTACACGATCGTCGCCACGGCGCCCGATTCCCGCGTCGGGCGGGTCACGGTCGAGCTCGATGCAGCGCGCTCTCGAGGAAGGGACGTGGAGATACGCGTCTCGCACAGGGCCTAGCTCGACGCGCGCACTGTGAGTCCGCGTCGAGCCGGACATCGGTCTGCGGCGCGCATCGGGGACTACGTTGCCGGACGTGGTCGAACGAGATTTGGTCGGCGCCGCCGCCGGCGGCTGACGGGACCGCAAGGTGTCGACGATCGAGAACGCCGTGCCCGGCATCCGTGCCGCCCGGAGCTACGAGCGCCGGTGGCTGCGCAGCGACCTCGTGGCCGGGGTCGTCCTGGCGGCGATCCTGGTGCCGCAAGGCATGGCCTACGCCGAACTGGCCGGTCTGCCGCCGGTCACCGGCTTGTACACCACGATCGCGTGCCTCGTGGGATATGCCCTGCTGGGGCCGTCGCGCATCTTGGTGCTCGGCCCGGATTCGTCCGTCTCGCCCCTGATCTTCGCCGCGATCACGCCGCTCGTCGTCGCCACCGAGGATCCGTCCACTGCGATCGCGCTCGCCGGGATGATGGCGGTGATGGTCGGGCTCATCCTGATCGGCCTCGGTGTCGGGAAGCTGGGCTTCGTCGCCGACCTCCTGTCGAAGGAGGTGCAGGTCGGGTACATGAACGGGTTGGCGATCACGATCTTCGTCGGTCAGCTCCCGAAGCTGTGCGGATTCTCCACCGATGCCGACGGCTTCATCGACGAGCTGCAGGCGTTCGTCGACGGGTTCAGCGGTCGCAACTCGACGGCGCTGGTGCTGGGCCTGGCGACGTTGGCCGTCCTGCTCGGGTTGCCGCACCTCACCCGCGTCGTGCCCGCCGTGCTGGTCGCGGTGGTCGGGGCCACGGTGGTGACCGCGGCGTTCGATCTGGACATCCCGACCGTCGGGGCGCTGGCGCAGGGGCTGCCCCGCCCTGCGCTGCCGTGGACCCAGCTCAGCGACGTCGGTCCGATGTTGGCGGCGGCGGTCGGGATCACGCTGGTCTCCCTGACGGACACGATCGCCACGTCGACCAGCTTCGCGGCCCGCCGTGGGGACGAGGTCGATCCGAACCAGGAGATGATCGGCATCGGGACGGCCAACGTGGCGGCCGGGTTCTTCCAGGGCTTCGCCGTGTCGACCAGCGGGTCGCGCACCGCGGTGGCCGAGCAGTCCGGCGCCAAGTCCCAGCTCACCGGCCTCGTCGGGGCGTTCCTCGTGGCGTTGCTGCTGCTGTTCTTCAGCGGGCTGCTGAAGGACCTGCCGCAGACGGCCCTGGCCGCCGTCGTCATCGGCGCCGCCCTGTCACTGGCCGACCTCGCCTCCGTGCGCCGCTACGCCCGCGTCCGCACGTCGTCGCTGCTGCTGTCACTGGTGGCCACGGCCGGTGTGGTGTTCTTCGGGGTCCTGGAAGGGATCCTGGTCGCTGTCGCGCTGTCGATCCTGCTGTTCTTCAAGGCCAGCTGGTGGCCCAACGGTGAGGTGCTCGGCC
>JBEVOM010000045.1:0-37090 GCA_040507575.1 Ilumatobacteraceae bacterium
CGAACATCGATCTGACACCGCCGTCGATGAGCTCTCGGCGATCGACGTGGGCGCGCAGCGCCTGCCACTCCGCGACGCGGCCGGTCATCGAGTCCGCCGACAACGTGCACGCGATCGCCGGCTCGTCCGCCGCGGCCGGTCTGGTCGTCAGCCTCACGCCGCGCGTCGCAGCCACCGGTTCGTCGTCGGGGTCGCTGACGCAGCCACAGCTCGAATCACACGCACCGTCTGGACGTTGTCGTTCGAGGACGGTCGCCGCCTGTTGCAGCTCCGCGGTGAACGTCGCCAGCTCGGCGATCTGGTTCTGGGCGGCGGCGATCTTGCCCGCCACGAGCTGCCGCACTGCGCCGTTCTGCTCGTCGGCGATCCGGGCGCGCAGGGGTTCGATATCGAGACGCTGCGCGCCCAGACGTCGGTGCAGCACCGTTGACAGCAGATATGCCAATGTGGCAGTCTAACTGCCATGCCTACCGGGTCGCTGCAGGACGCGCGCCGCGCCGTCGTCACGGACCGGGTCCTCGCCGGCGTCGCCGCGCTGCTCGCCGACGGCCGCGTCCTCACCTATGCCAACGTGGCGGCCGCGGCAGAGGTGCCCGAACGAACCGTCTACCGCCACTTCCCGACCCGGCACGACCTGATGGCCGCAGTCGTCGACTGGGTGAACCAACGCGCTGGGGTGCAGCGGGCGACGACCGGCGAGCAGGCCACCGAGAACGTGCGCCATGTGTTCACCACGTTCGACGAGGTCGCGCCGGTGATGCGGGAGCTGATGCTCGCACCCGAAGGCCTGGCTGCTCGGCTCGAGAACAACGACGATCGGCGAGCTGCTGCGCTGGCGATCGTCGACAACGACGCCCCCGGGCTCGACGACCCGACGCGTCGCCGAACCGCCGCCGTCGTGCAGCTGCTGACCAGCGCGGCCACGTGGCAGACGCTGCGCGACTACTGGGACATGGACGGCACCGAAGCTGCTGACACCGCCGCCGTCGCCCTCGCCATGCTGCTCGACGGCGCACGCCATGAGGCGACGAAGACACAGCTGCGTGAGGGGCCGCGTCGACGCCGACCACGCACCCGTTCCCCGAGAGGAGATTCACGATGACCATGCTCAGTGGCCTCAATCATGCGGCCGTCCTCACTGCGGACCTCGACCGGTTCGTGGAGTTCTACAGCGAGGTGTTCGAGGCCGACGTCGTGTTCAGCGAGACGACACCCATGTTCCGGCACGCGATCATCCGCACCGGGGCCGACTCGTGGATCCACCCGGCGGAGGTCAGCGGCAGTTCGCATGCCGAAGCGCTGCCTGCGATGTTCCAGCGGGGACACCTCGATCACCTGGCACTCGGCGCCCGGACGGCCACGCACTTCGAGACGCTGCGGCAGCGACTGATCGATCGTGACGCGACTGACGGCGCGGTCGAGGATCTCGGTGCGTTCCACAGCCTGTGGTTCACGGATCCCGACGGGATGAAGGCCGAGCTCACCCTCATCGTCGACCACACGCTCGCCGGGATCCACGAACCACGGCCGCTGACGCGACACGATGATCAGGTCAGCGGATGAGCACCGACATCGACCATCGGCTCCGCGAGCTCGGCATCGAGCTCCCCGACGTCTTCGCGCCGGCGGGCAACTACGTCTCGGCCGCGCGCACCGGCGCGCTGCTGTACACGTCCGGGGCCGGACCGGTCCGGCTCGACGGATCGTTCGTGATCGGCAAGGTCGGCGACGACCTCGACCTCCAGGCCGGCATCGAGGCCGCCAGGCTCGCCGGCCTCCAGTTGCTCTCCGTGATGCGCGCCGAGCTCGGATCGCTCGACCGGGTGCGGCGGATCGTCAAGACGCTCGGCATGGTCAACTGCGCGCCCGGTTTCAACCGCACGCCCCGGGTCGTCGACGGATGTTCGGACCTGCTCGTCGACGTCCTCGGCGAGGCCGGTCGCGGCGCCCGCTCGGCCGTCGGCATGGCCGAACTGCCCTTCGGCATCGCTGTCGAGATCGAACTGATCGCGGAGGTCGCGGTGTGAGCGACCGCGCGGGACGGCTACGAGCCCGCGGGTGGCGTGGTCGACACGCGGTCGGGACGTGACATGTCCCCCGTCGACGGTGTGCCATCGGCGCGTGCGTACCGCACGAGCGCGGCTCCCGTGCAAGAGGTGACGGCTGGTTCCACGATCGTGAGGTTCGAGGGGACGGTGCCGTCGGCGAACATCCGCTTGCCCGTCCCGCGCAGGATCGGGTAGATCCACAGCGACAACCGGTCGAACAAGCCGTCGGCGACGAGCGTCTGCACGAGGTCGAGGCTGCCGATCACGTGCACGTTGGCGTGACGCTCGCGCTCCGCGACTGCCCACAACATGTCGGGGCCGAGCAACGTGGAGTGCGCCCAGTCGAGCGTCGGGGCACTGCGTGAGGCGACGTACTTCGGTACCCGGTTGAAGAGCTGAGCGATGCCCGCGTCGATGCCCTGGTCCTGCTCGGGCCAGTAGGCGGCGAAGATATCGGAGGTTCGTCGGCCGAGCAGAAGTGCGTCCAGTCCCTGCATGCCGGCGATGACCTGCTCGCCGACCAGGTCGTCGATCAGCGGTGCTTGCCATCCGCCGAACGCGAACCCGCCCTCGGTGTCCTCATCGGGTCCGCCCGGTGCACCTCGAGATTCGACAGAACTCGTCGTGTTCAGTGTCTGCCCGCGCCCGGCGCCCGACCCGGAGGCTCCCTGTGACGACCCCGGCGAGGTAGGCTGCTGGCACACCTCTTCGGCGAGTCGCCTCGCTTGGGCTGGACGGCCAGTTGGCTCTGTCGCCCATCGCAGGCCCGACGTCTCGACCGAGCGACGTGCGGAGCTCACGGTGTGCCGCAACCGGATGACACCGGCGCCGCGGCGAGTGCTTCCGGCCCGGTCGGGCCACCGAGACGACGAACTGAGGCCCGATGACAGACAAGTCCCCACGACAGCACGAGTCGAAGAAGTCAGGGAAGTCCTTGAAGGAGAAGCGGGCAGAGAAGAAGGCCAAGCAGGTCGTCAAGCGTCCGATCGCATGAGCCAGGCGAGGTTCCAGAAGCAGCAGCGCGAGAAGGCCCGCCGCGAGAAGGCCGCCGCGAAGTTCGCTCGCAAGCAGGAGCGCCGAGACGGTAAGGAGCCCGAAGGCGCCCCGATCACGGCCTCCGAGGAGGCCGCGACGCTGGCGCAGCTCGCCGCCCTGCACGCCCGCTTCGATGCCGAGGAGATGACGTTCGAGGAGTTCGAGCTCGCCAAGTCGCAGCTGACCGAGCGCCTCGATGTCCGCTGACGGATCCACGGTGCCGGCGACGGACCTCGGCGACCCCGACGATCTCCTCGCCATGCTGCGGGCGATCCGGGACGCCGACACCGTCGATTCGGTCGACAACGAGACCGTGCGCCGCCGGCTCGGCTGGCCAGCCGCCGTGACCGCCGACCGCCTCACCGACGCCAAGGACCGTCTGCTGATCTGGGGCGTCCGTGTGGGCGGTCAACCCGGACCGTGCTACGTCGACCTCGAGCTCACCGTCCAGGGCGAACGGCTGTTGCGAGCAGGGAGCGCGACACCCGGGACGGTCGTCGGCACCGGTTCGTGACGGCGCGTGACGGCTCATGACGGAGATCGACGGGATGGTGATCCTGAACGGCCGCGAGGCGTTCCTGATCGCCCACGTCCTCGCCGTGTTCGAGCGTCTGCTCCGGCAGGGTGATCTGCAGCCCGATCAGCTGCGCCACCTGATCGGTGGCGAGGCCACAGGCTCGGTCGACCAGGCCGACGTCGAGATGGCCGAGGTCGTCGCCGAAGCCGCCGCCGCGCTGCGCAACCAGCTCTGATCGTCCACGGCCGACCGACGCCGGACGACCGGAGTGCCAGCCAGCCGCTCTCAGGACGGCAGGCTCATCAGACGCAGCCATCGGGTGTGCGAGCGCAGTGCCGACCAGACGCCGGGGTGCAGGTGGTACGTGATCCCGTGCTCACGACACGCGGCCCGGAACCGCTCGGCCGTGCGCGGGTACAGCGTGTGCGGCAAGCGCGGCGCGAGGTGGTGCTCGATCTGGTGGTCGAGGCCGCCGGCGAGCCAGCGGAACAGGTGGCCGAGCACGGGGATCGGCGACGCGATGTCCGCCGTCGTGCGCAGCTGGTGGGTCGTGAAGTCGTCGCCGCGTCGTGGCGCGGTGTCGTCGAGCATGCTCGTCACGTCGACGCAGTGGGCGAGCTGGAAGATGATCGCCAGCATGAAGCCGACGAGCCACGAGCATGCGAGGTAGAACGCCAGGACCGCCCACCACGGATTGAACATGAGCGGGATGACGACCGCCCAGCCGACGTGGGCCAGCTTGCCCAGGCTGATGCGCACGACCACGCTGAGCCGCCGGGCCGGACGGATCGGCTGGCGGTCGAGCCGACCGGTGATCATGGCGACGAGGTCGCTGACGAGCAGGTTCTTCAGTGCCAGGAAGCCGTACAGCGGCCACATGTAGACGTGCTGGCCGCGATACCAGAAGTGCCACTGCTGCGACGGCGCCAGCCGGGCGAACGGGAACAGCGCGATGTCAGCGTCGAAACCGGCGACGTTGGCGTTGCCATGGTGCAGGCTGTTGTGCTGGACCCGCCAGAGCCACGAGCTCGCGCCGAGCGCGTCCGAGGTGTAGGCCAGGGACCGGTTGAGCCACCGGTGGCGGGAGAACGAGTTGTGGTTGGCATCGTGCATGATGCTCGT
The DNA here is from genome assembly GCA_040507575.1 of Ilumatobacteraceae bacterium. Taxonomy (GTDB): domain Bacteria; phylum Actinomycetota; class Acidimicrobiia; order Acidimicrobiales; family Ilumatobacteraceae; genus JALZMG01. The sequence goes on from JBEVOM010000045.1 coordinate 4,723, forward strand.
GCCAACGGCGACGAGCCCGAGCACGAGGACGACCGCGCCAGCGAGGCGGACGACCAGCGGGAGGTCCGACAGGACGAGCGCCCAGTAGCTGGCGGCCACGAGGGCGAGGATGACGAGCGCCTTGCCGTGAAGCCGCCGCCTGGCGCGCCGGACCTCGTCGATGCTCGGCGCGACGGAGCGCCACAGCGCCGTGACGAGTGAGGACGAGGGTTCAGGGGCGGTGAGCAGCGGGTCGGCGACGAGCGTCACGACTCGGCGGCCGCCACGTCGTCACTCGCCACGGCCGGCGCGTAGACGGCGATCGCGACGCGCGGGTCGCGGTTGGGATCCCCGGAGGTGCTCAGCGAGGTGCGGAACAACGACAGGGCGCCGACGGTGCCGTCCTCGTCGAGGCCGGCGTTCATGATCCGCTCCACGGAGGGCAGCAGATCGCGTCGCTCGGCGACGATGTCGTAGGCGATCCGGTCGGCCGGGCCGAGCTCGTCGGGCGTGGCCGACGTCAGGTACGGGTTCGCCGGAGCCTTGGTGGATCGCTTCTTGACAACCAAAGGGGGCTCCTCGTGACGTTCCTGTCATCGGCCGCCGGCAACGTCGCCAGACGGGTGCACCCGGTCACGGTGATCATTCGGGACCTCATCGACCGAGCAGCTCGGGAAGAGGCGTCGGGCCTGCACGGGGAAGGGCACCATGGCCCTCCTGCCCAAGCGAGGCGACTCACCCGGAGGCCAAGCATAGCTGACCGAAGCTCGAAAGGTCGGGACGACCCGTCCACCCGCGGGCGCCGAAAACGACGAAGAGCCGCCGAGCGGACTCGGCGGCTCTCGGCGTCACCCGCTCACACCGCGCGGACGTTCTTGGCTTCCTCACTCTTGCGGCCGGGGCCGACTTCGAACTCGACGGTCTGGCCCTCGGCCAGCGTCGAGCCCTGGACCGCGAGGTTCGAGACGTGTACGAACACGTCCTCGCCGCCGTCCCGGGAGATGAATCCGAACCCTCGATCGTGATCGAAGAACTTCACTTTGCCTTGCACAACTGAACCAACTTGTCTGTCTCGGCCGGCCCGATCTGGACGACCGAGAGGCACCGTACGGCCTTTCTCCCCGCGTTCCTCGTGTTTTGCCATCCATCCGCGTCGCAGCGAGCCGCTACGATCGGGAGCACACCCCTTGGACGAGTCGCCTCGCCTGGGTCGGACGGCCGGATCGGCTTGTCGCCCTGCGCACGCTCGACGTCTCGACCGAGCCCGTCGTCAGGAGCTCGTCGTGCCGTCTCTCAGCGTTGTCCCACCCGACGCCATCGAACCGAACCTCGCCGTTCAGGAGACGCGCCGCTGCTGGCGGTGCCTGCAGATGTTCCCGGAAGCGGTCGACCGTGAACCCCACCCCGACGAGTGGTGGGTCTGCGACCCGTGCCATGCCATCCTGCTGCCGTCGATCGGACACCGGTCATGATGCTGCGCTTCCAGTGGGATGCGCTGCGCCGCGGCGACCACATCCTCGTCCACGATCCGGCGCGTCCCGACCTCGGGCTGCGTCCCGCCGAGGTCGTCCTCGTCGACACGCGCCCGTCCGGACATGATGTGGCGGCGCGCTACACCGACGGCGACGATTCCGGCCGCGTCGTGCGACCCGGTCGATTCGCCGTGCACTTCGATCCCGCCGGCCAACAGGACGACTGCTGGCGCTGCGGGGAGCGCGCCGCGAGCTGACGCTGCGGCACCGACCCCGTCAGGTCTCGAGCAGATCGAGGCCGGCGCGGTGGTACAGGTCGGTGAACCGGGCGATCACGCCGCGCACCTCCTGGGCCAAGGTCGCCTCGCCGCCGCTCGCCGATCGGGGCCGGGTGACCTCCATCATGACGCGCACGACGACGGCAGGGGCGATCGCACCGGCACTCGGCCCGGGCGATCCGGCGACCGTCAGTCCGGCCTCCGTCACGGCGTGGTGGAACAGCGCGAACCCCTGCTCCGGGCCGTCGTAGCGCACCCGCACCGACTCGTGTCCACCGTTGTCCGCGTCACGCACGGTCACGATTGCGACTCCCTGACCCGCCGCGACGGATCGACCAGCCGCGGCAACGCACGGCCGGCGTCCGTCGGTGCGGTCACCCGGGCGTGGACGAACTCGAGCTTGTCGACCACCGCGCCCTGCGGGTCGAACGGATACACCCGGGGAGAGCCGAGGGCGCCGGCGATCGCGTCGACGGCGCGGGCGATCGGGCGCCACCGCTGCAGCACCAGCGCGAACGCCGCGTCGGGCCCTCCCGACGCGCCACCATCCGGGTCGGCGCCACGGTCGACGAGGCCATGCGCGGCAGCGGTGTCGAGGGCGTCGTCGATGTGGAGGTAGTGGGCAAACGTCTCGGCCCAGTCCTCGTGCGGGTGGGCCTGGGCGTACCCGCTGACGAAGCGATCGGCATCCCACACCGCCTCGTCGCGCCCGTAGTACCGCTCGAGGGCCGCCGCGTAGTCGGCCCGCTCGTCGCCGAACAACACCCTGAAGCGGTCCAGATGATCGCTCTCGCCGACGAGGCGGTGCCAGTAGTGGTGCGCGATCTCGTGGCGGAGGTTGCCGAGCAGCGTGCGGTACGGCTCGCCGAGCAGGATGCGCAACTCGTCACGGTGCCCGTCGTCGGCCTCGGCGAGGTCGAGCGTCACGACGCCGTCGAGGTGCCCGGTCAGTCCGCGCTCGCCCGGGAGGTAGACGAGATCGAACACCAGGCCGGCCGGCGTGGCCGGCGTGCGCGGCTCGACCGGGAGGCCCAACCGGTCGAGCTGGTGCACCACGCGTCGCTTCCCGGCCTCGGCTCGCGACCAGGCCTCGATCGCATCGGGACGTCCCTCGTCGGGACGACCCCGGGTCAGGGCACACGACCGGCACCAGCTCGCGCCGGTCGCCGCCGGGAGCACCCAGTTGCAGGACCACGCGGCGTTCAAGCAGCGCCAGTACGCCGTGTCCTCGCCGGCGATCCCGTAGGACGCACCGCCCGGCTCCGGGATCAACTTGCGGATGGCCTGCTGCGAGGGCACGTAGCCCAGCGGCGTGCCGCACACCGGGCACGTCGCGGTCTGGAACTCGACCTCGTGACCGCAGTGCTCGCAGAAGAACCGTTGCATCAGACCGGGTGGACGGTTGCCGCGTACAACCGACCGTCGGGTGACAGCGCCGTGATCAGGCCCTCGCGCCGCGCGGTCGAGACCGAGTCGGCGACGGTGACGACGACGCCGGTGCACGTCACGACCCATGCCGACACCGCGGCGGTCACGACGAAGACCGACAACGGAACGGTCAGCAGCAGCGCCAGGCTCGACGCCGCGGCGAGCGCGTTGACGAGCGCCCAGACGATCGTCAGCCTCTTGAACAACCGCAGGATGCCCGGTCGACCCCGGACGTCGGCGGCCAGCGGGCAGAAGTCGCCGGCGAACCGGGCGATGAGCGGCCGGCCGATCGCCACCGACCCCGCGAAGACCAACCCGGTCATCGTCGTGCGCATGATCGGCTGCACGAAGTACACGAAGTCGTTCCTGCTCAAGAAGTACACGATCGTGCGGACCGTGATGCCGACCGTCGCCAGGATCAGCAGGCCGGGGACCGGACTTCCGACGACGACCCGCCGGGCGACGGCGCCATACGTCCAGGCGAGCGCTCCGAAGAGGGCCCAGCGCAGGTCGCCGATGACGAGGAGCAGCCAGAAGAGCGCGGTCGGGATGATCGTCGCCTCGACGAGGTACGGCACGAGTCGACGACCGACGGCGATCGCGACGCAGCGCCGTGAGGGGCGCAGCCGCCACCCGGGATCAGCGGCCGCGTCGTTGCGGGACGGGGCGACGTCCCCCGGGACAACGGTGATGGGACCGACGACGAGCTCCTGTCGTTCGCTCGGTCGAGGCTCGGGCCTGCAGGAGGTGGACGGGGCATGTCCGACAACCCGAGCCCGAGCGAGGTGACTCTTCCAAGAGGATGTCCCGCCAGGCTACATGAGCAGGCGCTCGGGCGTCCTGCGACACCGCATCAGCCGTCGACCCTCGAGCCCGAACGCGGATGCGGTGATACAGCGCCGCTGGCCCGGCAGTACGTTCGGCCCCTGTGACCGTTCAGTCGCTCGGATCGCGCACGCCGTGGATCGCCGACGACGCCTGGGTCAGCGCGGCGGCGTACGTCGTCGGCGACGTCCGCCTGGGTGCCGGGTCGAGCGTCTGGCCGGGCGCCGTCGTGCGGGGCGACTTCGGACGGATCGTGATCGGTCGCAACACGCACATCGAGGACAACGCCGTCGTGCACACCGGCGACGAGGCGGTCATCGGCGACAACGTCCTCGTTGCCCACGGCGCGATCGTCCACGGCCGCTCGGTCGGCGACAACTGCCTCATCGGGAACGGCGCCATCGTCTTGGACACCGTCGCGGTGCCGTCGTTCTGCATCGTCGCCGCCAGATCGGTCGTCGTGGCCGGCACGGCGATCGAGGAGGGCTCGTTCCTCGTCGGAACGCCCGCCACGGTCCGCCCACTCGGCGCGACGCACCTCGAACGTCTGCAGCGCCAGAGCGACACGGAGCACGGCTACGGCGCGATGGTCCAGGAGTACCGGTGGTCGCCGCACCAGGACCTCTAGCACCACTCGCCGATCGCCTGCGACCGGGCCGGCGCGCCGCGTGGGGCCCCACACGCGAGAATCCCCTCTGCGAGGAACGCCCACGCGAGGATGTGCGTCGGATGAGCATCGATCGAGCTGACCTCACGGCGCGGGCCCGGATCCGCGACGCGGCGTTCCGACTGTTCGCCGAGCGCGGGAGCGAGGCCACGTCGTTCCGCCAGATCGCGGAGCTCGCCGACGTCTCCCCGGGCCTCATCACCCACCACTTCGGCACGAAGGATGCGCTCGTGGCCGAGGTCGACACGTGGGTGACGCAGCGGATCGAGGAGGTCTTCCGCCGCCCTCCCCTGCGGGGCAGCCCCGCCGAGGCGGCGACCGAGCGGCGCGAGCAGTTCGACCAGCTGCTGCTCGAGCTGCCCGAGCTCGCCGACTACCTGCGGCGCTCCGTGCTCGAACCGTCGCCCCACGGCGTCGAGTGGTTCAGCGGTCAGGTCGCCAGGACGGCCCAATCCCTGCGTCACCTCGAAGAGGCCGGGATGGCGCGACACTCCGACGACGTGGAGATCGAGGCCGCCCTCCTCGTCCTCATCGTGTTCGGGCCGGTGATCCTCCGCCCCGTGCTGGAGGGCGCGCTCGGCACCGAGCTGCGCAGCCCCGAGGCACTTGCCCGATGGCGCGCCGGCGAGCTGGAACTGCTCACGAGCGCGCTCTATCCGAACGGACGCGCCGACCCGGCGCCCTGAACCGCGACATGCACCCTCGGATCTCGGTCAACGCGCTGTCGTCGTGGCATTGGACGCTGCAGCAGGACATCGCCCACTGGGCGGCCGCCGGCATCACCCGCGTCGGTGTGCCGCTGGCGACGGTCGACGCCGACCCCGACGGCGTGCGCCGGCTGCAGGAGGCGCCCGTGGTGGTCGACAACGTCGTCGTGTCGAAGGTGTTCACGCTGGGCGACGATTCCTGCTGGCCGTCCGAGCAGGACCACCTGCGAGCGCAGCTCGACGTCGCCGCCGCGCTCGGCGCCCGGGTCTGCTATGTCACCACCGGTCCGTCCCGGTCGCGCATGACCGCGAACGAATCGATCGATGCGTTCTGCCGAGCCGTCACGCCGATGGTCGACGAAGCCCGGCGGCGTGGTGTCGTGCTCGCCGTCGAGCAGAACCATGCCATGACGCACGAGGCGGGTTGCATCCACTCGTTCCGTGACCTGCGGATGGTCGCCGACCGCACGGGCATCGGGATGGTCGTCGAGGTGCAGAACTGCTGGCAGGACTACGGCATCTCGGACGCACTGCGCGAGGCCGCCGCGGACGTCGCCCTGGTCCAGGTCAGCGATTTCGTCGTCGGCACCGAGACGCGCCTCACCAGGGCGTGCCCGGGCGACGGCGACATCCCGCTGGCGCCGATCCTCGGCGCCCTCGTCGACGGTGGCTACCCGGCGACGTTCGACATCGAGGTGCTCGGCCCGCTCGTCGAGGCGATGGGCTACCCCGTGGCGATCGAACGCAGCCTGCGTTGGCTGACGGCGTTCCTGGAGACGACGTCGAGCGCTGACGAGACGGTTGGCTCGAGCGCTGTACAGATGTACGGTGCACGCGTCCAGGGGGTGTGCTGCATGACCAACGTGACGACCGAGCGCCGCGCTGACGTGGCCGACGAAGCGGGCATGGGCTTCGCCGGCGACATGCTGTTCGCGCCGGACGAGCACGAGTTCCGAGCCGAGTTCCGCCGGTGGCTGGACGACAACCCGCCGCCGCGGGCACCTCATGCGATCCACCAGACCTACGTCGACGAGTACCTGGCCTGGTACCGCGTGCTGTCGGCGGCGGGCTACGGCGCGCTGCACTGGCCGGTCGAGCACGGCGGCGGCGGACAGCCGATCGGCCACCAGATCGTGCAGCTCGAAGAGCTGGCGATGCGCGGCGTCGACCACACGATCCTGCTCAACGCACTGCACATGGTCGGGCCGCTGCTCATCGCGCTCGGCAGCGACGAGCAGCGCACCGCCCACCTCCGTCCGATCCTCGAAGGGCGCGAGCTGTGGTCGCAGTTCCTGTCCGAGCCCGGCGCAGGGTCCGACCTGGCCGCAGTCTCGACGCGCGGCGAGGTCGACGGCGACAAGCTCGTGCTCAACGGTCAGAAGGTGTGGACGACGTGGGCCCAGTTCGCCCACTGGGGCCTGTGCCTGTGCCGAACGGGCGACGAGGGGTCCCGACACCGGGGGCTCACGCTCGTGATGGTCGATCTCAGCGTTCCCGGTCTGACGGTCCGGCCGATCCGCCAGATGGACGGCGATTGCGAGTTCAACGAGGTGTTCCTCGACGACGTCGTCACCGATCTCAGCAACGTCATCGGTGAGGTCAACGACGGATGGAAGGCGGCGCGAGCGCTGCTCGGTGCCGAGCGCACCGGACTGTCGGTCACCGGGTACACGTCGATCGTGTCGCCTCTGCTGGCGCTGCGGGCGGCGACCATGGGCGCCGACAGCCCGATGCAGCGCCAGGCGTTCGCGACGCTCTGGACCGACATCGTCGTGCATCGCCTCACCGCGCTGCGCACCGCGGCGATCGTGGGCAACCCCGAGGGCTCGCTCTACCTCGGCTCCCTCGGGAAGCTGCACATGAGCTTCAACACGAAGTCGATCACGCGGTACGCGCTCGAGCAGATGGGCACGGGGGCGTTCGCCTACGACCCGACCGACGTCAGGACGCGCGAGATCATGGAGGACTTCTTGCGCAGCCCGGCATCGGGCATCGGCGGCGGCACCACGGAGAACCAGAAGAACGCGATCGCCGAGCGCGGCCTCGGACTGCCACGCGGCTGAACGCCCGGAACGGTCAGCCGTCGACGTCGCGCAGCGCGCTGACGATCGCGTCGAGGTGCCGTCGTGCGTCGTCGCGGTCCATCGGCTCCATCGAGAACGTCACCCGTTCGACGCCGAGCGCGCGCACCGCGGCGACCGCGGCGGCGTCCGGTTGCCGCAGCGGCACCTGCAAACGCGGCCGGTCCGGGCCCCGGCCGGCGCGGTCCCACGCCTCGTCCAGTTCGGCCAACCGTGCCGGCAGGTCCCGGCGCGACGTCTTGAGCGGCGACCAGCCGTCGGCCCACCCCACGACCTCCGCGAACGCCTTCGGCCCCGGCGCGCACCCGAGGAGGATCGGCGGATGTGGCTGTTGCGCCGGCCGCGGCAACGACAAGCTGGGCGTGAACCGCACGTACCGGCCGTCGTAGGACGCCGAGTCGTCGGTCCACAGGCGTTGCATCGCCTCGATCCGCTCGCGCAGCTCGTCACGCCGCTCCGGGAACGAGGCCCGGTGGTTCGCCGTCTCGGCCGCGTTCCAGCCGAGGCCGACCCCGAACACGAACCGACCTCCCGACAGCGCGTCGAGCGAGGCGATCGTCTTGGCGAGCACGATCGGGTCATGGTGCACGGGCACGCAGACGGCGGTCCCGACGCGGAGCCGCTCGGTGCGGGCGGCAGCCAGCATCAGACCGACGAACGGGTCGACGAAGCGCAGGTGGGAGTCGGCGATCTCACCGCCCGGCGGGAACGGGCTGCTGCGGTCGTCCGGGATGTGGGTGTGCTCGCCGAGGAACAGCGACTCGAACCCGCGCTCTTCGAGGTCGACGGCGAGATCGCCGAGCGGCACGGACGCCCCGAGCCCGTTGCCGAGGTGCACCACGCCGATGCCGATGCCGTCGATCAGTGTCATGGTGGTCCCCCTGGCGCCGGTGTCGCCGGCTCGTTGGCGCGATCGGCCCGACGGAGCTCCCGGGAGCTTGACGGAGCTTGACGCTTGAACAGCTTACAATACACGTGTATAGTCGGTCGCAGAGGGGGATCTCACTCATGATCATCGACGGCTGGACCAACCTGGTCCGTTACGAGCTCGAGGGCGGCGGCGTGAACCGACTGCTCGAGGGCAGCGCCGACTTCTTCGGACCCGGCGCCGACCTCTACAAGACGCGGTCGGTCGCCGACCTGATCGGCGTGCTCGACGACGCCGGTGTCGATCGGGCGCTGCTGTCCACCGAGCTGCCCGGCTCGACGCGCGAGAGCCGACTCGGCGTCAAGGTGCTCCCCTACGACGAGGCGGTGCAGGCGTGCGACGAGTCCGGTCGCCTCAAGCTCATCGTCGGCATCCGGTCCGTCGACGAGCCGTTGCCGCTCGTGACGAAGATCCGCGAGATCGCCGCCGACCCGAGGGTCTTCGGGTTGATCGTGGGAGCCGCCGGGCTCGGCGTTCCCCTCACCCATCGGCTGCTGTACCCCGTCTACGCGACCGCCGCCGAGGTCGGGCTCCCGATCGTGTGCAACGTCGGCATCGTCGGCCCACCCGTCGCCTCGAAGGATCAGCACCCCCTGCTGCTCGAGGAGATCTGCGCCGACTTCCCGACGCTCCAGGTGATCGCCGCCCACGGTGGCCACCCGTGGGAGCGCTTGCTCGTGCGGCTGATGATGAAGTTCCCCAACCTCTCGTACCTCTCGTCGGCCTACCTCCCGAAGTACATCGACCCGGCGATCCTCGACTACATGTCGTCGAGTCGGGGCGCCACGAAGTGCATGTTCGGCAGCGACTGGCCGATGCTCGAGCCGAGCCGCTGCATCGCCGAAGCGCGCAAGCTGGGCCTCCGCGACGAGGTCCTCGACGGATACCTGGGCGGCAACCTCGCCGCCCGGTGGGAGAGGAACTGATGGGACAGACCGCAGGCGATCGCAAGATCCACGATGCCGACTCACACATCATGGAGATCGACCCGACGCTCGACGCCTGGCTCGACCCGGAGCTGCGGGGGACGATCACCGGACCGGTCGTGCAGGCCAGCACGAAGGGCCTCGATCGCGATGAGGCCCGCCGTCTGGCGGCCGACGACGAACATCGCGCCGCGATCGAGCGCGACGTGCTCGGGTTCAAGGGTTGGCTCGCCGCCGGATCGTTCGTCAAGGAGGATCGGCCCTGGGCCCTCGACCTCCTCGGGTTCACGTCGCAGCTCGTGTTCACGTCGGTCCACCTGGGACCGCTGCGGCAGTCCGAGGTCTCGGGCGATCTCCGCTTGGCCTATGGCGTCGCCGCCGCCCACAACCGCATGATGTTCGACTTCTGCTCCGTCGACGACCGGTTGATGCCGACGGTCTCGGTGCCGCTCTCCGATCTCGATGGTGCCGCTCGCTTCGCCCAGGACGCCATCGACCAGGGCGCGGCCGGTCTGCTGCTGTCGTCGTTCTGCCCCCCCGGCCATTCGATCAGCCACGTCGGCCTCGACGGGGTGTGGGCCGCGGCGCAAGAGGCCCAGGTCCCCATCCTGTTCCACCTCGACTCCGAGTCGACCCGCTTCTACAACGCCGATTACCGCAACAACGGCCAGGCACCCGTGAAGGACTTCGTCGGTGGCGACAACGAGATGATCTCGACGTCGTTCATGACCATCAACAACCCGGTCACGCAGAACCTCGCCGCCCTCATCATCGACGGGACGCTGGAGCGATTCCCCGACCTACGGGTCGGCGCCATCGAGCTCGGTGCGTCGTGGATGCCCGGGTTCATGCGCCTCCTCGATGCGTCGGCGACGGCGTTCAAGAGGAACGAGGACCGCATCCGAGCCCTGTCGATGAAGCCCAGCGAGTACGTGCAGCGCCAGGTCCGGGTCACGCCGTATCCGTACGAACCGGCGGGATGGATCATCCACAACACAGGACCCGACGTCTGCATGTTCTCGTCCGACTACCCGCACATCGAGGGCACCCGCAACCCGATCGAGCGCTTCGACGCCGCGCTCGACGAGGAGGCCTGCACCGCGGACGAGCGCGATGCCTTCTACTGGCGGAACTACGAGGATCTGCTGCGCGGTCCGCTCGACCGCGCCGCCATCACGGTCGGCGCGTGAACGAAGCGAGCGTGCGCGACCATCTCAGCGCGCACTCCACGGCGACGCCGTGACGACGACGGGCACGACGCCGCCGGCCGGACCGTTCGACGACGTCGACGACGATGTCGTGGTCCTCGGCGATCGGGTCGTCGCCAAGGCGCTGATCCGCGAGCGGGCCCGACTCCTTGCCGGCGGCCTGCGGGCGATGGGCATCGGTCCGCGTTCGGTCGTCGCCACGCTGCTGCGCAACGACACGTCGTGGTTCGAGACGACCTTGGCGCTCGACCTGCTGGGCGCGTACAACGTGGCCCTCAACTGGCACTGGCGCGACGCCGAGGTCGCGTACGCGCTGGAGGACAGCGGCGCCGAGGTCGTCGTCGGTCACGCCGACCTCCTCGCCGAGCGGGCGGCTTCGACGTCCTCGGTGCCGTCGATCGTCGTCCCGACGTCGGACGAGCTGGTCGAGGCGTACGGGCTGACGGTCGACGCCGCGTGGCCCGACCAGGCCGGGTACGACGCGTGGCTGGCCGAACAGACGCCGGTCACGGAGGCGCTCGCTCCGTCGCCCGGCGCGATGTACTACACGTCGGGGACCAGCGGTCGCCCGAAGGGCGTGCGTCGCGAGCCGCTGACGACCGACGAGCAACGCCGGGTCGCCGGTGAGATGTGGCAGGAGCTGTACGAGTTCCGTCCCGGCATGCGCAGCGTCGTCCCCGCGCCGCTGTACCACGGCGCTCCCGGCTCGTTCGCCCGCGCCTCGTTCGAGATCCCGGGCCGCGTCGTCGTCATGCTGCGCTTCGACGCCGAGGAGATGCTGCGCATCGTCGAGCGCCACCGCATCACCCACGCACAGGTCGTCGCCACGATGTTCGTCCGGATGCTCAACCTGCCCGATGCGATCAAGCAGAAGTACGACACCAGCTCGCTCGACCACGTCATCACGAACTCGGCGCCGTGTCCGGCCGACGTCAAGCAGCGGATGATCGACTGGTGGGGTCCGATCGTGTGGGAGTCGTTCGGCTCCAGTGAGATCGGTGCCGTCACGATGTGCACCCCGCAGGAGTGGCTGGCGAAGCCGGGCACGGTCGGGCGACCGTTCGCCGGCAGCGTGGTACGGATCCTCGACTCCGACCGCAACGACGTGCCCGTCGGGGTCGTCGGCGACATCTACGCCCGTCACCCTGGCCTGCCCAACTTCACCTACCACGGTGACCCGGACAAGCGGGCCTCCGTCGAGTTCGACGGTCTGGTGACGTCGTACGACTGCGGCTACCTCGACGAGGACGGCTACCTGTTCCTCGCCGACCGACGCTCGAACATGGTCATCTCCGGTGGCGTCAACATCTACCCGGCCGAGGTGGAGGCAGCCGTGTTCGAGCTGCCCGGCGTGAGGGACTGCGTCGTGTTCGGAGTCCCCGACACCCAGTACGGCGAGTCGCTCGTCGCGCACGTCGACGCCGAGGCCGGGGTCGACGAGGCGGCGATCCGCACCCATCTACGGGATCGTTTGGCGTCGTTCAAGGTGCCGAGGCTCATCGTGTTCGACGACGCCCTGCCCCGCCAGGACACCGGCAAGATCATGGTGCGCGAGCTGAAGAGCCGCTACCCCGACGGCATCCCGAGCTGACCGGCCGGGCATCCACGTCGCGACGCGACGATCGGTTCAGTCGGCGACGGTGAGTCGCGTCGAGCGCGGGTCGATCTGGGGCGTGACGACATCGCCGAGCGGCTCGCCGTCGACGTATCGCAGCAGGTTGCGCTCGAAGCGCTCGACGCCACGCCCCCCCGTGGCCGGGCTGGCGTAAGCGACATGGGGGCTGAGCCGCACGCTCGGATGGCGGAACAGCCAGTGACCCGCCGGCAGCGGCTCGCGCTCGACGGTGTCCAGTGACGCCAACGCGATCCGACCGTCGTCGAGCGCGACCCGCAACGCGTCTTCATCGACGAGCGAGCCGCGACCGATGTTGACGAGGTGCATCCCCGGCTTGGCGTCGGCGAGCACGGTCGCGTCGATCATGTGGCGCGTCGCCGGGCCGCCCCGGGCGGCCAGGACGATGTGGTCGGCCCACGCGAACAGCGAGCGGAGGTCGGTGAGCGCGACACCCCCGCGCTCGCCGTCCGCCTGGCTGCCGGTCGTGGCCCGGATCTCCATCTCGAACGGCCGCGCCATCGCGGCCAGCGTCGTGCCGATGTGACCGAGGCCGACGATGCCGAGTCGGCGCCCCTCCAGCGTGCCGAGCCGGGCTCGCGCCCACCGGACCGGCGGTTCCGTCACCCACGACGCGGGGAGGTGCTTCTCGAACGCCAGCATCGTCGCGAACGCGAACTCGGCGACGGGGAACGCATTGACGCCGGCAGAGTGCGTCACCACTCGGTCGACGAAGACCTCGTCGGGCACGTTGTCGGTGCCGGCGCCGGTCAGGTGCACCCAGCGCACCCCGTCGAGCCACGGCACGACGCCCTCCGGCGCGCCGTAGCCGCCGACCGCGATCTCGGCGCGGAACCCGGCGGGGGGTGTCCCCAACTCGACGGCATCGAAGATCTCGCACGGCACGCCTGCGGCGCGCAACCGGCCGGCCATCCCCATCCCGCCCAGGACGATGGCCACCGGCCGTCGGGTGTCGGCGACGGGCATGGTCGGCGATCGTACGCGGCTCGGGTCCGGATCCTCGAGCGAAGTACCATGGTTCGGTGACGATCACCACCGATCTCAGCAACCCGTCCGAGCCGATCCCGGCCGACGACAGCGAGTTCGAGGCGTTCCGCGAGCGGGTGCGGACGTTCATCGTCAAGAACGCGCCCGATCTCCCCTATCGCACCGGGACCCGGTCGCCCGAGGATGACCATGAGCTGGCGCTGCTGCGCACGTGGAGTGCCCAGCTGTACGCCGAGGGGCTCGTCGGCGCCGACTGGCCCGAGGAGTTCGGCGGCCGCTCCGGCGCCGATCCGATCGAGGACTTCATCGTGAGCGAGGAGCTCAAGCGGGCCCAGGCCCCCGTGCCGATCGGCGCCGGCAGCCTCGTCGCCCACGCGCTCATCACGTTCGGCTCGCCCGATCAGAAGCGGCGTTTCCTCCCCCGCATCCGCTCGTTCGAAGACGTCTGGTGCCAGCTGTTCAGCGAGCCCGATGCCGGCTCGGACCTCGCGTCGCTGAAGACGAGGGCGACCCGCGACGGTGACGTCTACGTCGTCGAGGGCCAGAAGGTCTGGAGCACGAACGCGGCGTTCGCGGGTTGGGGCTACCTCCTCGCCCGCACCGACCCGGACGCCGTCAAGCACGCCGGCATCAGCGCGTTCGTGCTCGACCTGTCTCTGCCCGGCATCGACGTGCGTCCCCTGCGTGAGATGACGGGGACGAGCGACTTCAACGAGGTCTTCCTCGACGGGGTGCGCGTCCCGGCCGAGTACCTCATCGGCGTCGAGAACGACGGGTGGCGGGTCGCGACCACGAGCCTGTCGGAGGAGCGGGCCGGCGTCGGGGGCAACGTCGCCGGGCTCCGCCAGGGCTTCGAGGCCCTCCGCAGCCTGGCCCGGGCGACGCCGGCCGGACGCCGCACCGCGGCCGACGATCCCCTCGTGCGCCAGGCGCTGGCCGGGTTCGCGACGAGGATCGAGATCATCACGCTGCTGGCGCGGGCGACCGTGGAGCGCCGCCGACGCGGCGAGATCCGGGTCCAGGACGCGCCGATCGGCAAGGTGTCGTTCGCCGAGCTCAACGAGGAGATGGCCGACTACGGCGTCGGGCTCGAGGGCGCCGCCGGCACGCTGGCCGGCAGCGATCCGGACGCCGTCGACGGTGGCCGTTGGCAGGACGAGTTGCTCTACGCCAAGGCGTACACGATCTCCGGCGGGTCGAACGAGATCATGCGCAACATCCTCGCCGAGCGGGCGCTCGGCCTGCCCCGGACCTGACACCGTGGGCGACAACGGCGACCCGATGGTGCACCGGCGGACGATCACGTACGAGGTCAGCACCGACGACTCCACCATGCGCGTCGATGGACATCTCGTCGACGAACGGCCGTGGGCCGACGGGACCGAGGTGCGCAGCCTCCAACACGACCTGTTCCTGCGGGTCGCCATCGGGCTCGCTGACCTCGTCATCACCGAGGCGGCGATCGAGATGCGGGCGTTCCCGCACACCGAGTGCCCCGAGATCGAGCCGGCGTTCGCCGGTCTTGTGGGGGTGAGCGTCGGGCGCGGTTTCACCAAGGAGGTGCAGCGGCGGGTCGCCGGCGTCCACGGTTGCACCCACCTCGACCAGGTCGCGCGCGGGCTCGGGCCGGCGGTGATGCAGTCCCTGACGTCGCACAAGGCCCGTCAGCGGGTGCACGCCACCACACCGGCGGACTACACACCCTCGCCGTGGGTGCTCGGCACGTGCCACATCTGGGAGCCCGGAGGCATCGCCCAGCAGAAGCTGGAGGCCGGCTGGAGCCCGGGTCGCGGCGAGTACCCGGCCCCCGCCCTCGTGGAGCTGCGCCGCCGCAACTCCCGGTGACCCCGCCCCCGCGCCGCGGGTGGTGGTCGCACGGATGTGTGGGCGCGCACGGTCTCGATGTCGAAACCGTGCGCGCCCAGATCGACACGTGCCGCGTCGCAGCCGGCGCAGGGCGGGCGTCAGATGGCTGGATGGACCGGCATCGGGAGGTCGGTGGCGCCCCGGGCGCGGCGAGCCGCGGCGACGCGGCGACCATGGGCCCGCTTGCCGCCGAGCTCGCGCTGCAGGGCGTAGAGGCGCAGCGTGCGCAGCGTCAGGCCGTACTCGGCGGTGATGCCGATGGCCCCCGACACCTGGTGGCAGTTGGTGTAGGTGCTGTCCGCGGCCTCGCAGGCGAACGCCGCGGCCGACGCCGTGAGGTACTCGTCGGTGTTGAACCAGCTGGCTCGGCGGGCCAGCCAGAGGGCGCCGGTCGCCATGCCGTACGAACGGGCCAGGCGATGCTGCACGGCCTGGAACGCGCCGATCGGCTTGCCGAACTGGTATCGCCCCGTGACGTGCTCGACCGTCATGGCGACTGCGGCGAGCGCCGTCTGGCCGACCTCGACGGCGATGGCGACCTGCCAGGCGCGGCGCAACCGGTCGCCCGAGCCGTCGCCCAGGTCGTCGCCACCACGCACCGTGACCCGCCCGTACTGGGCGCCGAGGATCGTGTCGACCGGCTCGACGTCGGCGTCGTCCGACGACGCCAGCCGGGCCCGGTCGCCGTCGAGCACGAGGAACGCCTCGCACTCCGAGGCGTAGCGGACGATGGCGCCGGCACGGTCGACGAGCCCGATCGCCGGTGGCAGGTCGGTGATCCCGGCCAGCGGCCCGGCCAGGACCCGGGCGGCGATCGGAGCCAGGGCGCCTCCCTTGGCTGCCTGCTCGACGACGAGCACGCCTTCCACGGCGCTGGCGTCGCGCACGACGTCCAGGTAGCCGTTGGCGTCGAACGCGCCCAGCAGCTCGAGGTCCATCTTCTCGCCGAGCTGGCGGGCTCGGTCGACGACGGGATGGTGGCGCATGATCGCTGCCACAGCATCCTGCAGTTGCTCCTGCTCGGCATCCAGTGTGAGGTCCATCTGTCAGCCTTTCGGGAGGTTCAAGCAGAGGCGGGATATCAGGTTGAGCTGCACCTCGAGGCTGCCGGCGGCGATCGGCGCCATCGTGCCCATGGCGTTCTGGCGCTCGGCGACGCTGCCCTTGACGAGGGCCAGGTCGCCGAGGACCTCGGCTGTCGCCGCGGCGACGACGCCCTCCATCGGGCCGGTGACCGAGCGGGAGACTGCCGCGAGGGGCCGGCGGCCGGTCTCCTCGTGGACCCGCTCGTTGACGGCGGCGTAGTTCATCGCCCGGGCCGCTTCGGTCCAGGCGTAGGCGATGCCGAGCGTGTCGGCGATGGCCGGATCCTCGACGTCGACGCCGGCCGCCTCGGCATCGGCCACCGCGCCGTCGAGCGTCCGCGCCGCGCATTCGTGTCGGCCGACTCCGACCCGCTCGTTGGCCAGGACGGCACGGACGATCTCCCAACCCTTGTTCTCGTCGCCGAGTCGGTTGGCCACCGGTACGACGGCGTCGGTGAAGTAGATCTCGTGGATCACGTGCTTGCACCAGGCGTTGGGGATGTCCCGGACCTCGACCCCCGGCGTGTCCATCGGCACGAGCAGGATCGAGATGCCCTCGCCGCGCTCGGCGTTCGGGTCGGTCCTCACGAGCAGGAAGCAGTAGTCGGCGGTGTGCGCGTAGGAGGTCCAGATCTTCTGGCCGTTGACGATGTAGCTGTCACCGTCGCGCACAGCGGACGTGCGCAGCGACGCGAGGTCCGATCCGGCTTCGGGCTCGGAGAAGCCCTGGCACCACATCGCATCACCCCGGGAGATCATCGACAGGTGGAACGCCTTCTGCTCCTCGGTACCGGCCAGCATCAGCGCCGGTCCGATCCAGTTGGTGTTCATGTACTGCGGACCGCGGGGTTCTCCGGCCGCCCAGATCTCCTCGCTGACGATCGCCTGCTCCCATGGCGACGCTTCGCGCCCGCCGTACTCCTTCGGCCAGTGCGGGGTCAGGAACCCGCGCTCTCCCATCGCCCGGCAGAACGTCAGGACGGCCTCGCGATCCTCGGGTTCGGGCATCTCCCGCTCGTGGTGCGTCCAATCGGGGCGCACGTTCTCCCGGATGAACGTCAGCAGCTCCGACCGGAACCCCACTTCCTCCGCCGTCCAGTCGAAATCCATGCGATGCTCCTCGACCAATCCCGGACGCCGCCAGGCGCCTTCCATTCGTCTCACTGATTCGTTCGACTGGTGCGGACGGTAGTCGACCGCCGATCACGCCATCGACCCGCGCCGAACGGGTGTTGCGGTATGCTCCGCGGGCGCCAGGCCGGCGCCGACCCTCATGCGAACGATTCCCTCCAACCTGCACGTCCGCATCCCGAAGACCGCCGAGCTGGTGGCCCACCAGCTGCGCCGGCGGATCGTTCGCGGTGAGCTCGTCGAGGGTGACGCACTGCCTCCGGAGGCCCAGTTGATGGCCGAGTTCGGGGTCAGCCGCCCGACGCTGCGCGAGGCGTTCCGGCTCCTCGAGTCAGAGGCACTGATCTCGATCCATCGCGGATCGCGGGGCGGGGCGCGCGTGCGGACGCCGGAGATCGGCGTGGCCGCCCGGTACGCCGCGCTGCTGTTGCAGTACGACGGAGTCGGCCTGCGGGACGTCTACGACGCCCGCCTCGCCCTGGAACCAGCGGCGGCCCGGATGCTCGCCGAGCGACGGAGCAAGCGCGCCGCCCTCGACCGCCTCGACGCCCGCCTCGCCGAGGAGCACGCGGCGCTCGACGACCGCGCCGCCCATGCCGTGGCGAGCACGCGGTTCCACCAGGACCTCGTCGAGGTCGCCGGCAACCACACCATGGCGATGCTGTCGGGGATGCTGCAGGACATCATCGACCGCCAGATCATCCAGATCACGTCGCGCGACGACCCGCGCCCGGGCACGCACGGTCGGATCAATCGCGAGAAGGGCACGAAGGCCCACGCCAAGCTGCTGGTCATCGTGCGAACCGGCGACGGCCGCGCCGCCGAGGACTTCTGGCGCGTGCACATGGAGGCGGCCGGGCGCCTGCTGTTCCGCGAGATGAGCGGCAAGACCGTCGTCGACCTCATGGGCTGACGGTCCGAATGATCGTCGACGGGCGCCAGCACGCCCGTCGGTCATCAGGCTCGGCGGCGACCACCCTGCGCCCCTTCGGGCGGCACGGACGGCACGGACGGCACGGGCGGTGCCACCATCGCGATCATCGCCCCGCTGAGCCAGCGCTCGTAGTCGTCCAGCGACCAGCCCCGCTGGCGCACGAGGCGGTCGTAGACGTCCGGTCACGTCAGTGTCCAGACGATGTCGGTGGCCCGCTGCTCGGTCATGCCCGGTGGTAGGCCGAACGAACGGGCCAGGTGCGCAACGGTGACGCCGTTGCCGCAAAGTCGCTCGCCGTCGATCGTCGCCGCGAACGCACGCACGTCGTCGTCGTCGTTCGTCAGCAACACCCGCAGCAGCGGTCCGACCCGCTCGGCGAGCTGGCGGCCGAGCGCACCGTACGCCCGCAGTAGACCCTCCGCGTCGGTCGCGTCGGCGAGGGCCTGGAACTCCGGACGCTCGTTCATCGGTCGGGGATCGTCGTCACCGGCCAGCGTCACGTCGTACACGGCCTTGATGACGGCAGCCTTGTTGCCGACCGAGTTGTAGATCGTCTGGGTGCTGACCCCCGCGGCGTCGGCGAGGGCAGCGATGGTCATCGCCGCGTATCCACGCTCCAGCAGCGACTGTTGCCACCTCCCCGGAATCTCTCGCTCTCGCGACGCTCGACGCCCTCAACACACGGGACCTCGAGCGCATCCGCGACCTCGTCACCGACGACTTCGTCGATCACGGCTCGCCGGTCCCGTTGCCGCCGGGCCCGGACGGCTACATCGCCGTCCTCACGTTCGTCACCGAGGTCCTGCAGATCCACTACGAGCTGCACGACGTCGTCGCCACCGCCGACGTGGTCGCCGTGCGGGCGACGGCCCACGGGATCAACACGATCGCGCCGCAGGGCATCGAGCCCACCGGCAAGCCCTACGCCATGAAGACGGCCCACTTCTTCAAGGTCCGCGACGGCCGGCTCAGCGAGCACTGGGGTGTGCGCGACGAGCTCGACGTCCTCTTCCAGGTCGGCGCCCTGCGGCCGCCCGCCCTTCCGGCGCCGCTGCCGCGGTGACGAGGCGCGGCTCCGGGCCGGCCCGTCCTTCAGGTCGCCTGTCCGGTCAGCCCCGATGTCCGGAGCGCGGACTGGTAGCCGAACTTGACGTTCACGCCGCCGTCGACGACGAGCGTCTGCCCGGTGATCTGGTCGGACAGGTCGGACAGGAAGAAGAGGAGAGCGCGGGCGATGTCGGAGGGCCGCCCGACTCGCCCGAGCGGGATGTGGTCGGCCGGTTGCGGGGGCTGCTCGAGCGGCGTCCCACCGCGAGCGCGCGGTGTCGCCGTGTTCCCCGGCGACACCGCGTTGACCCGGATGCCGTACTGCGCGAGCTCGAGGCCCCCGGTGCGCACGAGCGAGATCAGCCCGGCCTTGGCCGCGCCATAGATGGCATGGTTCGGCGCACCCGTCATGCCCGACACCGACGCCACGAACGCCATCGAACCCGTGGTCCCGAGGTTCTTCATCGCGTTGCCGACGGCCTGCATGGCGAGGAACGCGTGGCGGAAGCAGTTGTCGAACTGGTGCGTGTAGATGTCGTCGGTGATGTCGAGCAGGGGTGACCACTGGGCGATGCCGACGATGTCGGCCAACCCGTCGAGGCGACCCGTCTCCGCCACCGTCTCGTCGACGATCCGCTCGATGTCCTCACGGTTCGTGGCGTCGCCGACCTTGGCGATGCCACCGACCTCCTTGGCGACGGCCGCGGCACGTTCCTCGATGATGTCGACGCAGACGACCGTGGCACCGACCGAGGCGAGCGCGTGCGACATCTGGCGGCCGATGCCGAGCCCGCCGCCGACCACGAGCACGGTCTTGTCGTCGAGGCGCAGGAGGTCGGGGTAGCTCGGGACCGGATCGTTGTCCGTCGGGGAGAGCCGAAATTCGGTCAGGGACATGTCGGATGGGCCTTTCTCGTCGGTCGGATCGTCGTCGTCCGCTCGTCAGGAGGGGTCGACGGCGACGGGGAGGCGCTTGATGCCGTTGACGAACGACGACCACACCCGGTCCACCTGTCCGTCGATCGCCATCCGCCCGAGCACCGGGCGCAGCTCTTCGAAGATCGCCGCCGTCTCCAGCTTGGCGAGCGCCGCACCCAGGCAATAGTGCGGCCCGCCACCACCGAGCGCGGTGTGCGGGTTGGGCGACCGGTCGGCCACGAAGCGCATCGGGTCGGGGAACACGTTCTCGTCGTGGTTGGCCGACCACATCCACAACGCGACGCGGTCACCCTCCTTGATGTCCGTGCTCCCGTGCGGGCCTTCGATGGTGATGTCTTCGGTGGTGGCGCGCGAGTGGTGCATCACAGGCGTCACGTACCGCAACATCTCCTCCATCATCGGCGCGGTCTCCACCTCGCCGGCCGCGAACCGCGCCAGCTCATCGGGATGCTCGAGCAACGCCACCAGCCCGTTCGAGATCAGGTGCCGCGTCGTCTCCGAGCCGCCCGTGATGAACGTGCGGACGAAGTTCTCCAGGTCGGCCTGGTCGAGCGGAGCACCGCTCATCTCGCATCCGAGGAGGTGATCAGTGAGGTCCTCCGCCGGGCATCCCTTGGCCCGCAGGTCGCGGTGCTCGTCGAGCAGCCCCGACGCGTAATCGTCGAGCGCGACGATCGCCCGAGGCCCGTCCTCGGGCGCGCTGCGGTAGTCGGGATCCGAGTTCGAGATCATCTTGTTGGAGAGATCGAACAGCGCCCGCTCGTCCTCGTACGGCACCCCGAGCATCGTCGCGATGACGCGGAACGGCACCCGGGCGGCGACGCCGGTGACGAAGTCGCCGCCGCCCTCGGCGACGAACTCGGCGACCGCGTCACGCGTGATCTCGCGCACCTTGGCCTCCCACTCGCCGATCGACCGGGGCGTGAACGGCCGGATCACGAGACGGCGATAGGACGTGTGGACGGGCGGGTCCATCTCGACGAGGATCGACGGGCGGCGAGCCGTCGTCGAGCCATCGGGAGGACCGATGCCCGAGCCCTTCTGACTCGAGAAGTGGCCGGGATCGCGGTTGATCCGCTCGACGAGCGGGTGGGTCGACACCACCCAGCAGGCCTCGCGCTCGTTCCACCAGATCGGAGCCTCGCGCCGCAGCAACTCGAAGTCCTCGACCGGGATCCCCTGGCCGAAGCGCTGTGGACTCAGGTCGATGTCCAGCTCGGTGCTCATGGATCTCCTCGGCTCGGGCGGCGCTGCGGACCATGCCCCTCGGGTCGCTTCGCTCCATACCCCCGGGTCGCCGCGGTCGGCAACCGTAACACGATTGCACGACTTCAGCTGATTGGGCGAAGCGCTGCGGAGAGCCCCGATCGGGCATCCTGGGCGGCGTGGACGAGCGCGACGGATCGACGAACCGCTCGCGTCGCACACCGGCGGTCGAGCGCGCCGCAGCGATCCTGCGCCTCCTCGGCGCCCATCCGCACCAAGAGTTCACGGTCTCGCAGCTGGCGAGCCAGCTCACGATCAGCAAGGCGACGGCCCACTCACTCGTCACGACGCTGAACGACGCCGGTCTCGTCGCACGCAGCCGGCGGGCGACGTACCGCCTCGGTCTCGCGCTCGTTGCGATCGGTCAGGCCGCCGCGCTCGCCGATCCGGTCGTCGACCGGGCCCGGCGTGAGATGGTGGCGGTGGCCACCGCCACCGCGACGACGGTCGTGGTGAGCGCGGTCGAGCACGGCGAGATCCTGATCGTCGACACCACTGGTGCCCCTCCGACCGCTACGCCGTCACGTCCCGGGCAACGCTTCCCGCTGGCCCCTCCCCTGGGCACGGTGTTCCTGGCGTGGGCCGACGAGGAGCAGATCACGTCGTGGCTGCGCGCCGGGATCGACGGAGGCGGCGTCGACATCGCCCGCTACCGCGGTGAGCTCGCCCGCATCCGATCTCGCGGCTTCGCGGTCGGTGGCGAGGCCGACGCGACGACTCGCGTCTCGGACATGCTGGTGGCGCTCTCGAGCGAGGACGATGCCGGTGAGGTGCGTGACCGGCTGGCCGACACCGTCGACGCCCTCCGTCGGGGCGATCACTACTTCCCCGACCTGCGCCACGATGGGCCTCACGCCGTGAACATCATCGCCGTGCCGATCTTCGGTCCCGGCGGGAAGGTCGCGCTCGCCCTCACCGCGACGGGGTTCGACCGGCCGCTGCGCACGTCCGAGATCGAGCAGCTGGCCGAGCGCCTGCGACAATCGGCGGCGACGGCCACGGGACGCCTTGACACGACTTGACCGGCCTCGTACGCTGTTCACAGCTGCGAATGATGGTGTTCACGATCGTGAACACCATCGCCAGGGTCAAGGGGGCTCGCATGAAGTTGGACCTGCTGTACGAAGTGGACGTGCCTCGGCCGTGGGGCGACAAGCCGCACCCGTACGGCCAGCGCGAGCACGAGCAGAAGGCGTATGCCGAGGCCATCGCCCAGATCACGCTCGCCGATCAGATGGGCTTCAACACCAGCTGGCACGTCGAGCACCACTTCCGCGAGGCCCGGTCGCACTCCCCCGCCCCCGAGGTCCTCATCGGTGCGCTCTCGCAGTGCACCGAGAACATCCGCCTCGGCTTCGGGGTCTCGCTGATGCCCCACGGCTTCGGTCCGCCGATGCGCGTGGCCGAGAAGGTCGCGACGGCGGACATCCTGTCCCACGGTCGCGTTGAGTGGGGAACGGGCCGCTCGACCCCGATGGAGCAGACCGCGTTCGGCGTCGATCGCGACAACAGCCGCGAGCAGTGGCAGGAGGCCATCGAGGCCGTCGTGCAGATGTGGGAGTCCGAGTACTTCGAGTTCCACGGCAAGTACCTCGACTTCCCCCGCCGCATGGTCACCCCCAAGCCGTTCCAGGACCCGCACCCGCCGGCGTGGATGGCGACGGTCAGCGACGACAGCGCCGCGCTCGCCGGCAAGTTCGGGCTCGGGGCGCTCTCACTGTCGATCATGCGTCCGCTCGACAAGCTGGCCGATCAGATCAAGACGTACCGCGCCGCCGCCGCCAACCCCACGCCGCTCACCCGGGTGACGACGAACAAGGTCGCCGCCTACACGCTCGTGCACTGCGCCGAGTCCCGCGCCCAGGCCGAGAAGAACGGCATCTGGGACGCCGTGTGGTGGTGGTACCACCACATCGCCGAGTTCACCCTGGAGTGGGAGCTGCCCCACTACACCCAGGAGCAACGCGACGAGGTGTTCCCGTTGCTCTCGGCCCGTGCTGCTGGCGACCTCGACCTCAGCGTGTTCGACGAGGCCGACATGATCATCGTCGGCGACCCCGACCAGTGCTTCGAGAAGATGAAGCGCTACGCCGACCTCGGCGTCGACCAGCTGATCTGCTACATCCAGTTCGGTCACCTGCCCCACGAGGCCGTGATGCGCAACATCGAGCTGCTGGGCACCGAGGTCATCCCGCGCCTGGAGAAGCTCGGCATCGACACGCAGATCGAGCCGGCCGCCTCGGTCCACCGTGACGTCGATCTGAGTCGAATCATTGACTAGTCGGGGGTGGTTTCCTCTGGTGGGTACCCCTGATGGCCCCTGAGGAGTACCTGCGGGGGGTGGGGTATGCCGCCGCCGGCGGCGTCCCGTACCCCCGCGCCGACCCCGCCGACCACGACCTGCTCCCGCCCGACACGTGGGCGATGGCGCAGGTGCCGGCCGGCGTCCACCTCGTCGTGAGCGGTGACGCGCCACGTGTGACGATCACGTGCCGCACGACGACCGCCGACCTCGGCTACCGGGGGCAGGCGGCTGGCACCACCATCGCGACGTGGAGGGGTGACGTCCACGTCGACGAGGCCCCGGTGACGCTCGGCGAGCACGAGATCACGGTTGCCGGGCCCGGCGGCGGCACCGCGCGCATCTACCTCCCGGAGGGCATGCGGCCCGAGGTCCTCGACATCGTCGGCGTCGGCGGTTCGATCGAGCCGGCACCACGTGGGCCGCGGTGGATCTGCTACGGCGACTCGATCACGGAGGGCTGGGGGGCCTCCGGGCCGGCGACGAGCTGGGCCGCGACGGTCGCCCGCGAGCTCGATGCCGACGTCCTCAACATGGGGTACGCCGGATCGGCGCGCGGCGAGGCCGTGTCGGCGCGACACGTGGCGTCACGCCGCGGCGACCTCGTGACGTTGGCGTTCGGCACCAACTGCTGGTCGCAGACACCGCACAGCGCGGATGAGCTGTCCGGCGTCGCCCGCTCGTTCATCGACACCGTTCGCGCCGCCGACCCCGACGTTCCGATCCTCGTCGTCTCACCGGTCGTGCGTCCCGACGCCGAGACGACACCGAACGCCAAGGGGGCGACGTTGGCCGACCTCCGAGCGAGCGTCGAGGATGCCGCCCGCGGCGCCGACGTCACGCTGCTCGAGGGTGGCGACCTCATCACGTCCGACCAGCTCGCCGACGGCATCCACCCGAACGACGACGGCCACCGGGTGCTCGCCGACCACATCGGCGCGTGGGCGTCAGGCGTGCTCGCGCCCCACCAGGCAGGGAACGGGGTGGCCGACCGGCGCCGGACCGTCGGGCCTGCTGGGTGAACCCGTCCGCCGACACGACGCGGTCGGCGAGCAAGATGGCGCGATGCCCGCCGTGGTCGTGTCGGTCGAGGCGCCGCTCCGACATGTGAGGACCCGGCCCAGGGTCCCCGGCGATCGTGAGCCGCTTCATCCCGTGCGCTTCGGACGATGCTCGCCGGGGTAGGCCAGAGGTTCTCCCACGTTGGCGGGCGGCCGACAAAAGGAGGCCTCATGCCTCGCAAGCTCCTCGCAACGTGTGCCCTGATCATCGGCCGTGCGCAGGAAGTCTGGGATCAGCGCGGGCATCGGCCGTGATCGTGAAACGAGAACTGCGGCGCGCCGACAGCGATCTGCCTGGCGATCACACCTGGGGCCGCCGTGGAGAGCCACAGCTGGGCGGTCGAGTGGAGCTGCGGCGACACCGGCGTCAGCCTGCTGATGGACGGCCAACGTCAGCTCCAACGACAGCGGTGCCATCACCTTCCACCCACTCCCTGTCCGTCCGCAACACCCACCGGTCGGTCTTCCTGAGCGGCTTCCCCTCCGTGAACTTCCTGGATGACGCCAGAGCGACATGCGCGCCATGGCCTTCCGTGCCGGATGACGTGCTGACGGCAAGTCGTGACCAGGGTCAGCGCGGCGTGGCGAGCGCCGCGCTGCCCGCCACGGCAACACTGCCCCGGACATCGTCGAGGGGCACGAGGCCTTGGAGGGGCGCAGCACGATGACGGCGGATCCGCCGATTGGGGGTGATCGGCGTGGAGCGACGTTCCGCGAGCGCGACCTCAGCGGCGCCTGCTTCGACACGTGCACGTTGGAGGGTGCCCGGTTCCGGGACTGCAACCTGTCCGGTGCGATCATCGTCGCGTCGTATCTCGAGGACCTGCGGGTGTCGAGCCTGCACGGCAGGGGCGGCCGAGTCATCGTCGATGACGTCGATGTCTCCGGCTACGTCGCCGCGGAGCTCGATCGGCGGTACCCGGAACGAGTGGCGCTGCGCAGCCTGCGCGCTCCGGACGACTACCGCGCCCTGTTCGCGATGCTGGAAGCTCGCTGGGACGAGACGCTGCGCCGCGCCGAGCGCATGCCCGAGCCGGCGCGACATGAACGGGTCGACGGCGAGTGGTCACTCGTCGAGACGTTGCGGCACCTCGTGTTCGCCGACGACTGCTGGATCAGTCGGCAGTACCGCGAGACCGACAACCCGTTCCACCCGCTCGCCGTGCCGACCACGGACTACCCCCTCGACCAGCGAGCCGAGTTGGGCCTGGACGAGGAGGCGCAGCCGTCCTACGGCGACGTGCTGACCGTTTTCCATGATCGTCGGAGCCGGCTGCGCGAGCTGCTCGCCACTCTCACCGCGGTCGATCTCGAGCGGCCGCGCACGGCGATCATCGCCCCCGCCTGGGGCGCCGAGACCCACAGCGGCGCCGAGTGCCTGCGGGTGCTCCTGGAGGAGTACTCGTCGCACCGCCGCTACGCCGAGCGCGACCTCGCCGCCCTCGAGGCCGACGGCGCCTGAGCCGACGGCGCCCTCCGCCTGCACCGATGTCTGGGTGCGCAGGGTCCCGTCGACACCCTGCGCGCCCAGATCGCCGACATGCCGTGACACGTCGTGTGCCTGCGATCGGCGCCGGCCTCGAGTGGCGTGCGCGACCCGACGCGCGCTGCGATCACTCCCGCAGTGCCGGCACCACCTCATCGAGCAGGCAGCGCACGACCGCCGGGCGGTCCTCACGAGCGGCCGGGGCGAGGATCAGATGGCGCACGCCCGCCTCGACGTACGCCTGCAAGCCAGCAACCACGTCGTCGACCGCACCGGCGACGGCGACCCGATCGAGCATCGCGTCGAAGTCCTGTCGGTAGTTGCCACCCAGGAACGTCGCCGCACCCTGCCGCGCCTCCTGACGATCGGCCGCGGCGTTGACGAACACGAACGCACACCACTCGAAGCCCGCGAGGTCGCGCCCGGCTGCGGCGGCGAACCCCTCGATCTGGGACACCGACTCGGCGTAGCGACGGGCCGAGAACAGGTAGGGCATCCAGCCGTCGCCGAGGGTGGCGGCTCGGCGCATCGCCACCGGCTGGCGGCCGGCGACCACGATCGGCGGACCACCCGGCTGGCGCGGCGCGGGGTGGATGCGGACCGACTCCATCGGGAAGTGGGGCCCGCTCAGCGTTTGCTCCTCGCCGGTCCACAGCGCCCGCAGCACCCCGATCGCCTCGTCGGTCCGCGAGCCGCGCTCGGCCAGCGGGATCTGGCAGGCCCGGAACTCCCCCTCGTACTCACCACCGACCCCGACCCCGAGCGTGACCCGTCCACCGGTGACGTTGTCGATGTCGGCCACCTGCTTGGCCACGATCGCCGGGGCGTACAGCGGCAGGAGGAGGATCGACGTCCCGATGCGGACCCGCTCGGACACGGCGGCCAGCCGGGCCAGCTGCACCATCGCCTCGGGTGTCGGGTTCGGCGACGCGACGTGGCCACCGACCCACAGCGAATCGACGCCGCCGGTCTCCAGTTCGGCGACGGCCGACGCGGTCGGCTCACAGACCAGGCCGACCGACAGCGCCGGCGCCTGGGTCATGACGGCCGCAGCCTCACAGCCGCTCGGCGCTGTACAGCACGCCGCCGCCGAAGTGCGGCGAGGAATGGCAGGCCAGACCGATGTCCGTCTTCGCCAGCTGACGTTCGCCGGCCCGTTGCGACAGCTGCAGGTAGCACTCGACCATCTGCGGCAGCCCGTGCATCCGGCCGTTGCCGATCGCTCCGCCTCCGGACAGGATCGGCAGGCCGCCGCGGTCGGCGTCGATGCGCCCGTCCTGGACGAACTCGTGGGCCTCGCCGACACCACAGAACCCGAGGGACTCGAGCCAGATGTAGATGAACGGCGAGAAGCCGTCGTAGAGCTGAGGCACGTCGATGTCCTCACGCGACAACCCGGAGTGCTCCCAGAGGCGCCGGGCGGTCTCGAACCCGCCGTCCATGATGTCGTCGAGCGTCCAGTGCATCGGCAGGCGCGGGTTGACGGGGTGACCCTGGGCGTACCCGGCGACGTACACCGGCTTGTTCGGCATGTCCTTGGCCCGCTCGGCGCTGGTGAACACGAACGCGGCGACACCGTCGACGGGGATGTCGCAGTCGATCACGTTGATCGGCTCCGAGATCATCCGCGCATCGATGTACTCCTCGGCCGTCAGGGGCTTGTCGCGCCAGTACGACCACGGGATCTTGGCGCCGTTCTTGCGGGCCTCGACGGCGACCGCGGCCATCGACTCGCGCTGGGCGCCGTAGCGCTGGAGGTACTCGTTGTAGGGCAGGGCGATCATCGCCGGTGGACCCCAGAAGCCCTGGGGAGCGACCCACTGATCGGCGTCCTCGGCGTGCGTCATCGGGTTCTCGTGGTACTTGCCGACCGGGTTGTGGAGGGCGCGGTGCAGCACCACGTAGTCGGCGGCCCCGGAGGCGATCGCGTCGACGGCGAGCATCACGGAACCGGCCAGCTGGCCGTAGCCCTGGAACCCCGAGCAGAACCGCGGGTTGGTCCGCAGGTGCTGGGCGATCCAGTTGGCCGTGACGATGCTGACCCCGTCCACGACGGCGTGACCGCCCTTCGACGGCAGCAGGGACCCGGTCGTGAACCCGTCGACCTGCTCGGGGGTCAGCCCGGCGTCGGCGATCGCCCGCTGCACGGTGTCGAGGGCGATGACCCCGAGCGGGTGCGCAGCACGGCGCTTGACGTCGCTGTGCGCGAAGCCGACGACGGCAACGTCGGTGCGGGCGTTGAACCGATGGCTCACGAGGTCTCCTCGATGACGAAGCCGGGCACGTTGAAGCCCGGAGCGATCTCCTCGAACTCGGTGTGGGCGCGGGCACCGACGGCGAGTACCTCCTCGCCAGCCAGCACGCGGGCGACGATGCGGAGGTTGGCCTGCTCGTCGAGCTCGACGTCGGCCAACGTGTAGGGCACGAGCGGCGCGAAGCCGGGCAGGAACGCGACGCGCATCACGGTCCAGGAGCGCACCGTGCCGTTGCCGCTGACCGGCTGGTCGTGGAACGACGGCTCGGTCGAACGGCATCCGACGCAGATGATGTCTGGCGGCATGGCCAGGTAGCCGCAGTGGTCGCAACAGGACAGGGCGAGGACGCCATCGGCGGCGGCAGCCCAGTACCCGGCCGAGCGCTCGTCGGGGACAGGGATCGGGATGCCCGGTGTGGTGGTCGGTGTGCTCACAGGTTTCCGATCGCCAGGTGCTTGATCTGTTGGTACGCGCGGATGCCTTCGGGGCCTCGCTCGCGATCGAGGCCGCTCTGCGTGTGGCCACCCGACGACCCGTACGCGCTGCCGGCGCCGCCGTTCACACTGACGGTTCCGGCCCTGATCTGTCGCCCGACCCGGGTCGCCTCGGCGACGTCGTTGCCGTAGACGTATCCGGCCAGGCCGAAGATGCTGTCGTTGGCGATCCGGACGGCCTCGTCGACGTCGTCGTAGCCGATCACGGTGAGCACCGGCCCGAACACCTCTTCCTGGGCGATCGGGTTGCTGTTGTCCGGCACGTCCACGACGGTCGGCTCGAAGAACCAGCCCCGGTCGAGCCCGGCCGGCCGACCGCCGCCGATCGCGACGTCACCACCCGCGGCGGCCGCTGCGGCGACGAGTCGCTCGCAGCGTTCGCGCTGGGCGGCCGAGATCAGCGGGCCGACCTGCACCGTCGGGTCGAGAGGGTCGCCGACGCTGAGGTGGTCGATGACGGACCGCATCCGCTCGATGACGTCAGCCTTGCTGGCGTTGGGCACGAGCATCCGGGTGGGCGCCACGCACGCCTGGCCGGCGTGGTTGGCGAAAACAGCCGCGCATCCGGTCGGCGCACGATCGACCGCATCCGGGAGGTACAGCTGGACCGACTTCCCGCCGAGCTCGAGCATCACCCGCTTCACCGTCGCCGACGCCTGGGCCATGATCTGGCGGCCGACCGTCGTCGAACCGGTGAACGACACGTGGTCGACGGCGGGGTGGGTCGTCATCAGGTGGGAGCCCTCGAAGCCGCCCTCCACGACGACGTTGAAGACGCCCGGGGGGATCCCGGCGGCGTCGGCCGCCTCACCGAGGACCAGCGCGGTGAGCGGTGTGAACGGGCTCGGTCGCAGCACGACGCTGTTCCCGGCCAGGAGCGCGGGCACGACCTTCCAGATGTTGAGCCAGAGGGGGTAGTTGTACGCGGTGATCGCGGAGACGACGCCGATCGGCTCGAAGACCCTGACGCTGGCCACCACACGCCCGGCCGCGGCGACCTCGTCGACCGGTCGCGGGTTGTACTCCTGCTCGGGCAACGACAGGTACAGGTCGCAGGCGTCGTGCGCATGCCGCAGCGGCAGCCCGAGCTGCGCCGTGGCCAACATCATCGCCGTCGCGCCGGCCTCGGCGATGAGCGTCGTGCGCAGCTCCTCGCTCCGGGCGTCGAGGTGCTCGGCGAAGCGCAACATGGTGGCGACGCGCTCGGCGCGCGTCGCGCCCGACCACGGGCCCTCGTCGAACGAGCGCCGGGCGGCCAGGATGGCTGCCTCGACCTGGTCCACCGAGCAGCCCTCGACCGTGGCGATCTCGGCCTCGGTGGCCGGGTTGTCGACGCTCACCGACGGGCCGGCGCCCTCCACGAAGCGACCGTCGATGTACGGCCGGCGAACGGCGACGAGACCGTCGACCGCGGTCGTATCGAGAGTGGATGTCATGTGGCCCCCCGGGTCAGGCAATGTTGTTCCCGCCCGCACAATAGTGCGGTTCTGATCGATGTTCCGAAGCGGACTCTCCCGCCGGGTCCCCGGCCGCCGGCGGCGAACGCGTGGCAGGTCAATCGGGCGCGGTCGCCGCCACGCCGATGGCGTGCGCGCAGAACCCCCAGAGCTCCTCGGCCTCGCGCCGCGGATCGTCGACGAACATGCCCCAGGCCGCGTGGTGGTAGCGGCTCAGCGCGAGCAGCCCGATGTTGCGGGACGTCGACGCGATGTCGAGCGGCTCGACCTCGCCGGCGTCGATGGTCGCCCGCAGCATCTCGGCGACGACGTCGATGTACATCTGCACGATGCCCTCGACCTCCTCCGGGAAGCGGTCGGCCAGCCGGTGGTGCTGGCGGGTGCCGAACTCCGACCGACCGGGCCGCAGGCTGATGAGCAGGGGCGCGGTGACGATCGAACGCAGGCGATCCACCATCCGGGCGTGCCCCTCGGCCATCTGCCGCATCTCCTCGACCCCGCTCGCGACCTCGTCTTCGAGCAGCGCGAGCAGCAGGTCGTCCTTGCTCGGGAAGTAGCGGTAGAACGTCTGCAACGAGACGCCGGCCAGCTTGGCGAGCTGCTGGACGGTGTGGTTCTCCCGGGCCTCGATGGTCGTGCCACGCGTCGCCGCGATGATCGAGCGCGAGCGCTCGATGCTGCGCTGCTTCGTGCGCGCGACGGCCGCCGAGTTGGCGATCGCCCGCTCCTGCCAGGCCATCGTCATCGAACCTCTTCCCGAATCGACAGTAGAATGCCGCTCTTGCGTTTGAGGATACCGGATTGCGATGCGGGGGTTGGGCGATGACGGTGCGGGACAGCACGGAGCAGGCAGACAGCACGGAGCGACCGAGGCGGCTGCCGCTCGCAGGGTACCGGGTCGTCGATTTCTCGTCCGCGCTGGCCGGCCCCTGGGCCGCCGGCATCCTGGCCGAGCAGGGCGCCGACGTCGTGAAGATCGAGCAACCGGGCACGGGCGACGTGCTGCGCCACACGGGGCCCAGCCATGGCGGCGTGTCGGCGTTCTTCCACATGGCCAACCGTGGCAAGCGCTCCATCGCGCTCGACCTCCGCGACCCCGGGGACCGCGAGACGGCGCTGCTGCTCGTCGAGGGTGCCGACGTCGTGGTGCAGAACTTCCGCCCGGGCGTCGCCGATCGACTCGGTGTCGGCTACGGCGCGTTGCGAGCCCGGCGGGCCGACGTGATCCTCGTGTCGATCACCGGGTTCGGGCCGACCGGGCCGTATGCCGGCCGCCCGGCCTACGACAGCGTCATCCAGGCGGCCGCCGGTCTCGCCTCGACGCAACGGTCGGCGGACGACGAGCCCCAACTGGGCACGCACACCATCGCCGACAAGATCACGTCGATGGCTGCGGCCCAGGCCGCGGTCACGGCACTGCTGGCCCGTGAGCGAGGCCACGGCGGTCAGCAGGTCGACGTCCCCATGTTCGACGTCGCTGTCGCGTTCACGTGGACGGATTGCGCGGGGTGGCCGACCCTCGTCGACGCCGGCGTCGTCGACGGCTCCGCGGCGACCCAGGGCCGGCGTTGCGTGCGCTTCATCGACGGCTGGGGCGCCATGACCCTCGGCAGCTCGTCGGCGCGGCTCGGCGCCGGCGCCGTCTTCGGCATCGCCACCGATCTCGACCCGGCGGCGTTCATGGACGGCGTGCGGGCCGTCGCGGCGACGTTGCCACTGCGGGAGACGGCGGACCGGCTGGCCGCCGCCGGCGTGCCGTTCGCCGCCGTGACCTCTGTCGACGAGCTGGTCGACGATCCACAGGTGGTCGCCACGGACCTCCTCGTCGTCACGCACCATCCGGCGGCGGGCGCGCTGCGCGAGCCCCCCCCCCCCAGCCCCGTAGGCGGCGGGTTGTGAACCCACCCCCGCCCGCGCCCACCCCAA
>JBEVOM010000049.1:0-8834 GCA_040507575.1 Ilumatobacteraceae bacterium
CGCGTGTGAGCCGCACGCGAACGTCGGGGTCGAGTGTCACCGCCATGACTGAGACCCTTGAACCCACCGACATCACCACGATCGCCGGGTCAGGCCTGACGCTGCCCGAAGATGCGCTCGACCGCTTCCGGGCGCGAGCCGGTGACCTCGATCGCACCAACACCTACTTCGCCGCCGACCTCGCCGAGCTGCGTGGTCTCGGGTACCTCGCCGCAGCCGTGCCGACCGACCTCGGCGGCGGCGGCCTCGACCTCGTCGAGCTCGCCGCCAGCCAGCGGCGCCTGGCGCGCTACGCACCGGCGACGGCGCTGGCGACGACGATGCACTTCTACTGGACGGGCATGGCCGCCCAGCTCGAGGCGTGGGGCGACAGCTCGGCGCGCTGGATGCTGCGTGCCGCCGTCGACGGCGACGTCTTCGCCGCCGGCCATGCCGAGACGGGCAACGACATGCCGGTGCTGTTGTCCACCTGCCGGGCCGAGCGGGTCGACGGTGGCTACGTGCTGACCGGCCGCAAGCAGTTCGGGTCGAACGGGCCGGCGTGGCGCTGGCTCGGCGCGCATGCGATGGACACCGCGGCGCCGGGTGGTCCACAGGTGGTGCACGCGTTCGTCGAGCGCACCAGCCCGGGCGTGACCGTCGTGGAGACGTGGGACACGCTCGGGATGAGGCCGACGCAGAGCCACGACACGATCCTCGACGGGGTGTTCGTGCCCGATGCCCGGATCGGCCGGGTCGTCGCCGCCGGGGACGGCTCGGACCCGTTCCTCGTGGCGATGAACATCTGGGCGCTGACGCTGATCGCCAACGTCTACGTCGGCATCGCCGAGCGGGCGTTCGAGCTCGCCACCGACGGCAGCCACCGCAAGACCTCCATCGCGATCGAACGTGGCGCGGTGGCGTTCAACCCGATGGTCCAGCACCAGGTGGCGGAGATGTACCTCGAGCTCGATGCGGCCCGGTGCACGGTCGATCGGTTCGCCGACGACTGGGTGGCCGGCGCCGATCACGGGGTGTACTGGGGCGCCAAGGTCGCGTCGATGAAGTGGCGGGCGGTCGAGGCCGCCAAGCGTGTCGTCGATGTCGCCCTGGACGTGGCCGGCGGCGGCGGGATGTTCCGTGGCAACGAGCTGGAGCGGCTCTACCGAGACGTCCGGTGCGGCGGGTTCCATCCGTTCACCGATGCGCTGACGCACGAGGTCATCGGGAAGACGGTGCTCGGCATCGATCCCGCCGGCCCCCGGTGGTGAGTCAGCGACCGAGGGCGGCCAAGGCGTGCTCGACGGCGGCGTCGCCGTCGAGCCGCGCGCCCTCGGCTCGCGCCTGGGCGGCTTCGTCGTCGCCGAGCTGGGCGGACAGGCGGGTCCCCAGCTCGGTGAGGGCGATCTCGTCGGCCCCGAAGATGCGGTGTCCATCGCTGGTCCCGAGGACCGCCCCGAGCATGACGGCCGCGTCGCGGTGGCGGCCCGTTCGTTCGAGCACGGCGGCGACCGAGCGCAGCATCGTCCATTGGGTGGCCCACATGCCGGCTCGACGCCACAGCACCAGGAGCTCCCGGTAGCTCGCCGCGGCGCG
The DNA here is from genome assembly GCA_040507575.1 of Ilumatobacteraceae bacterium. Classification (GTDB taxonomy): domain Bacteria; phylum Actinomycetota; class Acidimicrobiia; order Acidimicrobiales; family Ilumatobacteraceae; genus JALZMG01. The sequence continues at coordinate 1,576 of JBEVOM010000049.1, forward strand.
GTACGGGTCACCGTCGCGCGCCTCCAGCGAGGCGTCCGAGACTCCCGTGACCCCGGCCACGAAGTTCGACCCGGTGATCTCGGCCAGCTCCCGGGCCCGCGCGAAGCGACGCCTGGCCAGGCTGGGATCACGGCCCAGCTCAGCCTCGCCGGCGCAGTACCAGGCGAACGCCGAGTAGGCGGTGCGGCTCGGCCCGATCATCTCGAGCAGACGCGTCGCCGCCGCACCGGCGTCCGGGTCCTCCCGGTAGGTACGAGCGAGCACGCTGATGCTCTCGGCGACGATCACCTGTCCGTGGTTGTCCGGCTCCAACCGGACCGCGACCTCGCTCCAGTGGATGGCGTCGTCCAGGCGTCCTTCGACGAGCGCCGAGTTGCCTGCCTCCGCCGCGACGAATCCCGGCAGCGGTGCGTTCCGCCGCTCGGAGATGGCGAGAGCTCGGTCGACCCGTTCCGCTTGCCCCTGGAGGTCGCCGGCCATCCATGCCGCGATGGCGCCGATCGCCCAGAGCTCAGGCGCGAGCACGACCTCGTCGCCGGGGTCGGCCGCCGTGACCCGCAGCGCCCACGTCAGGACTTCGGGACGCAGCCGCAGGTAGCCGAAGTGCTGCAGGGCGACCACGAGCCGGGCGGCGTCGTCGACCTCGCCCGCCTGCAGCAGCCACGCCAGCGCGCCACGCAGCTCGGGCAGCCCGGCGTCGATCTCGCCCAGCACATCCACGCCGTCGGCGGTCGCCAGGCGGCGATGCGCGCGCTCGACGCGGGCGAGGACCCTCGCCGCGTGGCGGCGCGCTACCTGATCGGCGCGCCCGTCGGCGACGAGCTGCTCCGCGCCGAAGGCCCGCATCGTCTCCAACATCGTGAAGCGTCGCCCGGCCGTGCGGGCGACGAGCGAGCGCTCGGCTAGCAGATCGATGACGATCGACGCGGTGTCACGATCGAGCTGGCTCACCGCCATGACGTCACCGACGGAGAAGGCGCCGTTGAACACGGCGAGTTCGCTGAACACGTCACGCGCCCGTCGGTCGAGCATCTCGACCGACCACGCGAGCGCGGCTCGCAATGAACCATGCCGGGCCGACGTCCGGCGTCCCGCGGCGAGGAGCACGAATCGACGGTCCAGCGCGGCCGCGATGCTGAACACATCCATCGTGTGCAGCCGGGCCGCGGCGAGCTCGATCGCCAGCGGCAGGCCATCCAGTCGGCGCACGACTTCGCCGATGCACGACCTTGCTGCCGCGTCGGGCTCGAAGTCGGGTGCGACGGCCCGCGCCCGTTCGACGAAGAGTTGCGCGGCGGGATCGTGTTCGTCGTCGATCGGCAGCGTCGGCACGACGCACAGCTGCTCACCCGGGACTCGGAGCCGCTCGCGCGTCGTGCAGACGACGTGGAGGCGAGGGCAGCGGGCAAGGAGGTGCTCGACCAGCCGAGCGACGTCGTCCAGGACGTGCTCGCAGTTGTCGAGCAGCACCACGACCTCGGAACCGGCGAGCACGGTTGCCAGGCGGTCTTCGAGCGACGTCCCCTGCTGGGCGTCGATCTGCATCACGGACGCCACGACGCCGGTCACGTCGTCCGGAGCGGCGGTCGCCAGCTCGCACCACACCACCGGCCGATCCGGGTTGCCGGCGACCAGTCGAGTGCCCACCTCCAACAGCAGTCTGGTCTTGCCGACCCCGCCCGGGCCGACCAGCGTGACGAGGCGACACGCCCCGACGAACCCCAGGACGCGATCGACGAGCGAGTCCCGGCCGACCAGCGACGTCAGCGCGATCGGCAGCGGCGACGCGGCGACCGATGGCGGGTGCGGCCGCTCCGGCGACGACGTCGCCGCCGGCGATCCGACACCCAGCAGGGCGGCGTGCTGCTCCTGCAGCGCAGGCGAGGGGTCGATGCCGAGCTCGTCGCCGAGAAGGCGGCGGAAGTCGTCGAACACCCGCAGGGCATCGACGCGGCGCCCCTCCTCGGCGAGCGCTGCCATCAGCAAGGATCGGGGCCGCTCGCGCAGCGGGTGCTCGTCGGCGAGCACGGCGAGCCGGGCGATCGCCTCGGCTCGGCGCCCCGCACGCAGCTCCAGGCCCGCCCCGACTTCGATCGCTCGGACGCGCAGATCCTCCAGGCTGCTCGCGGCGAGACGTCCCGCATCGACCTCGACGAGCTCCGGGTACGCCGGGCCCTGCCAGCGTGCGAGCAGGGATTCGACGACGTCCGCCGCGTCGGCGTCGACCTCCGCAGCCACGACCGCGGCGGCCAACCGGTCGGCGTCCAGGGTCACCCGCGAGGCGTCGAGCCGATAGCCGTCACCCACTGACTCGACGACCCCGGGCGGGAGCACGCGGCGGAGCCGGAAGAGGTGGGTCTGCAGTGCCGCCGCGGGATCTCGCGGCCGGTCCGTCGGCCACGCCGCCTCGATCGCCTCGTCCGCCGACACCACCGAGCCGCGCCGCAACGCCAGGAGGGCGAGCAGCCGTCGCTGCAGGATGCCGGAGGGCGTCGAATCGCGTCCGGTGCCGTCGACGACGCGAATCGGGCCGAGCACCTCGATCGCGAACGTGTCGCCGTCGGCACCCACGCGTTCACGCTAGTGGGGACGGGACGCTCGGGGCGGGCGCCGCGAGGTGGATCGTGCGTCGACGCCGAAGACGGCGATGACGGGTGCCGTCTGGGTCGGGAAGTCCTTCGCGTTGAGGCCGATGAACACGATGACGGTCGACAACACCGAGGTGGCGATGCCGATCACGATCCCGACGAGCGTCAGGATCAGCGCCAACGTGCCGTCGGACTCACCCGGCGGCTGGCCCGACACGGAGACGACACGGGCGTCGATCTCGTCGCCCGGCGGCGGCATCGAACTCCCGACACGTCTCTCGTCCTGCCCGTCCCAACGACGAGCGACGAGCGGTATCTGTAGCAGATGCCCGATGGGGGCCGAGTCGGCAGGCGACGGTCGCCGGCCGCACAGGGGAAACGGCCGCCGAGCCCGCTCCCGCCCTGGGCGCGTCGCGGCCTGGGCCTACGATCGCGCCGCGCAGTGGGAGGCGAGATGAGCAACGCAGACACCGTCCGGGCCATCTACGAGTCGTTCGGGCGCGGGGACGTCCAAGGAATCCTCGACCACATGCATCCCGACGTCGAGTGGGAGCGGTGGGACGAGACGAACACGCTGCAGGACGCCGGGTACCCGCCCATGCAGCAACGTCACGGGCATGACGGCGTCGTTGCGTTCCTCGGAGCCGTCCAGCAGACGATCGAGCTCCCCGTCTTCGAGCTGCGAGCCGTGTTCGAGGACGGCGACACCGTGGCGTCGCGGCTGCAGGTGCGCGTGCGCTTCAAGGATTCCGGCAACGAGATCGACGACGACGAGTGGCACGTCTGGACGTTCGACGGCGCAGGCCGGGTGCTGGCGATGCGTCATCTCCTCGACACCAAGAAGCACCTCGACGCCTGGGCGGGCTGACCGCCGATGTTGACCCACGCCGTCAGGACGGCGCGCCGGCCGACGCCCAGGCCTCTGCGCCCTCGACCCCACGTCACCGGCAGCGTCTCGCACCTCCTCGATCTCCAGACGAGCGCCGGCAACCGCGCCGTCACCCGCATGGTCGCGCAGCGACGTGGCACGCAGGGTCTGCTCGACAAGCCGATCGAGGTGAAGGCACCGCGCGCTCAGGTGATCGACGACGAACTGGTGCCGGTGGGGGAGGTACCCGGTCGATTCGCCGGGTTCGCCACCAAGGCCGAGGCCGCAGCCATCGCCCAACGATCACCGGAGGTGTCGGTCATCGTGAACGACCCCGACCGCTTCCACGTGCTGCGCACCACGGCGACGACGCTCGGGGGAAAGGCGACGGCACCCACGCTGCCCAAGGGGTGGACGGTCGTCGAGATGGTGGAGCCGACGAACGTGTCGGCTCCCGGCGCCTTCGAACAGGACGCCTCGAGCGCGGCGTCGAGCGCGGACAAGCCGACCGCCTACCGCAAGCTGCTCGTCCGCGGCTCCCACCTCGAGCTCGGTGACACGGCGTGGTCGCCGAGCGACGGGAAGTGGGCCGAGGGCAAGGTGAACGTGGCGTTGTGGTTGCCCAGCCGGGGCCGTCACGAACCGGCCAAGGTCGACCCGACCGGCTCCGCGGCGATCCCGGCGCCGTCGATCCTGATGGGCAAGTCGCCGTTCGGCGAGGGCGCGGTGTCGATGCGCTCGACGCTGCTGCACGAGTCCCGCCACGCCTACCACATGGCCCAGACGATCGAGCTGGTGCGGATGTGGCGGACGGGGCGCAAGCAGGACACCTTGGAGTCGTGGCAGAAGTGGCTCAAGGCGAAGAAGGCGTCCGTGCCCGCCGAGGTGTACCAGACGACGTGGGCCGCCACGGACCTCATCTACGGAACCGCCACCACGGAGACGTACAGCTACATGCACGGGTTCATGTACCGGTTCCGGCGTGACGACGATGCCGCCCGCGACCCGACCACGATGGACGCGGCAACCATCCGGGCGCTGTATCTCAGGATGTTGTCGCTCAACAGCATGGGCGAGTTCTACGAGCACGCCGCGCAGGACGCTCGCGAATCGACGCTCGACCGGATCGTCAGGTGGGCGGCCACGCTCAGCGCCCATCACCGCCAGCACCTGCGCGACTTCATGACGTGGAACGCCAAAGGCGCCGGCGCGGCCCCGCGCGTCTTCTACCGCGAGTTCGCCAAGCGCCTGTGAGCCCGCGAGTGATGCTGGTCTCCAGACGGCGATACCGTCGCCGCCCGTGAAGCTCCCGACCGCACCTGTCGTCGCCGCCGGACTCGTCGGCGGCTACCTCGTCGCCCGCGAGACCAAGATCCGCCCGCTCGGCGGCGCCGTGCTGGCTGCCGCCGGCGTGCTGGCCGGGCGGCAGTGGCTGCGCACGGTCGGACCGGCCGGCACCGTGGCTCTCACGGCCGTCTACCTCGGTGGTTTCGGGCTGTCCCATCCGCTCGCCAAGCGGATCGGCCCGTGGCCGGCCGTCCTGACCGCCGCCGGGCTCAGCGCGACATCGGCCCTCGTCGTCGCCGACCGTCGCTGAAGCGCTCAGGCCGGGTGGCGGGCGTCCGCACCGCCGCGGCCGGCCGGCACCACCGCATCGTCAGCACTTCCCCATCTGCTCTCCATGATCTCCGCCGCGCCGGGTCGCACACTCAGGTGGGGATCGAGATCACGGAGGGTGACGATGACCGGGACGCACGAGATCACAGGTGCGGTCGCGTCGGGACGGACCGACGACGGGTTCGATGACACGATGCGCGAGCTGGCCTCGGCCTTGACCGCGATGCGTCGTGGTGACGACGGACCGTGTGCGGCGCTGCTCACGGCGCGCGACGACGCCACGCTGTTCGGCGCGTGGGGCCCGATCGAGCAGGGGCACGACCAGATCACTGAGACGTGGCAGTGGGTCGCCAGCCGGTTCGGGCCGTCCGGGGAGACCGTGCAGGACATCCGCGTCGTGCACCGCGGCGGCGACCTGGCCGTGACCGTCGGCTTCGAGCGAGGCGCTGCCCAGGTCGACGGCGGACCGCTCACCGAGATGGTGATCCGGGTGACCCACGTGCTGCGGCGGGAGGCCGACGGCTGGCGGCTCGTGCACCGCCACGCCGACTTCCCACCCGCCGATCCCCGGACCGACTGACGGTCCTCGAACGCCGCCGAGCCGGATGCGTTCACGAGTCCCAGATCGGGCCGAACGCCGGGATGCCTCGCTGTTCGAGGCCGTGCACGACCTGCCACGTCACCTCCCGATTGGCGATGCAGATCACCGCCTCGGCGCCGGCGTCCACATATGTGGCGTGGGCCAGGCGCAAGATGTCGGGCTTGCCGCGCTCGTCGGTGTTCCAGATCAGGGCGTCGGGCTGGGCTGCGAGGACCTCGTCCACCAGACCAGAGCCGTAGGTGACGTGCGGGTTGCGAGTGACCCACACGAGCTTGGAGGGGAGATCGTCGGCGAGCAGGTGCCCGAGCGCGGGGCCGATGCCGCTGCCGGTCACGACGTACACCACCTTCGTGAACAGCCGTTTCACGTTGGCGACGCCGACCGTCGGGACACCCCGCACCCAGACGTGCTCGGGTGGGTCGTCGATGAACGTCGACGTCCAGTCGCCGGCCCGCGAGACCACCATCCGGTAGCCCATCGCGCCCGGCGCGGCCGGCACGTTGGCGAAGTGGTGCCAGCCGACGAGCGGCCGTCGGCTGATCGCCCGGGTGGTACCGATCGGCGGCGTGACACCGTGATCGAGACCGACGAGAGCGACGTGCGACGACGGACGGTCGATCGTCACCGACACCTTGCGCAAGAGCAGCCACGGCCACACCGCGAGCACGGTCGTCACCACGAGCAGCCACACCGACGGTGTGTCCATCAGCGCGACGACGATGGGTTGGCCCGGGTGCCGAGCGCCGGCCAACAAGACCGTGTTGACCCAGACGAGCAGCAGCGCGGACCAGGCCCCGAGCCGGTGGGTCAACTCGAAGCGGTCGTGGTTCCTGGCCCGGAAGCGGGGGAGGGCCATCACCACCATGACGACGAACAGCACCACCACTGCCATCGACAGCACGACGTTGACGAGGGAGATGCTGGGCGCACCCCGCGCGAGGTCGACCGTGGACGACCCGACGAAGGCCAGGTACCACAGCGTCCCGGCGACGGCTGCGCCCACGTGCAGCCCACCGAGGTGGTAGTACTTCCCGAGCATCCACCGCACACGCAGGGGCCACGTGTTGGATGGCCGGGTGGCCAGCCAGCCGACGAGGTTGATGACGAAATGCTGACGTGGGATCGCGGCCAGCAGGAGGTTCGCTTGCGCGACTGTGGCGATCATGACCAGGTTGGTCGCGTCGCCCCGCCACCACCCGCCACGGGCGATCGCCGCGCCGGCCGCGGCCACGTTCGCCGTCAGGACAGCGACGATCAGCCGGTTGTGCTGCATCAGCCGGGGATGACGCAGGGCGCGTCGCAGCGCCGGCGAGACCCGCGGGAGCGGGCTCGGTGCCGGCAGGTCGCTGGTGAGGCCGACCAGACGCCGGCGAGGGACAGCCTCCAGCGTTCTCAGGCCCGTCTCGAACACAGCGACAACATGACGGTTACGTTACGACAAGCGCGCGGTCACATGTCGTCGTCGTGACCGTTATTCATGTCGACCGCTGACTGTCAGGCCGTCAGCGGCAACGTTCCTGCGCCACGAGCTGATGCCCGTGCGCGACCGCCCGATCCTGGGGGTCTGGGACTCCGCGATGGTCGC
>JBEVOM010000068.1:0-30237 GCA_040507575.1 Ilumatobacteraceae bacterium
CACGTGCACGGCGCGTCGGTGGAACAGCTCAGGCCGACCGCGACGGCAAGGTGGTCGCCCGGTCAGATCGCGTCGACGGTTGGTTCGCGCTCCCAGTGGCGCAGCCGACGGCAGGCCGTGATGAACGCGTCGACGCCACTGCTGGCGAGGTCGACGTACCCGTCGTCGATCAGCTCGGTCAGACCGGCGGCCCGGAACAGCTCACCGGCGTCCGCGACATGACCGATGAGCTTGCAATGGGCGTGGGCGTCGGTGACGAAGTCCTTCGCCGCCGCGTCGAGCGCGAGGAGCGCGGCGCCGTCCATCGACGGGATCACGACGACGGCGTCGTACAGCACTGATGGTCCGCCATCGACGTTCTGATCGGCCGGGACGAGGCGCCCATCGGTCAACGTGACGCCACCGATCTTGGGGGCGATCAGTTCGAGGACAGCCCCCTCGGCGTCGACCGCCCGCTGCAGGGCGTCCAGGAGGTCGGCGTCCGTACCGTTGGTGACGAGCGCGCCGACCTTGCGCCCGGCGAAGGTGGCCGGGCCGTTGTTGAGGATGCTCAAGGCCGCGCTCGCCGGCAGGTCGGTGATCGGCGCCCGGGCCGGCGTCGTCGCGGCCGGGACCTCGGGCAGTCCGAGACCGTCGGCGATCGCTGCCGCGAACGTCTCGTCGACGTTGCGCAGGTTGGCCACCATGCGGACCCGGATCTGGGGATCTTCGACCTTCGAGAGCTCGAACACGAACGCGCTCACGATGTGCGCCTGCTCGGTCGGCGTCTGGCTGATCAGGAACTGGCGCGCCTGGCTGTAGTGGTCGGCGAACCGCTCCGATCGGACGCGCTGCTTGGTGCCGCTCTCGGCCGCCGCGAACGTCGTGTACCCGCCGGCCGGGTCCTCGCGGGGCCCACGCATGTCGCCGGTCGCCGAGTTCGGCTCGTAGTTGATCCGTCCGACCGGGTTGGTCATCGCCATGTGGCCGTCCTGCTGGAAGTGGGCGACCGGGCACTTCGGAGCGTTGACCGGGATGTGGGTGAAGTTGGGACCACCGAGGCGCTTGAGTTGCGTGTCGAGGTACGAGAAGTTGCGCCCCTGCAGGAGCGGATCGTTCGTGAAGTCGATGCCGGGCACGACGTTCTGGGTGCAGAACGCGACCTGTTCGGTCTCGGCGAAGAAGTTGTCGACGACCCGGTCGAGCACCATGCGCCCGATCGGGGTGATCGGCACGAGCTCCTCGGGGATGATCTTCGTGGCGTCGAGGATGTCGAAGTCGAACGAGTCCGCGAAATCGTCGTCGAAGACCTGCACGCCGAGCTCCCACTCCGGGAAGTCGCCGGACTGGATGGCATCCCACAGGTCACGGCGGTGGAAGTCGGGGTCGGCGCCGTTGATCTTCACCGCCTCGTTCCAGAGCACGGACTGCAGGCCTTGGGACGGCTTCCAATGGAACTTCACGTAGCGGGACACGCCGGCGGCGTCGACGAAGCGGAAGCTGTGGACCCCGAAGCCCTCCATGAACCGGAACGACCGCGGGATCGCCCGATCCGACATCGTCCACATCACCATGTGCGTCGCTTCGGGCATCAGGGAGATGAAGTCCCAGAAGTTGTCGTGCGCCGACTGGGCCTGCGGGAACCCGCGATCCGGCTGCTGCTTGACGGAATGGACGACGTCCGGGAACTTGATCGCGTCCTGGATGAAGAACACCGGGATGTTGTTGCCGACGAGGTCCCAGTTCCCTTCCTGTGTGTAGAACTTGACCGCGAAGCCGCGAACATCTCGGGCCAGGTCGAACGAGCCCTTGTTACCGGCCACGGTGGAGAACCTCACGAAGACCTCGGTCGGCTCGCCGGAGCGCTGGAACAGATCGGCTCGCGACAGCGCAGCGGCCGCGTCGTAGGGCTCGAAATGGCCGTGGACGCCGAAGCCGCGGGCGTGGACGACGCGTTCGGGGATGCGCTCGTGGTCGAAGTGGAAGATCTTCTCCCGGAAGTGGAAGTCCTCCAGCAGTGACGGGCCGCGCTCGCCGACCCTCAGCGTGTTCTGATCGTCGGCGACAGGGATGCCCTGTTGCGTCGTCAGTCGCACCCCGCCGTCCCCGACCGTCTGGTGCGTCTCACCACCGGCGCCGACCTCGAAGTCCGGTGACTCGTGTTCGCCGGTCGAGCGAGTGGGTCGCATCGTCCGATCCGCCGACTTCTCCGCCGCTTTGGCGACGGACCGCTTGGCCGCCTTGTTGGTCGAGGGCTTCGTATCGGTCGGCTTCGGGGCCGGCGATGCTGACTTCTTGGGCGCGCGCGCCATGAGGTGCTCCTGTTCAAGCGACGCACGTGCGGCGTCTCGGGGGTCCGTACCCCCACCCGTCCGGGGGCAACCGGAGCTCAGCCGGGCCGCCTCGGAAGTCCCCGGTCGGGTGACACGATCGCCACGCGTGGTGCGCGTCGATCGGTGGGAGCGGCCAGTGTCAGCCACGCACAGATGTGTGCACGGTTGCGGCCGAGTCGGCGGCCGCGGCGAGCGACGCGGCGACCGAATGATCGGGCTCGATCGTGGGTTCGAGGTACTCGCGCAGCACGACGACGGCCTTGCCGTGCACCGCGATGGTGGTCCCAGCCGGCAGGACGTCGCTGTCGGCCCCACTGCCGGCGGTGTCGATGAGCGTCTCCCACTCCTTGCCGTGGTCGTCGCCGGGCAGCGTGAAGTCGAGCGCTTCGTCGTGAGCGTTGAAGTACAGCAGGAAGCTCGAGTCGGTGATCGGCTGGCCGCGGATGTCCCGTTCGCGGATCCCGGCTCCGTTGAGGTACACGCCGATGGCGCGCCCGAAGTCGTTGTCCCAGTCCTCGGGAACCATGGCGCTGCCGTCCGGTCGGAACCACTCGATGTCAGGGAGGGGCGCGCCCTCCTCGCGTCGCACCGGTCGCCCGTCGAAGAACCGGGCCCGCCGGAACGTGGGGTGTTGCCGCCGCAGCTGGATCACGGCGGCGACGAACTCGACGAGCGGCAGATCGGCGCGCTCCCAGTCGATCCACGACAGCTCGGAATCCTGGGCGTAGGTGTTGTTGTTGCCGTCCTGGGTGCGGCCGAGCTCGTCGCCGTGCAGGATCATCGGCACGCCCTGCGAGAGCAGCAACGTGGCCAGCAGGTTGCGCTGCTGCCGGGCCCGCAACGCCCGGATGCCGTCGTCGTCGGTGGGGCCCTCGGCGCCACAGTTCCACGAGCGGTTGTGGGACTCTCCGTCGTTGCCGCCCTCGCCGTTGGCGTGGTTGTGCTTCTCGTTGTAGGAGACGAGGTCGGCGAGGGTGAACCCGTCGTGGGCGGTCACGAAGTTGATCGACGCGACGGGGCGCCGGCCGTCCTGCTCGTAGAGGTCCGCTGAGCCGGTGAACCGGGACGCGAAGTCTCCGAGGCTGGACGTCTCGCCGCGCCACAGATCCCGCACCGTGTCTCGGTACTTGCCGTTCCACTCCGTCCACTGCGGCGGGAAGTTGCCCACCTGGTACCCCCCGGGACCGACGTCCCAGGGTTCGGCGATCAGCTTGACCTGCGAGATCGTCGGGTCCTGCTGCACCATCTCGAAGAACGTCGAGAGCTTGTCGACCTCGTAGAACTCGCGGGCCAGCGTGGATGCGAGGTCGAACCGGAACCCGTCGACGTGCATCTCCGTCACCCAGTAGCGCAGCGAGTCCATGATCAGCTGCAGCGCGTGGGGGTGGCGCGCGTTCAGCGAGTTCCCGGTGCCCGTGTAGTCCATGTAGTACTGCGGGTCGTCGTCGACGAGGCGGTAGTAGGCCTGGTTGTCGACCCCACGGAAGCTGACCGTCGGTCCGAGGTGGTTGCCCTCGGCGGTGTGGTTGTAGACGACGTCGAGGATGACCTCGATGCCGGCTGCGTGCATCGCCCGCACCATCGCCTTGAACTCCGGCACCTGCTGGCCGAGATCGCCCGACGCCGCGTAGCCGTTGTGCGGCGCGAAGAAGCCGATGGTGTTGTACCCCCAGTAGTTGCGCAGTCCCTGGCGCAGCAGGGTCTCGTCGTGCACGAACTGGTGGACCGGCATCAGCTCGATCGCCGTGATCCCGATCCGCTGCAGGTGATCGATGACGACCGGGTGGGCCACGCCGGCGTACGTGCCGCGCTGGTCCTCCGGGATGTCGGGATGCCGTTGGGTGAGCCCTCTGACGTGGGCCTCGTAGATCACCGACTCGGAGTACGGGATCCGCAGGCGACGATCGCCGTCCCAGTCGAAGAAGGGGTTGATGACGACGCCGAGCATCATGTGCGGTCCGGAGTCGTCCTCGTTCACCTGATCCGGATCGTCGAAGGTGTACGAGAACAGCGACGGGTCCCAGTCGATCTCCCGGTGGACCGCCTTGGCATACGGGTCGAGCAGCAGCTTGGACGGGTTCGCCCGTCGACCGGTGGCCGGGTCGTGTACGCCGTGGACGCGGTAGCCGTAGCGCTGGCCGGGCTGGACGTGGGGCAGGTAGCAGTGCCACACGTAGGCGTCGACGTCGACGATGCCGACCCGCACCTCGGTTCCGTCGTCGTCGAACAGGCACAACTCGACGCGCTCGGCGGTCTCACTGAACAGCGCGAAGTTCGTTCCGCTCCCGTCGAACGTCGCGCCCAGCGGATAGGCCGAACCCGGCCAACACTCCATCGTCAACTCACACCTCTGATCTGTGCCCACCGGCGGCGGATCATGCTGGCTACCCCGGCACCTCTCGCGGCGAACGTGACACCCGCGACACAGGCATCCGGCCCATGCCGTCCCGGCCAGCCGACGCCGTCCCGTTCTGGGCGGCAACGGCGACAGCAGCTGTCACCCAAGCCGCCCAGAACGGGGGAGTGTCGCGTTGAGTTGTGGCGACGGGTCAGGCGACGTCGAAGCGATCGAGGTCCATGACCTTGGCCCATGCGCCGACGAAGTCACGGACGAACTTCTGCTCGGCGTCGCTGCTGGCGTACACCTCGGCCAGCGCGCGGAGCTCGGAGCTCGACCCGAAGATCAGATCGACCCGGCTGGCCGTCCAGCGCACGTCACCGGTCTTCCGGTCCCGACCCTCGAACGCGTCCTCGGTCTCCGAGGTCGCCGTCCATTCGGTGCCGATGTCCAACAGGTTCACGAAGAAGTCGTTCGTCAGCGTGCCCGGTCGGTCGGTCAAGACCCCATCGGCGGACTGACCGACGTTGGCGTCGAGGACGCGCAGGCCGCCGACGAGGGCGGTCATCTGCGGGGCCGACAGCTTCAGCATGAACGCCTTGTCGACCAGGTGGTGCTCCGGCGCGAGCTGGTGGCCCTTCTGGAAGTAGTTGCGGAACCCGTCGGCCGTCGGCTCGAGCACGGCGAACGACTCGACGTCGGTCTGCTCCTGGGTGGCGTCGGCGCGACCCGGCGTGAAGGGGACGACCACGTCGTGGCCGGCGTCCTTGGCCGCCTTCTCGATCGCCGCCCCGCCGGCCAGCACGATGAGGTCGGCCAGCGAGACCTGGTTGCCACCGGCGCCGTTGAACTCCGCCTGGATGCCGGCCAGTGCGTCCACGACACGCGACACGCCCGACGTGACGTTGACGTCCCACTCGGCCTGCGGCGACAGGCGGATGCGGGCGCCGTTGGCGCCCCCGCGCTTGTCGGTGTCGCGGTAGGTCGACGCGGAGGCCCACGCGGTCGAGACGAGCTGGGACACGGACAAGCCGGACTCGAGGATCTTCGCCTTGAGCGCAGCGATGTCGGCATCGTCGATCAGCGGGGTCGTGACGGCCGGGATCGGGTCCTGCCAGAGCAGCTCCTCGTCAGGCACCCAGGGGCCGAGGTAGCGGACGACCGGTCCCATGTCGCGGTGCAGCAGCTTGTACCACGCCCGGGCGAACGCATCGGCGAACTGGTCCGGGTTCTCGAAGAAGCGCTGCGCGATCTCCTTGTACACCGGATCGGTGATCAGCGCGATGTCCGTGGTGGCCATCATCGGGGCGTGCCGCTTGGCCGGGTCGTGGGCGTCCGGCACCGTGTTCTGGGCCTCGGGGTTCTTCGGGGTCCACTGGTTGGCACCGGCCGGGCTCTTCGTCAGCACCCACTCGTAGCCGAACAGGTTCTCGAAGTAGCCGTTGTCCCAACGGATCGGGTCGTTGGCCCATGCACCCTCGAGGCCGCTGGTGATCGTGTCGCCGCCCTTGCCGGTGCCGAAGCTGCCCTTCCAGCCGAGGCCCTGCTCCTGGATGGGCGCGCCCTCCGGCTCGCGACCGACGTACTGATCCGGGTCGGCGGCACCATGGGTCTTGCCGAACGTGTGGCCGCCGGCGATCAGGGCGACGGTCTCCTCGTCGTTCATCGCCATCCGCAGGAAGGTCTCGCGGATGTCACGGGCCGACGCCATCGGGTCCGGGTTGCCGTTGGGGCCCTCCGGGTTGACGTAGATCAGGCCCATCTGGACCGCACCGAGCGGGTTGGCCAGCTCACGGTCGCCGCTATAGCGGAGGTCGTCGAGCCACACCCGCTCCGGGCCCCAGTAGGTGTCCTCCTCGGGCGCCCAGATGTCGGGGCGGCCGCCGCCGAAGCCGAACGTCTTGAACCCCATCGTCTCCAGGGCGCGGTTGCCGGTGAACACGAGCAGGTCGGCCCACGAGATCTTCTGGCCGTACTTCTGCTTGATCGGCCACAGCAGGCGGCGGGCCTTGTCGAGGTTGGCGTTGTCCGGCCAGCTGCCGAGCGGGGCGAAGCGCTGAGCGCCCGTGCCCCCACCGCCGCGGCCGTCGGCGATGCGGTAGGTGCCGGCGGCGTGCCACGTCATGCGGATGAAGAACGGCCCGTAGTGGCCGTAGTCGGCCGGCCACCAGTCCTGCGAGTCGGTCATGAGGGCGTCGACGTCCGCGGCCAGGGCGTCGAAGTCGAGGCTCGTGAACGCCTCGGCGTAGTCGAAGCCCTCGTCCAGCGGATCGGACGCCGGGTGGTTCTGGCGCAGGATGCTCAGGTTCAGCGCGTCCGGCCACCAATGCTGGTTCGCCGTGCTCCCCACGGCCTGGTGCTGGGCACCCAGCACCGGGCACGTCGCGGTTGACGGCTCGTCGCTCGTGGTGACCGTGCCGTGCTCATCGTTGCTCATGTCTCTCCTCAGTCGCTGTTCTGACGGTAAACGGTGCTTGCTCGGACTCAGGCGCCTGCGGCTGCCTGCTGACAGCTGGGGCAGGAGCCCCAGTAGATGACCTCGGCCTCCTCGATCTGGTATCCCGCGTCGTCGGCCGCGGTCAAGCATGGCGCGTCGCCGACCGCGCAGTCGACGTCGACCAGGCCACCGCAGGAGCGGCAGATGAGGTGGTGGTGGTTGTCGCCCACCCGGGCCTCGTAGCGGGCCGCTGACCCGGACGGCTGGATACGCCGCAGCAACCCCATGTCAGCCAGGACCCCCACGGCGTCGTAGACCGACCGGCGTGAGATCGCGCCGATGTCGTCCCTGACGACGTCGACGACGTCGTCCGCCGTGAGGTGCGGCCGGCCCGCCACCGCCCGCAGGACGGCCAGGCGCTGCGCCGTGACCTTGAAACCGTGCTGGCGGAGGAGTTCGGCAGGGTCGATCGAGATGAATACACATTAGGTGCAAACTGCGACGAGATGCAAGGTCGATGGACACGGTCGGTCGCCCGGAGGATCCGAGCGCGATCCCGCTCGCCGGGTTCAGGTGCCGCAGAACGTGACGTAGCGCGTGGCGTCGGCCGGCGCGGGCCGGCTGAACGCGTCGTGGTCGGGGCGGGCCTCGAACGGTCGGGCGACGACGTCGACCAGCTGGTCGAACGGCGCGAGGTCCCCGGCGGTCGCGGCTGCGAGCGCCGCCTCCACCAGGTGGTTGCGCGGGATGTAGATCGGGTTGACCCGATCCATGGCCGCAGCCACAGCCGTGTCCGGGCGGGTGTCGGCGCGCTGACGTTCGTGCCACCGCTCGGCCCAGCTGTCGAACCCGTCCGGCTCGTCGAACAGGGCGCGGGTCGGGGCCGGATCACCGGTGGCGGCGCCCGACAACGACCGCATGGCCACGGTGAAGTCGACGTGCTGGGCTTGGAGGAGGCGGAGCAGATCCTGGACCAGTCCGCCGTCGTGGGGGTCGACCCCATCCAGGCCGAGCTTGGCGCGCATGCCGTTCAGCCAGTGCCGCTCGTACCGGGCGGCGAACGTCTGGAGCACCGAGTTGGCGACGTCGACCGCCGCGTCGAGCGTGGTCCCGAAGAGCGCCAGCAGGGCCTCACCGAGGCGGGCCAGGTTCCAGTGCACGATCCGTGGTTGGTTGCCGTAGGCGTAGCGACCACCGTGGTCGATCGAGCTGAACACCGTCGCCGGGTCGTAGGCGTCCATGAACGCGCAGGGTCCGTAGTCGATGGTCTGTCCCGAGATCGTCGTGTTGTCGGTGTTCATGACCCCGTGCACGAACCCGACGAGCATCCAACGGGCGACGAGCGACGCCTGGTCTTCGACGACGGCCTCGAAGAGGGCGACGTACGGCTGGTCGGCGTCGGCGGCGGCCGGATGGTGTCGTTCGATGGCGTGGTCGGCCAGCCGGCGGAGCAGCGTCACGTCACTGTGCGCCGCGGCGTACTGGAACGTCCCGACCCGCAGGTGGCTCGCCGCGACGCGGGCCAGCACCGCGCCGGGCACTTCGACGTCACGCTGGACCCGTTGACCCGTCGCGACGACGGCCAGGGCCCGGGTCGTCGGGATGCCGAGACCGTGCATCGCCTCGCCGAGCAGGTACTCGCGCAGCATCGGGCCGAGCGCGGCGCGACCGTCTCCACCACGGGAGAACGGCGTCGGCCCGGAGCCCTTCAGGTGGAGGTCGTGCCGCACGCCTCGAGCGTCGACGAGCTCGCCCAGCAGCAACGCTCGGCCGTCGCCGAGGCTGGGCGAGAAACCACCGAACTGGTGGCCGGCGTACGCCTGGGCCACCGTCACGACGTCCGACCCGAGGTCGTGACCCAGGAGGCTGGACACGCCGGCGGGCGACCGCAGCTCGTCGACGTCGAGTCCGAGGTCCACGGCCAGCGCCTCGTTGAGGACGACGAGCTCCGGCCGCGGTGCCGGCGCGGCTGCCGACGGCTCGTACATGCCGTGCAGTTCGATGAAGCCCGGTCGCAGCAACGGCAGCGGCGATCGGTCGGTGGCCATCACGGGTCCGACGTTAACGGGGCCTCGTCGACCGCGGCGGGGAGACGGTCCGACAGGGGCGGGTGGCGGGCGGCCGCACCCGGGTCACTTGCGGATCTTCGGGGCCGGGTGGCCGGTCAGCAGGTCGCGTGCCGCGGCCCACGCCGCCCGACACCCCGCT
The DNA here is from genome assembly GCA_040507575.1 of Ilumatobacteraceae bacterium. Taxonomy (GTDB): domain Bacteria; phylum Actinomycetota; class Acidimicrobiia; order Acidimicrobiales; family Ilumatobacteraceae; genus JALZMG01. The sequence continues at coordinate 9,296 of JBEVOM010000068.1, forward strand.
GTTGTCGTCACGGTGTCGTCGCCGACCATGCGCAACCAGGCGCCCGCCTCGCCCGGAAGGATGCTGACCCCGAACCGCGTGTCGTCGTCGATGGTGTCACGCAGCGCGTCGTGGAGGCAGTCGGCGAGCGCCGGCGCAGCCACCCCGGGCGCGAGGACGTACAACGTCGAGACGATGTCTCGACCGTCGAGCACGCCGAGTCCGGCCGAGCGTCCCCGACGAGGGGTGAGCCGGACGCGGTCGACGAGGACGGGTCGCCCGTCGGGCCGACGGACCTCGAGGTCGCTCGCGTAGACGTCGTACTCGTTGCGCTCGCCCCGCGACAGCCGCCCGGCGTACAGCGTCTCGCCGAACAGGAGCGTGCCTGATCCGTCGAGCGTGACGCAGGTGCGCTGGTAGAACCGGCTGTGCGCGTACGGGATGACCGGATCCGGTAGGTACTCCACGTACGCATCCGCGGCGATGTCGATGTTCAGGATCGCCGTCGCGAACCCGCGGTCCATGCGGTAGAGCTTGGTGTGAGCCTGCGTGGTCACGTGGGCCGACGTGCGGGGCCCGAACGCCAGGTCCGTGCGTTGCCGGTCGCCGTGGAGCACACCGCCTCCGGTGGTCATGAGGTAGGTGTAGGGCATGTCGGGCCGGGCGTCGTCGAAGTACAGCGGCCGCATGATCTGGAGCGGCGACTTCTGGAAGTGGTGCACGAGCTCGGTGCGCCGACGTCCCGGCGGCCCTCGGAGCGCGAACGACAGCTCGAGCACGCCCACCTTCCCGGGCCGGCCGACGCCCAGGCTCCCCCCGCCGGGGCCGTAGCACGCGACCTCGAGCGGGACGCGAGCGGGTTCGAAGTGCGCCGGTTGGAGGCGCGGACCGCCGTGGAGCGCCCGGGCGACGCCGTCGGCGTCGAGCGCCGGCGCCGTCAACCGATGAGCTCCGTTCTCGACGCCGACCACATCACCACGATGAGGTCGTGCAGCTCCTGCACCCCGTCGCCGAGGAGCGAGTTGGTCAGCACGACCGGCTTGCCGTCGCGGACTGCGTGGGCGTCGCGCTCCATGACGCCGAGGTCGGTGCGCACGTACTGGGCGATGTCGATCTTGTTGATCACGAGGATGTCGCTCTCGGTGATGCCCGGCCCGCGCTTGCGTGGCATCTTCTCGCCCTCGGACGTGTCGAGGACGAAGACGAACACGTCGGCCAGTGCCGGCGAGAACGTCAACGTGAGGTTGTCGCCGCCGGATTCGTAGATCAGCGTGTCGATGTCGGGGAAGCGCTCGAGCATCTCCTCGCCGGCGGCCAGGTTCATCGTGGGATCGTCGCGGACCGCGGTGTGCGGGCAGGCGCCGGTCTCCACGCCGACGACACGTTCCGGCGCCAGGATGCCGGCCAGCTCGCGGCGCACGTGCTGGGCGTCCTCCTGGGTGTAGATGTCGTTCGTGATGACACCCGGCGAACGACCGCCGGCGAGCAGGATCGGCACGAGCGCCTCGGCGAGCGCGGTCTTGCCGGACCCGACGGGACCGCCGATGCCGATGCGGAGGATGTCGTCGCTCATGGTCCCCGTTCCTCGGTGATGTCGTGGCGTCGCGTCGTCAACTGGTGAACAGCCGGCCGTCGGCCCGCTCGTGTCGAGCGGAGGAGATGTCGGCCATCGGTGCGTACCCGCCGAGGTCGTCGATCGGCCGCACCAGCGCGTCCGCAGTGACCATCTCGATCGTGGCCGCGACGCGGCGCAGGATGACCTGCGCCCCGCGGTGGTCGGTCAGCCGCATCCGCAGCGCGGCGCCGACGAAGCTGGCGGCGAACGCGAACAGGTCCGACGCCACGGCCCGTGGCCGCGACACGCCGGTCGCGGCGTAGCAGATGGCGCTCACGATCGGCTGGCACCCCGGCACCGTACGCGCCGTGACCTTCGCCGCGTAGGCCGCGATGTCGTCGTCGCCGAAGACCTCTGCGGCGAGGCCGATCAGCTGCCGACCGCTGCGCACCGACGCCGAGCGCATCTCGGCGTTGAGCTTGGCGGCGAACAACAGCCGATCGACGGCCGCGACGGTGGCCCAGTCGCCGACGTCGGCCGCTTCGTGGGCGCGGGCGAGGGCGGTCGCGTCACCCGGGCCGACGGACGTGACGAGGAGGTCGTCGAGCAGCGCCCCGACGTCGCCGCTGGCGACGAGGTGGGCCTGGTGGAAGCCCTCGAGTCCGTGCGACATCGTGTAGAAGCCGCTCGGGAACGCCGAATCGGACAGCTGCAGGCTGACGAGCAGCTGCGCGAGGTCGGTCGTGTCAGCGGACGGGCTCACACGAGGAAGAACAGTTGCGTGAGCGGCAGGGTCTGGGCCGGCTCGATGTGGGCGGGCTCGCCGTCGACGGTCACCTGGTAGGTCTCCGGGTCCACGTCGATCACGGGTGTCGCGTCGTTGCGCACCATGTCGCCCTTGCCGATCGTGCGGGTGCGCGTGACGGCCAGGACCTGGCTCTGCAACCCGAGCTGGGCGGGAACGCCCTGCTCGATCGCGACCTTCGACATGAACGTCGCACGGGTCTTCTGCAGGGCCGCGCCCATGGTGCCGAACATCGGCCGGTAGTACACGGGCTGGGGTGTGGGCAGCGACGCGTTGGGATCGCCCATCAGAGCCCAGTTCACGACGCCGCCCTTGATCACCATCTTGGGCTTGGCGCCGAACGAGTCGATCGGCCACAGCACGATGTCGGCCATCTTGCCGGGCTCGATGGACCCGACGTAGTCGGAGATGCCCTGGGCGATCGCCGGGTTGATCGTGACCTTGGCGAGGTAGCGGAGCACGCGGAAGTTGTCGTTGCCCTCGGCGTCTTCGGGCAGCTTGCCGCGCTGGTCCTTGCAGTGGTGGGCCGTCTGGAAGGCCCGCGTCACGGTCTCACCGATGCGGCCCATGGCCTGCGAATCCGAGGAGAAGATCGAGATGACACCGAGGTCGTGGAGCACGGTCTCGGCCGAGATGGTCTCGGCCCGGACCCGTGAATCGGCGAAGGCCACGTCCTCGGGGATGTCGTGCGAGAGGTGGTGGCAGACCATGACCATGTCGAGGAGCTCGTCGACGGAGTTCACCGTGTACGGCAACGTCGGGTTCGTCGAGGACGGCATGACGTTGGCGCTCGACGCGATCTTCAAGATGTCGGGCGCGTGCCCGCCGCCCGCGCCCTCGGTGTGGTACGTGTGGATGGCCCTCCCGGCGATCGCCGCGATGGTGTCCTCGACGAAGCCCGCTTCGTTCAGGCTGTCGGTGTGCACCGCGATCTGGACGTCGTAGAGGTCGGCGACGTCGAGGGCGCTGGAGAGCGCGGCCGGCGTCGTGCCCCAGTCCTCGTGCACCTTGAGGCCGGCCGCCCCGGCCTCGATCTGCTCGATCAGCGCCGCCGGGAGCGAGCCGTTGCCCTTGCCGAGGATGCCGATGTTGACCGGCATGTCCTCGCACGCCTCGAGCATGCGGTGGATGTTCCACGCACCCGGCGTGCAGGTGGTGCCGTTCGTCCCGTCGGTCGGACCGGTGCCGCCGCCGAACAGCGTGGTGACGCCGTTGGACAGCGCCGAGTGCACCTGCTGCGGCGCGATGTGGTGCACGTGGGCATCGATCGCCCCGGCGGTCGCGATGAGGTGCTCGCCGGCGATGACCTCGGTCCCGGGCCCGATGACCAGGTCGGGGTCGACGCCCGACTGCAGCTGCGGGTTGCCGGACTTGCCGATGCCGACGACGAGGCCGTCCCTGATGCCGACGTCGGCCTTGACGATCCCCACCATCGCGTCCATGACGATGACGTTCGTGATCAGCAGGTCGAGCGCGCCCCCGGCCCGGGTCGCGTTCGGGTCCATGGCCATGCCGTCCCGGATGGACTTGCCGCCCCCGTAGACGGCTTCGTCGCCGTAGTGGCCCTCGGCGTAGTCCTTCTCGATCTCGATGACGAGGTTGGTGTCGGCCAGCTGCACCTTGTCTCCGGTGGTCGGACCCAACAGATCGGTGTACTGCCGTCGTGAGATGATCGCCACTACTCCGCCTCCTTCGCGGTGGCCGGGGTCGAGTCGGCCGGGCTCGTCGCGCCCCGGAGGCTCGGCTCGCCGTCCTCGAAGCCTCTCGCCGCGAGGAGCGCGAGGGCGTCGGACTTCGTCTGGTCGGCGTCCAGCGCACCGTCGACGAGACCGTTGAACCCGACCACGCGGCGCGCTCCGGCGTACGCCGTCAACGTGACCTCCTTGGTCTCGCCAGGCTCGAACCGCACACCGGTGCCGGCGGCGATGTCGAGGTGCATCCCCCAGGCCTTCTCGCGCTGGAAGCGCAGCGCCCGGTTGATCTCGAAGAAGTGGAAGTGCGAGCCCGCCTGCACCGGTCGATCACCGGTGTTCGTGATCCTCAGGGTGACGGTCTCCCGGCCGGCGTTGATCTCGATCTCGTCGGTGCCGTGGATGTAGTGCGGCTTCCTGTTGGCCATGGGTCCCTCGTGCTCTGGCGGTTGATCTCTGGGGGTTGGTGGGCGGGCGCGAACGTCTGATGGTCGTCGGCGGGCCCGGTGTGGTCGTGGCCGGCGCCGGTGTGGCTGTGGCCGGTGTGGTCGTGGGCGTAGCCGTGCCCGTCGTCGGCAGCCAGCCCGTCGTCGATGCCGTCGCGCCCGTGCTCCAGGTCGTGGAGCGCGGCGCGCGCCCGCTCGGTGATGATGCGGGCCACGGCCGAGTCGCCGATCAGCGCCCCGTGGAACGTCGTCCCGGCGAGCTCCGGCGCGTCGAGGTCCGCCGCGAGCTCGCGGGCGAACCCCGCCGGAACGACGACGGTCCGGGGGTAGCCGAGCCGGCGGAGGCGCCCGACGACGTCGGCGACCGCGTCGTCCTCCGTCACGGGTGCCGGCATCACCTCGGTGCCCGCTCCGTGGACCCCGACGAGGTGAGCGATCTTGTAGAGCTCGGCGTCGTCGAACGGGTTGCTGGCGCGGGCCACGATGACCAGGGCGGCCTCCCGATCGTTGCTGCGCACCTCCCGGGCGACGGCGCGGAGGCGGGCGGTCAGGTGGCCGAGGACGCCGAACGGTGCGGCCAGCGCGAGCGTGCCGACGTGCTTCGTGGTGAGCCAGCGCAGGGCCCTTGCCGTGTCGGCCACCATCGCGGGGTCGCGACCGAACGTCATCGGGACGACGACGACCGTGCCGCCATCGGCGAGCGCGGACGTGAGCACGTCGTGCAGCCGCCGGCCGCGCCGGATCGCGGTGGTCCGCCCGACGATCGGCTCGAAGCGGACGAGATCGGCGCCGTCGCCGCTCTCGTGCCCGCCGACGAGGACCACGCGGGCGGCCTCGAGGGTCGTCACGTCGTCAGGCCCCGATGGGGTCGTGGCAGGAGACGAGCTTGGTCCCGTCCGGGAACGTCGCTTCGACCTGCAGCAGCGTGATGCGTTCGCGGACGCCCGGCATGCAATCGCTCGCGCTGACGATGCCCTTGCCGAGCTCCATGCACTCGGCGACCGACTTGCCGTCGCGGGCGGCCTCCAGGATCGCCTCCGAGACCAGGGCCTGGGCCTCGCTCATGTTGAGCTTGGTGCCGCGGTCCCGGCGCCGGCGCGCCAGCTCGGCCACTTGGTACACGTAGAGCTTGTCGATTTCCCGGGGGCTGAGGTCCATGGCTGCTCCATCTTTCGTGCGCGGCGGCCGGACCAGCGCTGATGTCAAGGGCGATGAGGGCGACACCGTAGCGGCCGTGCGGCAGCGGTGCCCGGGACCTGAGACGTGGTGTCCATGGACGTTCGACCCGTCACCACGGGGTGGTCAGGCGCACTGCGACCACGTCGCCGAGCTCGAGCGATTCGGCTCTGCGCACCGCCGCCTTGATCGGCACGATGTAGCGACCGTCCTTCGGGAAGAGCGACGTCGTCCATTCGGTCCGCCCGATCCGCACGGAGGCCGGGAGCATGCCCCAGCCGTAGCTCGCCACCGACGACGTCGTCTCGAGGTCGACGCTCTCGGCGTGCGGGACGGTGACGAAGTGCCATGGCGCCGGACCCCTCCAGAACCAGATCTCGCCGCTGAACGCCAGGTCCACGAGCGCCAGGATACGAAGCACGGCGACGCCGCCGCCGAGCACCTGCCGCGCGCCGGAGATGTTGCGACCGCAAGAACAGGTAGCGTGGCGTGGTGGCCGACACCGTGATCCAGCCCGCTCGCCAGACCGTGATGCAGACCGTCGAGCTGGGCGCGCAGTGGCCGACGATCGATCCGTTCCTGTTCTGCGTGCACCATGACGACGCGTATCCCGCCGGCGATGGGGACGGCGGGCCGAGGGCATCGCTCGCCGGGCGTGAGCTCGGTCAGGATTTCACCGGCGTCGACGGATGGCGCATGTACCACGGCCTCCGGGTGCCAGGTTTCCCGAGCCACCCGCACCGCGGCTTCGAGACCGTCACGTACGTGCGACGCGGGCTCATCGACCACTCCGACTCGCTCGGGGCGGCCGCCCGGTTCGGCAGTGGCGACACCCAGTGGCTGACCGCCGGACGTGGGATCGTCCATGCCGAGATGTTCCCGCTGCTCGACGAGCAGGAGCCGAACCCGCTGGAGCTGTTCCAGATCTGGCTCAACCTGCCCGCCGCCGACAAGATGGCCGACCCGCACTTCGCGATGCTGTGGGCCGAGGACACGCCCACCGTTCGCCACGAGGACGCCGACGGCCGCACGACCGAGGTGACCGTGATCGCCGGCCGGTTGGGCGATGCCGAGCCGCCGTCGCCGCCGCCCGACTCGTGGGCCTCGCGACCGGATGCCGATGTGGCCATCTGGCATCTCGGTTTCGAGGCCGGAGCGCGCTGGACGATGCCAGCAGCCGCCGGAGCCGAGACCGTCCGCACGCTGTACGTGTTCTGCGGTGACGGCGTGCGCGTCGACGGTGACGAGGTGGGCGCCGCGACGGGTGCGCTGATCCGCGCCGACCGCGACGTCGAGCTCGAAGCGCTCGGCGCCACCGAGGTGCTGCTGCTCCAGGGCCGGCCGATCGGCGAGCCGCAGGCCCGCTACGGGCCGTTCGTCATGAACACCGAAGCGGAGATCGAGGACGCGTTCGTCGAGTACCGGGCGACCGAGTTCGGTGGGTGGCCGTGGCCGCAGACCGACCCCGTGCACGGCACCGACGCCCGACGCTTCGCCCGTCGACCCGACGGCAGTCGCGACGAACCCGCAAGCGTCAATCGAGCGGGCGCCCGAGGTGTCCGAGGTTGAACACACGGACGATCGTCTTGAGCTCGACGTCCTGAGAGGCGACGTCGAACCAGACGACGAACACGCCCGGCAGCGCCTCGAGACGGCACCGATGGTCCATCAGGCCCTGCTCGGTGAGCGTCGCCACGTCGACGAACTGCACGTACTGCCAGAGGAGGCGATGACCGTCGGGATGGATCAGCTCAGGGGCGACGGCGAACGGCGCGGTGTCGGACAGCGAAGCGATCTGGCCCTCGGTCGCCGACGGGGCCAAGAACGCCTGGAGCAGCACGCACTCGGTCTCCCGCATCATTGGTTCCTTGCCTCGACGCTCACGCTAGCGACCCGCCGTGGCGAGCCGCGCCGACGGCGGACCCGGCGCGAACTCAGTTCGAGCCGCCGAAGGCGACGTCCTCGGTCTCGACGGTGCCGGCGGTCCGGCCCGGCGCGGTCTCGGAGGCCCAATACAGGTTGGTGTGGGCGATCACCTGCCCGGGCGGTGGCGCACCCCACGCCGTCTGGTCCTCGGTCGTGTGGGCGTCGCTGACCAGGGTCGTGTCGTAGCCCCGCACGAGCGCTCCATGGAGCGTCGAGCGGATGCAGGCATCGGTCTGGGCGCCGACGACGACGAGTCGCCCGACGCCGAGCCCGGACAGCACCGTCTCCAGCGTCGTGTCCTCGAACGCGTCGCCGTAGCTCTTCTCGACGAGCGGCTCGGCGTCGTCGGGGGTCAGTTCGGGCACGATCCGCCAGTCGTCGCTCCCCCTGACGGTGTACTCGTCGAAGTGTTGGACCCAGACGACAGGGACCTGCTCCCGTCGGGCCCGTTCGACGAGGCCGGCGACCTTGGTGACGACCGCATCGCGCTCGTGGGCGCCCGCGACGACGCCGTTCTGCACGTCGACGACGAGCAGCGCGGTGTTCGGCCGGTTCTCGAGTGTGGTCATCGCGTCTCCTTGCTGTCGTGGCGTCGGACGAGGGAACCACCGTACGACGGCGGCGCGATCCTCGCCATCCGCCGATCCGGGCGGCGAGCGTGACAACTGTTGTCACGGAGCCCGCCCAGAACGGCGTCGGATCGACACGATCACGCCCGACGGCAGCGACGTCGTCGCGATCCGGGGCTGGCTCCGCTCGTTCGCCGACACCGACGAGCCGATCTACGTCGGCATCTACACGACGTCTCGCGACCAGGATCGAGGCTCGTGAGCGTCGGGTTCCCACTCCCGCAGGCCAGCTTCACCGCCACGCTGGTGCCGCGGGCCCGACCGGGTGGCGGACTGGTGCTCACCAGCCGAGGCGAGACCGATCAGCCGGGCCACTACCTCACGCTCATCGACCCCGGCACGCAGCAGCTCACCACGCCTGCGGTGCACGGGTTCGCCGAGCAGCTCGACGTCCACGTCGACGGCGAGCTGCGCGCCGAGCACGCGTTCTCGGTCTTCGGGTTGCCGTTCCTCGTCCTCCACTACCGCATCCGGCGCGCTGACGCGGCGCCACCGAGGACGCCGGCAGCTGACCGTCGACTTCGACCGGCCGCGGGTGGCGATCAGGAAGCGGGCTTGACGAGCCCTGCGGCGCGCTGCCTGGTCTCCCGCTGCACGGTGCGGGCCCGCTGTCCGTAGCTGCTGGCCTCGTAGGCCTCGATGCGCCGGAGGCGGCGTTGCCGCGCGGTCAGCTCGTCGGGATCGTCCTCGTTGCGGTCAGTCAGCACCCGCACACCGTACCGAACACGCTGGCGATCGGGGATGTCGAGGGTCCCGACGGCCCGTGGCCCGGGAGCTGAGACGATCGGTGGCGTCAGGTCCGGCAGGGGAGCCGTCGATGCCTGACGGCCTCGACGGCCCGGTGCCGTCGGTCGACCTGACCACGTTGTTGTCGGTCGCCGGCTTCGATGTCGTCGAGTCGCACATCGCCCGCGGAGGTCGTGATCGGCCGCCCGTCCCGACTTGACTAAGGTGTCAAATGAGAGGGGCAGCGCATGACCATCAAGTACTTCGACTGCCTGTATGTCGGCTCGGTCGACATGGATGACGTCGGATACGCCGGCACCCGCGTCAACGACCGCCGGTACAGCAACGAGGTGCTGACCGGCGCGTTCGACAAGGGCGAACGCATTGCCCGCGCGATGGAGGCCAGCGGGTTCGACACGCTGTGGCTGGCCGAGCACCACTTCCAGCCGGAGGGCTACGAGTGCATCCCGAACAACTTGATGTTCGCGGTGCACCTGTCCCACCTGACCGATCGGCTGACGTTCGGCTGCGGGTTCAACGTCACGCCGATCTGGCACCCCCTTCGGCTCGCCGAGGACTACGCCCTTGCCGACATCCTGACCCGCGGCCGGGTCCGCTTCGGCGTGGGCCGCGGTTACCACACGCGGGAGATCGAGGTGCTCGGGTCGCCGTTGCGCGACCAGGACGCCAACCGGGCCCTGTTCGAGGAGCAGGTCGAGATCATCCTGAAGGCGCTCGGCAACGAGTCGTTCTCGCATCACGGCCCGCAGTACGACATCCCGCCGCGCGACGTCCCGTACCGCGGCTACACGGTCGAGGAGATCTCCCTCGTGCCGCGCCCGCGCTACCGGCCGTTCGAGTGCTGGCAGCCGATACAGAGCGCGACGCAACGGGCGCTCGACTTCATGGTCGTCAACGGCATCCTCGGGATGATGGGCGGCGGGTCCGCCGTGACCGGCCCGACCCGTCAGATGGTCGAGGCGTGGCAGGACGCGCACACTCGTGCCGGCATCGACACCGTGCTCGGCGACCGGCTGTGCCTCGGGCTCGGCATCCACATGGCCGACAGCCTCGAGCAGGCCAAGGACGAGATCCGGTTGTCGTTCGAGGAGAACGTCAAGATGTTCGCGCCGCTGCGGCTCGTTCCAGCGCTCAGCGAGCAGCAGATGACCGACATCGACGACCCCCGTAGGGCAGTCACCGCGAAGCTCCCGACGATCGACAGCGCCGTGCGGTCACGCGGGTTCGTCTGCGGGAACGCCGACGACGTGATCGCGTCGCTCAAGGAGACAGAGGAGGAGTATCCGGGTCTCGAGCGACTGCAGATCACGTTCGCCGTCGGCCAGCACACCGACGAGACGCTGGAGCAGATCGAGCGCTTCGGCAAAGAGGTCATCCCCGCCTTCCGCTGACCGGGCCGAGTCGGCGAACGTCGGCGCTCGCCGACGTGCCGCGTGCTCGGGGTCCCTTTACGATGCGTCCATGTCGAGCGTGTACGACGCGGCTGGCGGATCCGACGGGCTGTCCCGCCTGGCCGAGGCGTGGCACCAGCGCGTGCTGGCCGACGAGATCGTCAGCCATGCCTTCAGCCACGGCTTCCACCCTCACCACACCGAACGACTGGCCGCCTACTGGGCCGAGGCGCTCGGCGGTCCCACCACGTTCACCGATCGCTACGGCGACGAGACGGCTGTCGTGCGGATGCACAGTGGCAACGGCCCGCACGACGAGATGGATCAGCGGGCGATCGCCTGCTTCGACCGGGCGTTGGACGACGTGGGCCTGTCCGACGACGGCGAGCTCCGACGGGTGCTGCGCGACTACTTCACCTGGGCCACCACCACGGAGATGGCGGGCTACCACCGATCGACCGACGACGTCCCCGATGGCCTGCCGCTCCCGCACTGGTCGTGGAACGGTCGGCAGAGCTGACCGGCCGCCGATCAGCCCAGCTTCTGCGCACCCAGGTCGGTCGTGATCGTCACCGACATCGCTACTGCGTTGCGCCGACTCGCCCCGGCCGGCGTCCTCACCGGGTCCCGACTGATCGACGCCGCCGATCTGACCCGCCTCCGCCCCGCCGAGTCGGCGGCCGTCGGGCGCGCCGTCGAGCGACGGCGGCGTGAGTTCGCCACCGGGCGGGTGCTGTTGCGGGAGCTTCTCGCCACGGACGACGTCATCCCCGTGCGCGCCGACCGATCGCCGGAGCTGCCGGCCGGCGTCGTCGGCTCCCTCGCCCACGACGACGTCGTCGCCGTCGCCGCGGTGTCGCGGGTCGGCGTTGCCGCCCTCGGGATCGACATCGAGCGGCACGGCCCGGCTGACCGCGAGCTTGCGGCCGAGGTGCTGCGTCCAGACGACGCCGCGGTCGACGCCCGACTGGCGTTCGTGATGAAAGAGGCGTCGTACAAGGCGTGGTCGGGCGGCGGTGGCCACCTGCTCGAGTTCTCCGACGTGCGCCTCAGCGTCGATGGCGACCGCTTCACGGGTGAGGTGGTGGCGACGGGCGACCGTCTCGACGGACGCTGGGCCGACGTCGCCGGCCGGTGGCTGGCGCTGGTCACCGTGCCGGCGCGGTGAGTCCGTTCGGCCACGATGGCGGCATGACCGACGCACCGGCCCCCCGCTTCCACGAGCTCGCCATCTACACCGTCGGAGCCGGCCTGTTGGACCCTCTCGTCGAGCGGTTCCGCGACCACACCGTGCGGTTGTGGGACAGGGCCGGCCTGCGCTGCGACGCGTTCTGGATCGAGCGTGGCATCGGCGCCTCGTGGTCGCTCGATCCCGGAACCCCGATGGTCCCGACCGGTGACGGGGTTCAGCGGATCTTCTACGTGGTGTCGGCGGCCGACGAGTCGGAGCTCGATGCGGCATGGGCCCGCTTCCGCGACGATGAGGAGTGGCAGGCCGTCGTCGAGGCATCCAACGCCGCCGCCGGCGGGCGGATGGTCGTCGCCTACCAGCGGTTCCGTCTGGAGCCGGCGCCCTTCTCGGCGCTGCAATAGGTACCCGGCGGACGCCGAGCGGCCCGCCGCGCCTAGCCTTGGCCGATGACCGACGTGAAGGCGCGCCAGCACGGGGATCCAGCCGTCGAGGAGCTCTTGGAGCCGTTCCGACGTGAGCTGACGGGCTACTGCTACCGGATGACGGGCTCCTCGTTCGAAGCCGAGGACGCAGTCCAGGAGACGATGGTGCGGGCGTGGAAGGCGTACGACAGCTTCGAAGGGCGCTCGGCGTTGCGTTCGTGGCTGTACCGCATCGCCACCAACGTCTGCCTCGACCACCTCAACGGCCGCAACCGGCGGGCCCGCCCGATGGATCTCGGCTCGGAGCCGGCCGTCCGGGCCACGTCCACCGGACCGGCCCTCCCGGAGACGACGTGGATCGAGCCGATCCCGACCGGCCGCGTCGCGCCCGACGGAGGCGATCCCGGCGAGACGGCGATCGCCAAGGAGTCCGTGCGCCTGGCGTTCATCGGCGCCCTCCAGCACCTCCCGCCGCGCCAGCGGGCCGTGCTGATCCTGCGCGAGGTGCTGCGCTGGCACGCCGACGAGGTGGCCGCCCTGCTCGGCACGACCGTCGCCTCGGTGAACAGCGCGCTCCAACGGGCGCGGGCCACGATCGAGGCCAGCCACCTCTCGTTGGAGGACGCACCGGAGCGGGTCGGCGAGGACGACGAGGAGCTGCTGGCGCGGTACCTCGATGCGTTCCAGCGTTACGACATGGAGGCCTTGACCGAGCTCATCCGCGAGGACGCCACCCAATCGATGCCGCCGTTCGCGCTGTGGATGCAGGGTCGTGACGATGTCTTCGCCTGGTGGGTCGGCCCGGGCGCGGCGTGCCGCAACTCGCGGCTGGTGCCGACCTCGGCCAACGGCCAACCCGCGTTCGGCCAGTACAAGCACAACCCGCAGACCGGGGTGTGGGAGCCGTGGGCGCTCCAGATCCTCGAGCTCGTCGACGGCCAGGTCGCCGACGTGATCTTCTTCCTCGACACCGCGCGGATGTTCCCGATGTTCGGCCTGCCGCCGACCGTCGAGACCTGAGCGCACCTGGGCCAAGGGCTCCGGTTCCTCCCGGGCCCCGGCCGGGGGGTACACAGTGCGGATGGACCGCTCGTACCTCGACTTGACCGACAAGGTTGCCGTCATCACCGGAGGCAGCCGCGGCATCGGTCGGGCGATCGCGATGGCGTACGCCGAGCACGGCGCGGATGTCGTGATCGCCAGCCGCAAGCTCGAGAACTGCGAAGCCGTCGCCACGGAGATCGCGGCCAAGACCGGGCGCCGGACGCTCGCCGTGGCGACCCACGTCGGCAAGTGGGCCGAGTGCGACGCGCTCGCCGACCGCGTCCTCGACGAGCTCGGCCGATGCGACATCCTGGTCAACAACGCCGGGATGTCGCCGTTGTACGCCGACATCACCGACATCACCGAGGACTACTACGACAAGGTCTCCGGGGTGAACCTGAAGGGTCCGTTCCGGCTCGCCGTCCGCCTCGGCGCCCACATGCGTGACAACCAGGGCGGCGTCATCCTGAACATCTCGACCGACGGCTCGATCCGCCCGTCGCGCAACGAGATCGTCTATGGGATGGCCAAGTCGGGGCTCAACGCGATGACGGTCGGTCTGGCCGATGCGCTCGGGCCGAAGGTGCGGGTCAACTGCATCCTGCCCGGTGCCGTGCTGACCGACATCGCCGATGCCTGGAGCGAGGAGATGAAGGCCCGCGCCGACGAGAACCCGTTGGCGCGGGCCGGCGCCGCCGAGGACTTCGCCGGCGCCGCGCTCTTCTACGCCAGCGACGCCTCGGCGTGGGTGACCGGGACGTGTCTGCGTGTCGACGGCGGCCTGGCCCGCCAGTTGGGGCTGTGATGGCCGAGCGGGTGCCCTACGACGAGTTCGGTCTGTTCGCCGACAACGCGTCAGAGTTCGGGATCCCCTACGACGGCCCGCCCGTCGTCCGTCGGGAGTCGGTGGCGGTCGAGGGTGACCGGCAGATGAGCGCGCTCGTGTGGGGCGAGGGCCCGCCGGAGATCGTGCTCATCCACGGCGGGGCGCAGAACGCGCACACCTGGGACACGGTGGCCCTGGCCCTCGACCGTCCGCTCCTCGCGCTCGACCTACCGGGCCACGGACACTCCGACGGGGGTCGCGACGGTGCGCTCGACGCCCGGGCCAACGCCGTCGACGTCGCCCAGGTCATCCGGGCCCTCGCGCCCGACGCGAAGGCGGTGGTCGGCATGTCGCTCGGCGGCCTGACGACCATCGCGCTCTCGCGACATGCGCCGCGGCTCGTGCAGTCGGTCGTGCTCGTCGACGTCACCCCTGGCGTCACGGCGGAGAAGTCGAAGGCGATCACCGACTTCGTCAACGGCCCGGCGTCGTTCGACAGCTTCGACGAGTTGCTGGCCCGCACGATCGAGCACAACCCCACCCGCACCGAGGCGTCGTTGCGCCGGGGCATCCTCCACAACGCGGTGCAGCAGGACGACGGCACCTGGGTGTGGCGCTACCGTCGGTGGCGCTTCAACGAGGGGACGAAGGTCGACCAGGAGGCCCGGATGAGGGCGTTCAACGAGCTGTGGGACGACGTGTCGGCGATCGAGGTGCCGATCATGCTGGTCCGCGGGATGCGTCCGCAGTCGGTCGTCGACGATGCCGACGAGGCCGAGCTGTTGCGTCGGCAGCCGACGGCGAGGATCGAGCACGTCGAAGAGGCCGGCCACAGCCTCCAGGGCGACACACCCCTCGAGTTCGCTGCGCTGCTCGCCGACTTCGTCCCCTGACCACCCGTCGCGGTCCCCTGTAGCGCGCGCGGATGTCCGACCCCGAGTGGTTCCGCGCCGTCACCGGCGTCAGTGCCACGGGCCGGTTCGTCGCCGTGTTCGACTGGTCGGCGACGTCGCTCGGGTCGCCCGCCCGGTGGCCGAGCGGGCTGCGCAGCGCCGTCAGCATCTGTCTCACATCGCGCTTCCCGATCCTCGTCGTGTGGGGGCCCGAGCTGTGCATGATCTACAACGACGGCTATCGCGAGATCCTGGGCGTCAAGCACCCGGCGGCGATCGGTGCGCCGGTCGCCGAGGTCCTCCCCGAGGTCTGGGATGTGATCGGCCCGATGTTCGACGGCGTGCTGTCCGGGAAGGGGGCGACCTGGGACCAGGACCAGTGCTTGCTGCTGGCGCGCAACGGCTTCGTCGAGGAGTGCTACTTCACGTCCTCGTTCAGCCCGATCCACGACGACGACGGCGCGATCCGCGGCGTCGTCGACGTCGTCACCGAGACGACGGCCAGCGTCGTGGGTGCGCGTCGCCTGAGCTGCCTCGGCGAGCTCGCCGCCGGGCTGGTCGGTGCGGTCGAGGTCACCGACGTGGCGTCGATCGCCGTCCGCGTCCTGTCCCGGTGGATCGATGATCTGCCGAGCGTCGAGCTGCACCTCGACGTCGGTGACCACCTCGTGCTGGTCGCATCGAGCCGACGGGAAGGCATCGTCGGCGCGACGAGCGTGGCGTTGCTCGGATCGGTTCTCGACGAGTGGCGGCCCCGCCTCGTCGACGTCGGGACGAGCTCACCCGAGCGCTCGTACCTGATGCCCGTCGGTGAGCGCGGCGAGCCGTCGGCGGCGGCTGTGCTCGTCTGCGGGATCAACCCGAGACGACCGTGGGACGAGTCGTACCGGTCGTTCCTGGAACTGGCCGCCGGCGCCGTCGGCGCGTCGCTCGCCGACGCCCATCGCACGGCGGTCGAGCTCGGCGAGCAGCGGCGGATCAGTGACGCACTGCAGCACGCCATGATGAGCCCGACCGACGACGTGGCGTCCGTCGTCGTGCGCTACCTGCCGGCGGTCGGCAACCTGGCCGTGGGCGGCGACTGGTACGACGCGATCGAGCTCGCTGACGGTCGACTCGCCCTCGTCGTGGGTGACTGCGTCGGCCACGGGCTGGAGGCGGCGACCGTGATGGGTCAGCTGCGCAGTGCGGCGCGGGCCCTGCTCCTGGAGGGGTGTGATCCGGCGGCGATGCTGGAGGGTCTGGACCGCTTCGCCGCCACCGTCGACGGGGCGCCGTCGACGACCGTCTGCTGCGTCGTCGTCGACGCCGGCACAGCCACGATGACGTACGCGCTCGCCGGGCACCCGCCGCCCGTCGTCGAACGGGCCGGTCGGACGTTCCTGCTCGACGGCGACGTGGGTCTCCCGCTCGCCGTCGGTGCGGGCGACAGGACCGAGACGACGGTGGCGATGACGCCGGTGGACACGATCGTGCTCTACACGGACGGGTTGATCGAGCGGCGCGGCGAGCCGCTGAGCGTCGGCCTGGCCCGGTTGTCGGCGACGGTTTCGGCGACCGGGGCGATGACGCTCGTGGAGGTCGCCGACCACCTCGTGCGCACGATGCTGCCTCCGCACACGTTCGACGACGTGGCGTTGGCCATCCATCGACCGCACCCCGGGTTCTGACGCGAGCGCCGGCGACCGGCGATGTTCGGGGTTGCGAAACGTTCGCGAAACCGGACCGGCGTGGCGGTCGGCGGTCGGCGACGGGCCGGTACCGTGGCCGCATGCCGGAGATCCAGAAGACCGACGCCGAGTGGCGCGACCTGCTGTCACCCGAGCGCTACCACGTGTTGCGCGAGGCGGGCACCGAGCGGCCGTGGAGTGGCGCGCTCGTCGACAGCCACGCCGACGGCACGTATTCGTGTGCGGCCTGCGGTGCCCACTTGTTCGACTCGTCGACGAAGTTCGAGTCGGGGAGCGGGTGGCCGAGCTTCTTCGAGCCGACGGTCGCCGATGCCGTCGAGCTGATCGAGGACCGCAGCCAGTTCATGGTGCGCACCGAGGTGCGCTGCACGCGCTGCGGTTCGCACCTCGGCCACGTGTTCCCGGACGGCCCGCGGCCCACCGGCATGCGCTACTGCATGAACAGCCTGGCCCTCGAGCTCGTCGAGCGCGACCCCGAGCAGCTGCCGCCGACCTGACCTCCGGCCGCCATCGCCCGCCGCCGCCGTCGGCCGCCGTCGTCGTCGCCTGTGCCACGTTCTGGGCGGCCGGCGTGACAACTGTCGTCACGCTCGCCGCCCAGATCGGCGGATGTCGCCGCTCGTCGGTCCTCGGGGACCAGCGGATGTCACCGTTGCGACGTCACGTCTTCGTCGAGGCCGAGCAGGCGCTCGAGCCGCTCGACCCGCAGCCAGAGCTCGGCGACATCGCGGGCGAGATCGGTCGGTGCTGATGCGGTCGCCGACGTGGTCACCGGGTCGTGGTCGACGATGGGCGCCGGCCACTCGGCACCGGCGAGGTCGGGGCCGGGCAGGCCGCAGAGGGCGTGGGCCCAGCGGCCCTCGCGCTCACCGGGTCGATGCTCCAGGCGGGCGGCGAACGGCTCGGGGCTGCGGGCCGCGAGCATGTCGAGGATCTCTTCGACCGTGCCGCTGTCGCCGTCGTCGACGTGGCGCTGCGTCCTGGCCCGCACCTCGCTGGTCGTCTGGGGCCCCCGCAGGACGAGCACGGCGACGACGAACAGCTCGGCGTGCGTCATCCGCCACCGTTCGTCGGCGACGTGTCGGTAGCGGATCGTGCGGCCACCGTGGGACGGGTGGACGAAGCGCACGAGCCCCATCGACTTGAGCGACATGAGTGCGTTCTCGACGGTCCGGTCGTCGTAGGCGACGACCGGGTCGCGGTTGGTGCTCTGGTTGCACGCCAGTCGCAACGCGTTCAGGGTCAGCGGATAGCTGTCGGCGATCGTCGTCTCCTTCTCGACGAGACAGGCCACGACGCGCGCTTCTTCCGGGCTGAGCACCATGCGCCGAGTCTCGCGGGCGGGCGCCGGCCGGGCGGGGACGGCCGGTCAGACGACGACGTTGACCATGCGGCCGGGCACGACGATGACCTTCTTCGGAGTCGCGCCGTCGATCGCCGCTCTGACCTTGGGGTCGGCCAGCGCGGCGGCCTCGATGTCGTCGGACGGCGCGTCCGCCGCCACGGTGACGCGGCTGCGGACCTTGCCGTTCACCTGCACCGGGTACTCGACGGTGTCGTCGACCAGCAGCGCCGGATCGGCCACCGGGAACGGGGCGTACGCGACGCCGCCGGCGTGGCCCAGCCGTGACCACAGCTCCTCGCCGACGTGCGGGGCGAACGGCGCCAGCATCAGCACGAGGGGCTCGGCGACGTCGCGCCCGATCGGCCCGCCGGCCCGGGTCAGGTGGTTGTTCAGCTCGATCAGCTTGGCGATCGCGGTGTTGAGCCGCAGCGCCTCGATCTCGGCCCGGACGACGTGGACCGTGCGGTGGAGCAGACGAGTCGTGTCGGCATCCGACTTCTCGTCGGTGACGACCGGTTCACCGGTCGCCTCGTCGACGACGTTGCGCCAGAGGCGCTGCAGGAACCGGTACATGCCGACGACGTCGCGCGTCTCCCACGGTCGCGACGCGTCCAGTGGTCCGGTGGCCATCAGGTGCAGTCGCAACGTGTCGCAGCCGTAGGCCTCGAAGATCTCCTCCGGCGACACCGCGTTCTTCAGGCTCTTGCCCATCTTCCCCCAGGAGCGGACGACGGCCTCGCCCTCGTAGCGGAACGTGCCGCCGTCGCCGGCCGTGACCGCCTTGGCGTCGACGTACATGCCGCGGCTGTCGGTGTACGCCGCGGCCAGCACGTAGCCCTGGTTGAACA
This sequence comes from Ilumatobacteraceae bacterium, assembly GCA_040507575.1. Lineage (GTDB taxonomy): Bacteria > Actinomycetota > Acidimicrobiia > Acidimicrobiales > Ilumatobacteraceae > JALZMG01. Next base: position 27,902 of record JBEVOM010000068.1, read on the forward strand.
GCCGGGCGTACGGCTCGTGCGACGACACGTGCCCCAGGTCGAACAGCACCTTGTGCCAGAAGCGGCTGTACAGCAGGTGCAGCACGCCGTGCTCGACGCCGCCGACGTACAGGTCCACGCCGCCCGGGTGGTCGGGTCGGATGTCGGTGCGCGGGCCCATCCAGTAGCGCTCGACGTCGGGGTCGACGAACGCCAGCTCGTTCGTCGGGTCGCAGTAGCGCAGCTCGTACCAGCACGAGCCGGCCCACTGCGGCATCACGTTCGTGTCCCGCCGGTAGAACTGCTCCCCGGCCCCGATGTCCAACGTCACCTCGACCCAGTCGGTGAGGCGGTCCAGCGGGCTCTCGGGCTCGGAGTGCTCGTCGTCGGGGTCGAACGTCCGCGGCGAGAAGCTCTCGGTGTCGGGCAGCACCAACGGCAGCATGTCGTCGGGCAGGGCATGGGCGTGGCCGTCGACGTCGTAGACGACCGGGAACGGCTCGCCCCAGTAGCGCTGGCGGCTGAACAGCCAGTCCCGCAGCTTGTACGTGACCGTCGCCTCGCCGACGCCCTCGGCCTCCAGCCACGCGTTGATGGCCGCGATCCCGTCGGCGACCGACTCGGTGCCATCCAGGTCGACGGCGCCGTTCGACGAGTTGACGTACGGCGCGTCGCCGACGAACGCCTCGGGCCACCGGTCGGTGTCCAACGTCGGCGCGATGCCCCGCTCGGCGAACCACTCGTCGGGCGGCCGCTGGATGGCCGGGATGTCCAGGCCGAAGACGCGGGCGAACTCGAAGTCCCGCTGGTCGCCGCACGGGACGCCCATGATCGCCCCGGTGCCGTAGCCCATGAGCACGTAGTCGGCGATCCACACGGGCACGTCCTGGCCGGTGACCGGGTTGGTGGCGTAGCTGCCGGTGAACACGCCGGTCTTGACGCGTTCGTCGTCCTGGCGGTCGAGGTCGCTGCCGGCGGCGGTCCGACGGCGGTACTCGACGACGGCGGGGGCTTCCTCGCCCGTCGTGAGGTCGGGCACCAGGGGGTGCTCGGGCGCCAGCACCATGAACGTGGCCCCGAACAAGGTGTCGGGACGGGTCGTGAAGACGGTGATCGGGCCGGCGGGGGAGTCGAAGTCCACCGAGGCGCCGGTGGAGCGCCCGATCCAGTTGCGCTGCATCGTCTTCAGCGACTCCGACCACTCCAGCACGTCCAGGTCGTCGACCAGGCGGTCGGCGTACGCCGTGATCCGCATCATCCACTGGCGCATCGTGCGCGTGAACACCGGGAAGTTCCCGCGGTCGCTGCGACCGTCGGCGGTGACCTCCTCGTTGGCGACGACCGTGCCCAGCCCGGGGCACCAGTTGACGGGCGCGTCCGACACGTAGGCCAGGCGGTACCCGTCGATCACGTCGGCCTGCTCCGACGCCGACAGCGACGTCCAGCTCCGGCCGTCGTCCAACTCGCGCGTCCCGGCGTCGAGCTCGGCGCGCAGCTCGACGATCGGACGGGCCCGCCCGACGCCTCCGGCCCTGTTGGGCGCGTCCGGGTCGTACCACGACTCGAAGATCTGCGTGAAGATCCACTGCGTCCACCGGACGTAACCCGGGTCGGTGGTGTCGATCGACCGCCGACGGTCGTGGCTCAGCCCGAGGCGACGGATCTGGCGTCGGTAGGTCTCGACGTTCTGGGCCGTCGTGATGGCCGGGTGGGTGCCGGTCTGCACCGCGAACTGCTCGGCGGGCAGCCCGAACGCGTCGAACCCCATCGTGTACAGCACGTTGCGGCCGAGCATCCGCTGGTACCGGGAGAAGACGTCAGTGCCGGTGTACCCCAGCGGGTGGCCGACGTGCAGCCCGGTGCCCGACGGGTACGGGAACATGTCGAGGACGAACAACTTCTCGCCGCGCGCCGCGACGCCCTCCGGATCGGCCAGCGGCCCCGCCGGGTTCGGGGCCTCGAACGTGCCTTCGACGTCCCAGCGCTCCTGCCAGCGCAGCTCGATCTCCTGGGCGAGCGCGGCGGTGTACCGCTGGGCGGGTGCGTCGTCGTCGCTGATCGGAGATGGGACATCGGTGGCCATAGCGGAGAACCAGCCTACGAGGTGCTCCGGCGGCGGCCCTGATGGGATCGCGGTCACGCGTGCGGACGGGTGCCCGGTCCGACCGACACGCGGACGATGTCCGACCCCACCATCGGAGGCGCCGGGCACCGTGCCTCGCTCCCTCGTCGGACGGACCGAGCGACACACTGAACCACGTCCGGCAGACCGGGAACATCACTCGTTCGGGGACTTCGTACCCCGGTCTCCGCGTGCACCGATGTCTGGGCGCGCAGGGTCTCGATATCGGGACCCT
>JBEVOM010000081.1:0-53925 GCA_040507575.1 Ilumatobacteraceae bacterium
ACTACGTCGCAGCCGAACTCAACAACCGGCCCCGCAAACGCCTCCACTGGAAGACCCCAGCCGAGGCCCTCGCAGAACTACTCTCCGAACCGTTCAACCCGCCCGGTGTTGCGATGACCGGTTGAGTCCGCCGTCGGCACCCGCGACCAATATCCGGACCAGAACCAGGCGATCGCGGGTCTCGGGGTCAGCCGAGGCGTTCGAGGATCGTGGCGTTGGCCATGCCGCCGCCCTCGCACATCGTCTGCAGGCCGTAGCGACCGCCGGTGCGCTCGAGCTCGTTGAGCAGGGTGGTCATCAGCCGGGCGCCGGAGCAGCCGAGCGGGTGACCGAGGGCGATGGCGCCACCGTTGACGTTGACCTTCGACATGTCGGGGTGGAACTCCTTCTCCCACGCCAGCACGACGGAGGCGAACGCCTCGTTGATCTCGATGAGGTCGATCTCGTCGAGGCCCTTGCCCCAGCGCTCGAGCACCTTGGCCGTAGCCGGGATCGGCGCCGTCAGCATGAGCCGCGGGTCGGAGCCGGCCAGCGCGAACTCCACGAAGCGAGCCCGCGGCGTGAGGCCGAGCGCCTTGGCCTTGTCCTCGCTCATGATCAGCAGCGCCGAGGCGCCGTCGGTGATCTGTGACGAGTTGCCGGCCGTGACGCGGCCGCCTTCCTCTTCGGGGCGGAACGAGGGCTTGAGCTTGCCGAGCGACTCCATCGTCGTCTCGCGCAGGCCCTCGTCCCTGGTCACCAGCGCTCCGTCGGCGCCGAGCACCGGCAGGATCTCGCGCTCGAAGCGCCCCTCCGCGGTGGCGGCGGCGGCCCGCTGCTGGCTCTGGGCGCCGAAGCGGTCCATGTCCTCGCGGGAGATGTCCCACTTGTCGGCGATCAGCTCGGCTGAGATGCCCTGCGGGACGAGCCCGCCCTGGTCGGCGTAGCGCACACCGATCTTCGGGCCGAACGGGAACCCGAACTTGCCGTCGGCCATCGAGGCGCCCATCGGCACCCGCGTCATGACCTCGACGCCCGCCGCGACCACGACGTCATACGCGCCGGCGATCACGCCCTGGGCGGCGAAGTGGGCGGCCTGCTGGCTCGACCCGCACTGCCGGTCGATGGTCGTGCCGGGCACCTCCTCGGGCCATCCAGCCGCGAGCACGGCGTTGCGGGCGATGTTGACGCCCTGCTCGCCGACCTGCATGACACACCCCATCACGACGTCGTCGACGATGCCCGGGTCGATGCCGGTGCGGTCGACGAGCGCGCTCAGCGTCTCAGCCGCGAGGTCGACCGGATGCCAGTCCTTCAGCTTGCCGTTGCGCTTGCCCAGCGGCGTGCGGATGGCATCGACGATCACGGCGGTGGTCATGACTGCTCCTGGCTCGATCAGCAGGGGATCCGTTCCCCTGACCGGAAGGTCAAGTCTGCCAGCGGTTCACGCGATCGAGCCAGTGGGCGCCGGCACGGTGCCGCGCGTCACGACAGGCGCACCGCACCCGCTCACGGCGCGGGGGCCACGAGGGCGAGGACGCGGCGCAGGTCGTCGACGTCGGCGTCGTCGAGGGCGGAGGCGACGTGGGCCTGCACGGCCCGGCGGTAGGTGATGTTCATCTCGCGCCACAGCGTCCGGCCGCGACGGGTGAGCTCGACGACGACGGCCCGATGGTCGTCGAGCGACGTCGGGCGGGCCCGGGCGACCCACCCCTCCTCCTCCAGGCGGTCGAGGCGCCGGCTCAGGCTGGAGCGCACCAGGCGCAATTCGCTCGCCAGCTCGCTGGGCCGGGCCGCGCCGCCGAGCCGCTGGAGTCCGGCGAGCACGTCGAACCAGCCGAGCCCGACGTCCCACTCGGCGACGAGCTGCTCGTCGATGAGGCGCTCGAGCTCGGCGCTGATCGACTGCAGCTCACGCCATGCGGCCAGCCGTGAGGCATCCAACCTCGCCACGGCGGATCAGGCCGTTGCCTTGAGCGCAGCACCGAACACGGCGAGGGCCTCGTCGATCTCGGCCGCGGTGACGATCAGCGGCGGCATCCATCGCAGCACCCGACCGTCCGTCCCCGCCGTCATCAGGATGAGGTGACCCTCGCGCAGGCAGTGGGCGTTGATCGCGGCGAGGCGCGCCGCATCGTCGTGCTCGGTCGCGACCATCAGCCCGAGGCCGCGGACCTGGACGACGCCGGTGTCCTGTTCCTGGAGGTCGCGCAGCCCCTCGACGAGCTGGGCGCCGCGCGCTCGCACGGCATCGAGGAAACCGGGTCCGCTGATCACGTCGAGCGTCGCCAGCGCGGCCGCGCAGCCCATCGGGTTGCCACCGTACGTGCCGCCGTGGCTCCCGGTCGGCCATCGGTCGTCGAGCTCGCGCCGCGTCCCGAGGGCGGCGAACGGGAAGCCCGACGCGATGCCCTTGGCCATGCAGATGACGTCGGGCTCGATCCCATGGTGCTCGACCGCGAACATGGTGCCCGTCCGGCCGATGCCGCTCTGCACCTCGTCGGCGATGAACAGGATCCCGTGCGCGCGACAGCGCTCGGCGAGGCCGGCGAGGAACCCCGTCGGCGCCGGGACGTAGCCACCTTCGCCGAGGACCGGCTCGATGATCACTGCCGCGGTCTCGGACGGCGCAGTCAGCGTCGCGAGCAGGTGGTCGAACCCCTGGAGGGCCCGCGCCACCTCGGCGTCCTCGTTGCCGGCGAGGGGGTCCGGGAACGGCGCGACGAAGACGCCGGACGGCAACGGCGCGTGGCCGGCGCGGTAGACGGTCTTCGACGTCGTCATCGCCATCGCCAGGTGGGTGCGCCCGTGGAACGATCCGGCGAACACGATGATGTTCGGCCGGCCGGTCACCTGCTTGGCAAGCTTGACCGCAGCTTCGGTGATCTCGGCGCCGGAGTTGGCGAAGAAGAACGTGTCGATCCCACCCGGCGTGAGCTCGGCGAGCCGAGCGGCCAGCGGTTCGAGCAGATCGTGGGTGTAGACGTTGGCCTGGAGGTGGATGCCGCGTCCCGCCTGGGTCACGATCGCGTCGACGACGCGAGGGTGGCTGTGGCCCGTCGAGTTCACGGCGATGCCCGCGGCGAAGTCGAGGTACTCGTCGCCCGCCGTCGTCGTGACGTGACTGCCCGCTCCGCTTGCCACCTGGAGGTCGGTGACCTTGAACCAGACCTTCGAGAGGTGGGTCATGCGCCGAGGATATTGCGCCCCCCGCGGTCGCCGATCACGACCGTGCTACCAGCCGACCTCGTCACAGCCGCGGTGGTCCTCCGGTTCGACCTGGAGCGTCGCGTGGCCGATCCCGTACCGGGTCCGGAGCATGTCCCGAGCCTCGTCGAGGACGTGGTGGTGATCGGTCGCTCCGGTCACCATCAGGTGCACCGAGGCGACGTCCATGTCCGACGTCAGCGTCCAGACGTGCAGGTCGTGGACGTCGACGACGCCGCCCACGGCAGCCAGGTCGGCCTTCATGGCCTCGAGGTCGGTGCCGGGGGGCGCGGCCTGCACGAGGATGCGCACGGCCTGCCCGGCCAGGCGCACGGCGCGAGGCACGATCCAGATGCCGATGGCGACACCGACGACAGGGTCGACCCACGTCCATCCGGTGACCTGCAGGACGATGGCACCGACGATGACACCCACCGATCCGACGGTGTCGGCGAGCACCTCGAGGTAGGCACCCTCGACGTTGATCGACTCCTTCGACCCCTGACGCAGCAGCGCGAACGCGACGAGGTTGGCCACGAGGCCGGCGATCGCCACGACCAGCATCGTTCCGCCGAGCACGTCGGCCGGGTCGCTGAAGCGACGGATCGCTTCGACGAGCACGTAGGCGGCCACACCGAGCAAGAGCACGGAGTTGGCGAGCGCGGCCAGGATCTCGAGGCGGTAGAGGCCGAACGTGCGGTGGGTGCGCTGGGCGCCCCGGCCCGCGAGGTGGATCGCGGCGAGCGCCATGCCGATGCCGATGACGTCGGTGAGCATGTGGCCGGCGTCCGACAGGAGAGCCAGCGAGTCGGCGGCGAGCGCGCCGACGACCTCCACGACCATGAACACCGCCAGGACCATGAACGCGCCGAGCAGTGGGGCCTTGTGCCGCTCGCCGGCGGACAGCGCGACGTGGGAGTGGCTGTGCCCGCTGCCGCCGCGTGCGGCTGGGGGTTCGGCGTCGTGACCCGGGTGATCGTGGCCCGGGTGATCGTCGTGCGGCTCGGTCATCGCCGCTCGCCGTCGTCGTGGCGGAGGTGCTGCAGGGAGAGCTCGAGCACGAGGCGGACGTGGGCGTCGTCCAGGGCGTAGTAGATCGTGCGACCGTCGCGCCGGTTGCGCACGACGCCGGCCGTTCGCAGGAGGCGCAGCGCGTGGGAGACCGAGCTCTCGGGTACGCCGACGATCTCGGCGAGGTCGCCGACGCAGAGCTCCTCTCCGGTCAGGAGCGCGTGCAGGATCCGGGTCCGCGTCGGATCGCCGAGCAGCTTGAACAGCTCGGCGAGCTCGATGGCCTCGGCCGTGTCGATGAGTCCCGACCGGAGTGCGCTCAGTGACCCCGTTGACATCTGCACAGATGTACAGATATCAACATCTGCGATCGGATGCAACCCCGTGCCGTCAGATCGTGGGGCTGCGCTCCGGCGGTCGCAGGAGGAACGCCGCGCCATAGAGGGCGGCGACGAGCAGCAGGAGGTGGCGGTACCCGATCACGAGCGAGGCGTACTCCAGCACGCCACCGATCATGGCCCCGATGAGGTTGGCTCCGAACGCCGCCGTCGAGTCGGCGGTGTCGCGGAACCGGCTGGCGAACACGAGGTTGGCGGTGAAGATCGGCAGGAAGGCCAGCACGACGGCGACCGCCAGCCGGGGCACGAACGGCAGCCCGAGCAGCGCCCGCCCGGGCACCAGCCAGTTGATCCCGACGCTGGCCAGCAGGGCGCCGTACAGCCACGCGGTGCGGCGGATGACGATCCGCTTGCTGATGCCGACGGCCAGCAGCACCGACGCCAGCACGCCGATGAACACGAACGCGTTGACGAACCATGTCGTGCCGAACAGCAATGCGAACTGGACGACGTTCTTCGTCTCGAGGAGGAGGAACGCGACACCCATGAAGAACAGGTCGGCGAACGGCCGCATGGCGCGCAGCGGACCGCCGAGGGCACGGACCCCGATCAGCGAGATGGCCAGCATCCCGGCGATCGACAGCAAGTAGAAGCCCGGGATGCTCGGCGTCCGCAGGTACGGGAACGGGTGGTCGTCGGTCGCCGGGGCCGGTGTGTCGGCGGTGCGCACGAAGCGCTGGCCGTCCGGACAGGACACCGCGGCAGGGTCCTCGCTGGCCACGAGGACCGACAGGTTGGCCGCGGCATCGCTGACGCACGGTGGGTTGCCGAAGACGTCCTCCAACGTTCCGGCGTAACGCTCCACGAGCCACGGCTCGCGGTAGTAGTTGTACATCGCGAACGAACCGCCCGGCGCCAGGTGGTCGCGATACGACTCGGCGGCCTCCCTCGTGAAGAGGTAGCTCTCGAGGCGCACCGAGGACTGGCCCTGCAGGAGCGTCAGCGAGTCGGGCAGCGCGAGCAGGATCGTGTCCCACGTCCGGTCGGTGGACTCGAGGTACGCCCGGCCGTCGCCGACATGGGTGACCACGCGGGGATCGTCGTACGGGCGGTCGGGGTGCTGACGACCGAGGTCGAGGAGGTGGGCGTCGATCTCGACGGCGTCGACGCGGTCGGCACCGCGGGCGTTGGCCACCGCGACGTCGTTGCCCGAGCCGGCCCCGATGATCAGCACGTCGCCGGGGTCCTGGTCGGTGATGCGGTCGTAGACCGTCTCGTAGATCGGGTTGCCGACGGCCTGGATCTGCAACCACGTCGGGATGCCGTTGACCTCGGCGACGAGGCCGCCCTGATCGGCGATCGGGATCGTGTGCACCTTGTAGTACGGGGTCCACGTCGTGTCCTCCTCGGCCGACTCGGCGACGAGGAAGCCCAGCGCGACGACGAGCGGCACGAGCGTCATCGCGATGGCCAGCAGGCCACGCGGACGGAGCGCGACGGCGAAGCCGATCGTGGCGACCGAGCCCCAGACGATCGGATCGGCTTCGACGAACGCCAGCAACGCGAAGGCGATGCTGCCGAGCAGGCTGCCGACGAGGTCGAGCTGGTACGCGTCGAGGTTGGCGAGGCGCTGGAAGGACCGGGCGACGCCGTCGCCGATGCACACCATCACGGCCGCCACGGCGAGGAACACGACCGGCAGCACGATCCAGCGCGGCGGTCCCGACGTGTCGAGACCGAAGAAGATCAGGCTGCCGCCGGCGATGCCGACCTTCACCTCGAGGACCCGCACGAGCACGATCAGCGTGGCCAGCAGCAACGGCGCGAACGGGAACAGCGATCGACTGCTGCGGCTGGTCCAGAGGAACCCGAGACCGATGCCGAGGAAGCTGCCGAGCAGCACGACGTTCGAGAAGTACGCCAGGTACAGGACGTTGGCGCCGAGCCAGCGGATGAGCGCCAGCTCGATGAACAACATCAGGAACGCCGTCAGGACGAGCTGGGCGCGCAGGGCGAGACCAGATGGTTGGGCGGCGCGCACGAGCACCGGAGAGTACCGGCGGCCACCGCGGCGGTGGGGTTTCCGTGCGGATAATTGTCGCAATAGCCGACCAAAGTCCGGACCCTAAAGACGCGGGCGGCGGTAAGGCGAAGGCGGCGGCGAGCACGTCGGCGTACGTGGACGCCAAGTGGAACGTCATCACGTCGCGGACGGCCTGGGGGACGTCTTCGAGGTCGCCTTCGTTGCGCTTCGGGAGGACGACCTCCGTCAGCCCGGCCCGGTGGGCGGCGAGCACCTTCTGCTTCAGCCCCCCGATCGGGAGGACGGCGCCCTGCAGCGTGATCTCACCGGTCATGCCGACGGTCGACTTGACCGGCTGGTCGCGGAGCAGGCTGACGAGCGCGGTCGTCATCGTCACACCGGCCGACGGCCCGTCCTTGGGCACGGCGCCAGCCGGCACGTGGACGTGGAACCGGCGGCGCACCGCGTCGGGATCGACGCCGAGCTCGACAGCGTGCGAGCGCACGTAGTTGAGCGCGATCTGAGCCGACTCCTTCATGACGTCGCCGAGCTGGCCGGTCAGGGTCAGCCCGGGCTCGCCGTCCGACGACGTCGGGAACGCCGTCGTCTCGATGAACAGCACGTCACCGCCGTGGCCGGTGACGGCCAAGCCGGTGGCCACGCCGGGCAGCTCGGTGCGCTCCGGGACGTCGTCGACGACCTTGGAACGGCCCAGCCACTCGGCGAGGTGCCCGGGGTCGAGGGCCGGCAGGTCCTGTCCGGACGCGATCTTGGCCGCGGCCTTGCGGGACAGCCGCCCGAGCTCGCGCTCGAGTGACCGCACGCCGGCCTCGCGGGTGTAGCCGCGGATGACGCCGAGCACGGTGTCGTCGTCGACGCGCAGCTCGTCGGCGCCGAGCCCGGCCCGCTGCAGCTGGCGGGGCAGCAGGTAACGACGGGCGATGAAGACCTTCTCCTCGTCCGTGTACCCGTCGAGGCGGATGATGTCCATCCGGTCGAGCAGTGGCGCCGGCACCGAGTCGAGCACGTTGGCGGTGGCGATGAAGACGACCTCGGACAGGTCGAGGTCGAGCTCGAGGTAGTGGTCACGGAACGTGTGGTTCTGCGCCGGATCGAGGACCTCCAACAGTGCCGCCGTCGGGTCGCCCGACCACGCGCCGGCCCCGAGCTTGTCGACCTCGTCCAGCAGGACGACGGGGTTCATCGTGCCGGTCTCGGTGATCGCCTTGACGATGCGTCCGGGCTGCGACCCGACGTACGTGCGGCGGTGGCCACGGATCTCGGCCTCGTCGCGGACGCCGCCGAGGGCGACGCGGACGAACCGCCGGCCCATGGCCCGGGCGATGGACTCGCCCAGGGACGTCTTCCCGACACCCGGCGGCCCGACGAGCGTCATGATCGACCCGGCGCCGCGCCGGGCGGGCGACGCCGCCGGCTCCGTCGCCGAACGCTCGGCGACGTCGGGGATCCCTCGGTCGGCGTGCAGCTTCTTGACGGCGAGGAACTCGACGATGCGGGACTTGACGTCGACCAGGCCGTAGTGGTCCTCGTCGAGGATGCGCTGGGCCGCGGTCAGATCGAGCGTGTCGTCGCTGCGGTTGCCCCACGGGACCTCGAAGACGCGGTCGAGCCACGTGCGGATCCACCCCTGCTCGGGCGACTGGGCGCTCGTGCGCTCGAGGCGGTCGATCTCCTTGGCGATGAAGTTGCGGGCGCTGTCGGACGCATCGAGCGTCTCCAACTTGGTGCGGTACTCGCCGACGACGTCGTCGTCGCCCTCGCCGAGCTCCTTGCGGATGGCTGACAGCTGCTGGCGCAGGAGGAACTCGCGCTGCTGGCGGTCGACGCCTTCGGTGACATCGGCGCGGATGGTCTCCGCGACCTGCAGCTCGGCGAGGTGGTCCTTGGCCCACCGCACGACGAGTGCGACGCGCTCGGCGACATCGACGCTGGCCAGCACCTCGCGGCGCTGCAACTCCTCGAGGTCGGCCCAGTTGACGACACCGTCGGCGAGGGCGCCGGGCTCGGGCGCCGAGCGCAGCAGCTCGGGCAGCCGGCGCGAGCGGCGCAGCTCGGCGATCGACTCGAGCACGACGCGCAGCTCGCGGGCCATGGCCTCGACGCGCGGCGTCGGTCGGGGGTCGCGCAGGATCTCGGCGTCGGCGTACGTGGCGCCGCGCTCGGAGGCGTGGACGGCGACGATCCGGGCCCGCGCCTCGACCCGCACGATGGCGACGGGCTCGCCGGTCGGCAGGGCCCCGATGTCGGGGACCTGGGCGACGACGGCCAGTTGGTCGTCACCGGCCCGCAGGAGGATCCTGCGATCGTTGCCGGCGGTGGTGCGGTCCTCCACAGCGCGGCGGAGCTGATCGGTGACGAGGGCGAGGGTGATGACGGCCCCCGGCAGGACGGTGGCGGGCAGATCGGCCAGCGGCAGCCGGACGGTCGAGGCAGTTGATGTCGTCGGAGGGCCGGACGACGCGGTGCTCGAATCGGTCATGTATCGAAGGGTATCGATCCGACTCCGGCTTGCCACCGGAACCTGATGCGAACCGACTCAGGATTGTTGCGTAGCTGCGAACGCCAGCGCGTCGGCCCAGCTCATGCCCGTCGCCAAGTGGTTCCGATAGGGCATCACGAGCCGGGGCGCGTTCACGCCCAGCGCGCCCCACAACTGCCCCCGGCGACCGTAGAGCGCCAGGAACCGGTGCTCGGACGGATCGCCGACCACGACCGACACGACGTCGCCATCCACGCCGGCGGCGCTCCGGCCGAGGAACTGGATGCGGTGTCCGGCCTGGTCGCTCCAGAAGAACGGCACCTCGGCGTACGGGTCGCCGGGCTCGCCGGCCGCCCAGCGCAGCAGGTTGGTGGCGGCCAGCGCACCCTGCTCGGCGGCGTTCGTCCAGTGCTCGACGCGGACCTCCTCGCCGATGCCGTCGTGGCGCCAGCGGGCGACGTCCCCTGCGGCGAACACCCCTGGCGCGGCGGCGAGCGTGGCGTCGCACACGATCCCGTCGCGCAGCTCCAGCCCGCTGTCGTCCAGCCAGGCGGTGGCCGGAGCGACCCCGATGCCGACGACGACGGCGTCGGCGGGCACGACCGAGCCGTCGCCGAGCCGGACGCCGGCGGGCAGCAGCTCGGCCACGCTCACGCCACAACGGATGTCGACCCCCGAGTCGGCGTGGACGGCCGTCGCCGCCGCTCCCATCTCGGCGCCGAGACCGCGGATCAGGGGCGCCGGCAGGCCTTCCAGCACGGTGACGGCGCATCCGAGCGCGCGGGCGGTGGCCGCCACCTCCAGCCCGATGAAGCCGGCGCCCACGACGACGACGCGAGCCGTGCCACCGGCGATGACGTCGCGCAGGGCCAACGCGTCGTCGAGCGTGCGCAGCTCGTGGACGATCGGGATGGCCTCCTGGCCGGGCAGCCGCTTGGTCACCGACCCGGTCGCGATGATGAGCCCGTCGAACGCGACCGTCGTGCCATCGGCCATCGCCACGGTCCGCGCCTCGACGTCGAGTGCGCGGGCCGGCACACCCAGGCGCAGGTCGAGGCCGAGGGCGGCGAGGTCGTCGGGTGTGCGCAGCCTGATCCGGTCCGGCTCCCACTCGCCGGACAGCACCTTCTTGGACAGCGGGGGACGGTCGTACGGCAGGTGGGTCTCGGCACCGATCAGCGTGATCCGCCCCGCGAAGCCGACCGTCCGCAGCGTCTCGCAGGCCCGGAGTCCGGCCAGCGAGGAGCCGATCACGACGACGTGATCGAGGGTGTGCTGCGACATCGCCAACGACAATGCCATACCGTGCGCCGATGGCGACACACCCGTCCCGATCTTCCGTGGGGTCTGCGACATGAAGTTCACGATCCAGGTGCCGAACATCTCTCAGGTCCGCGCGACCACGCAGCCGTGGTACGTGGACGTGGGCGGACCCGAGATCGCTCAGGCCATGCAGCTCGCCGACGACCTCGGCTACTGGAAGGCGATGACCGGCGAGCACTTCGTGATGCCCAAGGCCCAGGTCGAGGACTCCGGCAGCCACTTCGTGGACTCCTCGACCGCCCTGGCGTTCGTCGCGGGACACACGAAGAACATCAAGCTGGCGTCGTCGGTCGCCCTCGTCCCCCTGAAGAACCCCATCGTCCAGGCCAAGACGTGGGCGACGTTGGACTGGCTGAGCGGCGGCCGCGCCGTCCTCATGGCGGGGGTCGGCTGGCTCGAAGAGGAGTTCGAGATGATCGGCGTCCCGTTCCACGAGCGGGGCCGGATCTGCGACGAGTACATCGCCGCCATGATCGAGCTCTGGACCAACGACGTGGCGACCTTCGAGGGGAAGTACGTCTCCTTCCGTGACGCGTGCGCCGACCCGAAGCCGGTGCAGAAGCCCCACCTGGCGATCTGGTTCGGAGGCGACGGCCAGCCCGTGCTGAAGCGCTTGGCGAAGTGGGGCGACGGTTGGAGCCCGCAGAGCAGGACCGCTCCCGAGCGCTACCCCGAGCTCCTCGACTACGTCCGGTCGCAGCCGGACTACCACGGCCGGCCCATCGACATCAGCTTCGCCTTCTCGCGGCTCGCCCTCGGTCACGCGCACGTGTCGACGGACAACCCGGATGCCGTCGGGTCCTACGACGTGAACCTCATCGTCGACAAGGTCGGCTGGCTGGCCGAGCACGGCGTGACCGAGGTGCGGCTGGCGATTCCTCCGCTCACGGACTTCGAGGCCTACCTCGATTGGATCCGGTGGGCGGCGGAGGAGATCTTCCCGAGGACCGCGGATCTCGGAACCACTCCGATCTGACCCGAAGCAGCCTGCGCTACAGGCATTCGAGGGACGACTCCTCGCTGGAGCGGCCGTCCGGCGTGATGGCAACGACGGTGAAGCACGGCCGCTCGCCGCCGCTGGCGGCGTCGGGGATCGTCAGCGCCAGCTGGTCGGTGTTCTGCGGTGACATGTCCGACGTCTGCGGTCGAACCTGGTAGCGGGTGCCGTCACCGGGCTCGCCGACCGCCTGCCAGGCCACGACGACCGCGCCGGGCTCGGCGCCCGGTGCCACGGTCACCCCCTGTGGCGCCGGAGGGCGGATCTCCAGCAGCTGCGTCGTCGTCGGACCGAACGTGGTCGTGGCGCCGCTCTCGTCGTCGCCACCACGGCCGAGGAGCAGCAGCGACGCGGCCACGGCGAGCAGGCAGGCCACGCCGGCCACCGTCCCCAGCACCACCCGCCGCGTCGATGTCGAGGACGGTTCGTGCGCCGCCGTGTCCGTCCCGGCGTCCGACGCCACCGCCCGTCCGACGGTGACCGTGTGGCCGTGCACGTCGTCGTCGGCGGGGGTCAGCTCCTGGCCGTCGTCGGCCACTGGACGCGCCACCAAGCGCGGCGGCGGCCCGGCCGGGCCGGTCGTGATCGCAGCGGTGGACGGTGGCGCCAACGACGGCACTGCGCCGGGGCCGTCGTCCTGGGGCGTCAGCGGGACGGGTCGGGGGCGGGGCGGGGTGGCCAGCGGGAGCGCGGTCACCGACAGCCCGAGCTGCTCCTGGATCCGTTGCAGCTCCCGGCCGAGCTCGGCCGCCGACTGCGGTCGCTGGCCCGGGTGCTTGGCCATCGCCAGCGCCAGCAGTTCGGCGAGCGAGCGGGGCACGTCCGGCCGCGCGGCGCGGGGTGGCTGCTCGAGCATGATTCGCCGGGCCAGCTCGCCGATCGACTGCCGGCCGCCGGGCTTGGCGGCGAACGGCCGGGACCCCTCGAGCAGCGTGTACAGCGTCGCCGCGAACGAGTACAGGTCGGAGATCGGCGACGCCGGCGATCCTTCGAGCACCTCGGGCGGCGCGTAGTGGACGGTGAGCCCGCCACCGCCGGAGATCGAGCGCTCGTCGTCGAGCGTGGAGATCCCGAAGTCACCGAGCGCCGGTTCGCCGAACTCGGAGATGAACAGGTTCTGCGGCTTGATGTCGCGATGCAACAACCCTCGGTCGTGGGCCGTCTGCAGCGCGCCGGCGATCTTGACCCCGACGTCGAGCACGACGGTGACCGGCAGCTGACCCTCGCGCTTCTGGCGGTCGCCCATCGTCCCGCCGCTGTAGAGCTCCATCACGATGCACGGCTGCTTGGTCGACGTGAACGCGGCGTTGAACACCGTCACGATGTGGGGGTGCTGGGAGACCAGGCCCATGGCCCGGCACTCCCGCTCGAAGCTGCGCCGCTCGCGCTCGTCGGCCAGACCGAACGTCAGGACCTTCAGCGCGACGAGCCGGTTGAAGCCCTTCTGCCGGGCGCTGAACACGTAGCTGAAACCACCTCGGCCGATCGGCTCGAGCTGGTCGAAGCCGTCGATCTGGACCGGCGGCACGGTGGGATCGGCGCTGCGGGGCACAGTGGTGTCGGAGGGCTCCAGAAACTCGAGGGGCACCGCAGCCGACGGGTCAGGGGGACCGGTCCCCATCGCAACGCCGGACGGCCGGAGTTAGCCTACGGTCGATCTCGCTCCTCGGTTTCACGCCGGATCGGATCACCGTCGGCGGACGGAACAGTCGGCGTTGTCGCGCGCGTGTTCCGTCGCGACGTGTGACGTCCCGCAACCTGGGAACCCTCGTTCCAGGCCGTCGGACGCCGCAGAGCAGTCGAACACGTCGAGCACCGAGAGCAGCCGTGAGGCAACGAGTCACCAACCGAGCAGATCCGGGTCCGCTATGACCCGGCGCACGCGGCGCAGCATCGCGGGCAGCGTCCTCGTCGTGCTCGGACTCGTGATCGGCGCCGTCATCGTGACCGCCCTGCAAGCGGAGGGTCGGGAGCGCTCGCGAGCCGACACGAACGACGGCGGGGCGTGGCTGCTCAAGCGCGACCAGGGCTACGTCGGTCACGTCAACCGCGTCGTCGGTGAGGTCACGTCCGCCGTCAGCGCGTCCGACCCCGGCTCGGACTACGACGTCGACCAGGCCCAGGGCGTCGTCGTCGTCCACGACCGCACCCGCGGCGCGGTCACCGTCGTCGACGATTCCGTCGAGAGGATCGCCAACCCCGGTGGGCTGCAGATCGACGCGGCGACGACCGTCCACGCCATCGACGGCGGCGCGCTCGTCGTCGACCGGAGCTCGATGGCGGTGTGGAAGCTCGACCGCGACGCGCTGATCTCGGCGACGTCGCTGGACGGGATCGAGCCCATCATCACCGGCGAGGGAGCAACGTTGTCCGCGGCGACACCGGACGGGCACGCGGTCTTCGCCGACGAGGCCGCCGGGCGGGTCGTGTTCCTGCGCCCTGACGGTTCGACCGACACCAGCCCGGACGTCGACCTCACCGACTCCATCGTCTCGATCACGTCGCTCGGTGACGACACCGCGGTGCTCGCCGACCCCGATGGCGACGTCGTCGTGGCCACTCCCGACCACGCATCGGCCGTGGCATCGGCCGTCGCCGATGCCACCGGCGCACCGACACCGCTGGTCCTGCAGCAGCCCGGCGCCGCCGGTGATCGAGTCGTCGCCGTCACGCCGTCGGGGGGCATCGTCACCGTGCCCCTGGCCGGCGGTGGGCCGACCGCGATCGCCCAGCTCCCCGGCACGGCACCGGTGGCCCCGATCGTGTACGGCGGGTGCGTCTTCGCCGTCGCCACGTCACCCGCCGTCTACGCCCAGTACTGCTCCGACGGCGACGGCACCTGGTCCGAGCGTCAGACGTTGCCGCTCGACGGCGCCGGGTCCGAGCTGCGCCTGCGCCTCGTCAACGGCTGGATCTGGATCAACGACGTCGACTCGGGTGCGGCGTGGGTGACGAGCCCGCAGCAGCGTCTCGACCGCGTCGAGGACTGGGGCAACATCCTGTCCCAGCTCAACGACGACTCGAACGAGAACAACACCGAGGACAAGGGCGGCGAGGTCCTCACCGAGGTCAACCCCGACGACCCGAACGCCGAGATCGTGCAGTCCGACGAGATCGACGAGGACGGCCCGAACCGTCCGCCGATCGCTCGCGATGACGAGACCCAGACCCGCGTCGACCGGCCGATCGACGTCGACGTGCTGGCCAACGACACCGACCCCAACGGCGACGTCCTGATCGTCACCGCGGTCGAGCAGACAGGTGGCGACGCGATCATCGACATCAACCCTGACGGCCGAGGCGTGCAGGTCGCGCCGGCCGCCGGCTACGCGGGTCCGGTCACGTTCTCCTACACGATCACCGACGGTCGCGACGAGAGCGCGTCGGCGGTGGTGAACGTGCTGGTGACCTCGAGCGGCGGAGTCGACAACCGACCGCCCGAGGCCCACAACGACATCGCGTCGACGCGCCGCGGCCGGCCGACGACGTTCGACGTGCTCGCCAACGACACCGATCCCGACGGCGATGCGCTCGTCCTGGAGAGCATCGCACCGAAGGAGGAGGGTGGGGCTCCGGGCGTGCTCGTGCTCGACCCGTCCGGGCAGGTGGTCTTCACGCCCGACCCGAACAGCACGTCGGAGCGCATCGAGCTGGCGTACACGGTCAGCGACGACTTCGGGGCGACCGACGAGGGGACGGTGATCGTGTCGGTGCGCCTGGAGGACGCCAACAACGAGCCCGATGCCCGCAACGACGCCGGCGTCACCGTCGTCGGCAAGCCGGTGCGGTTGAACGTCCTTGCCAACGACACCGATCCCGACAACGACCCGCTGTTCATCGCCCAGCTGCCGACGCTGGTGCGCCCGGCCGACCAGTCCGCCGCGGCGCTCGACCTCTCGCTGACACCAGACGGCGAGCTGTTCTTC
Source organism: Ilumatobacteraceae bacterium (assembly GCA_040507575.1). Classification (GTDB taxonomy): domain Bacteria; phylum Actinomycetota; class Acidimicrobiia; order Acidimicrobiales; family Ilumatobacteraceae; genus JALZMG01. Next base: position 15,305 of record JBEVOM010000081.1, read on the forward strand.
AACCCGGCGACCGCCGGCACGTACGTCTTCAACTACTCGGCGACGGACGGCGAGGAGAGCGACGTCGCCCAGATCCGCATCGAGGTCGGCGAGTCGGTGGAGAACCGGCCGCCGATCGCCGTACGCGACGACGTGGTCATCCCGGCCGGTGGTTCGCGGCTGGTGTACGTCCTCGCCAACGACGGCGACCCGGACGGCGACGTCGTCGGGCTCGTCGGCCACACGGCCGACGACGGACTGATCGTGAAGGAGGTCGAGGACGTCGGGTACCTCGTGTCGGTGACCGCCGATGCCCCCGCCCGCACGACGTTCCGGTACCAGATCTCCGACGGCAAGTCGGATCCGGTGACGGCGACCGTCGTCGTCGCCGTCACCCATGCCGTCGTCGTGAACCAGCCGCCGGTCGCCCGCGCCGACGTCGTCGAGGTGCGGGCCGGCGGCAGGGTCGCGGTGCCCGTGATCGCCAACGACTACGACCCGGAGGGCGGAGCGCTGGCCGTCGTGTCGGTGACGCCGTACGACGGCGCGGACACCGAGCCCGGCCTCAACGGGCAGACCGCCGACATCAGCGTCGACGCGGCCGTCGTGTCCAGCTTCACGCTCAGCTACACGGTCGCCGACGACGCCGGCAACCAGTCCAGCGCGTTCCTCGAGGTGCGGATCGTCCCCGCCGACGAGGTCAACCGGCCGCCGATCGCCCGTGCCGATCTGTCCCGCACCCGCAGCGGCGTGCCGGTCGGCATCGACGTCGTGGCCAACGACAGCGACCCCGACGGCGACATCATCGCCGCCGAGAACATCCGCTCGCAGCCGACCGGCGGATCCGCCCGCGTCGAGGGTGGCGTGGTCGTGTACGCGCCGAACGACACGTTCGTCGGAACCGACCGCTTCACGTACTCGCTCGTCGACGCCGGCGGGGAGATCGCCGTCGGCGAGGTCCTCGTCGGGGTGATGCCGCTGGCCGGTGCGAACCGGGCGCCCGAGGCGTTCGACGACACCGTGCAGGCCGTCGCCGGCAGCGCGGCGCTCGTGTTCGACGTGCTCGACAACGACTCCGACCCCGACGGCGACCGGGTCCTCGTCACCCAGGTCGGCGCGCCGTCGAGCGGGACGACGGAGGTCGTCGACGGCGGCGCCGCCGTCGCCTTCACCCCGCCCGCCGACCTCCCCGCCCAGGCGGGCGGCCGGGCCGAGACGGCGTTCACCTACTCGATCGACGACGGGCGCGGCGGCACGGCGTCGGCGACCGTCACCGTGCAGGTCGTCGCGGCAACCGAGGCCATGGCGCCGATCGCCGTCGACGACCAGATCGGCCCGCTGACACCGGGCGAGTCGGTCGAGATCAACCTGCTCGAGAACGACCTCGATCCCGACGGCAACCCGGCCGAGCTCGTCGTCAGCTCGGGCGACCCGGCGCTGGCCACGCGCGACCGCGGTGTCGTCAGGTACACGGCCGGTGCGACGTCGAGCCGACACATCTACACGATCACCGATCCGGCCGGGCTGACCGACACCGCCGAGCTCGCCGTCCTCGTCGTCGCCAATCGCGCTCCGCTGGTCGCGCCGTTCACCGGGGAGACGCCGGCCAACTCCACCATCACCGTCGACCTCGCCGGGCAGGCCACCGACCCGGACGGCGACACGCTCTTCTACGCCTGTTGCGAGGGTCAGCAGGGTGGCTCGGCCACGACGATCACGAACGGTGCCGGTCAGCTGTCGGTCTCCTTCGACCCGAACGACGACTTCGCCGGACCGGCCACGTTCTCCTACACCGTCGACGACGAGCAGGGTCACACCGTTGCCGGCTCGGTCAGGATCGACGTGCTCGCGCCGAGCAACCGGCCTCCGGCGGCGACCAGCACGTCACTCGCGGTCGAAGCGGGGGTCACGACCAACATCGACCTGTCGGCCCTCGTCACCGACCCCGATCCCGGCGACACCCTCACGTACACGATCACCGACGCCGCCCGAGGCGTGGCCCAGCTCTCGCTCGAGGGCTCCACGGTCCAGGCTTCGGCATCGATCGACCAGGGCGAGACGACCGACTCCTTCCAGTACACGGTCACCGACGCCGCCGGCCAGTCGGCGACCGGCGACGTGACGCTGACGATCACCCCGCCGGCCGCCCCCCCGCCGCTGGCCCAGGGGGACGCCGCGACGACGAACCAGGGCCAGGCGGTCACCGTTGGCGTGCTCGGCAACGACATCGATCCGCTCGGGCGCGGACTGCAGGTCACGTCAGCGGGGTCCCCGTCGGGTGGGCAGACGTCGACCGACGGGCAGCAGGTCACGTTCACGCCGAACCCCGACTTCTTCGGCACGACGTCGTTCATCTACCGGATCCGTGACGGCGCGAACGTGGCGTCACGGGAGTCCGAGGCCCAGGTCGACGTCACCGTGATCGGCCAGCCGTCGGCGCCGGGAACACCGATCGCCGTCGCCGGCAACGCCCAGGCCACCCTCAACTGGGCCGCGCCACCGGCGAACGGCGCCCCGATCGACGCCTACGAGGTGGCCATCGGCGGCGGCGCCAGCCAGCAGATCGGCAACCAGACCGGATTCACGTGGACGGGGTTGCCCAACGGCCAGGCGGTGTCGTTCACGGTCCGGGCCCACAACGCAGCCGGGTGGGGACCGTGGAGCGGGGCATCGCCGGCGGTGACACCCGACATCGAACCCGGGCGCCCCGCCGCTCCGTCCGTGCAGTTCGCCGATGGCGCGCTGCTCGTCACCTGGTCGGCCCCGGCGAACGAGGGCAGCCCGATCACCGCCTACGACCTGCAGATCGGCGGGAACGCCGGCGCGATCCAACGGGTCGGCAACACGACGTCGTTCCGGTGGGAGGGTCTGACGAACGGCCAGGAGTACACGTTCATGGTGCGGGCGGTGAACGCCAAGGGCGAGGGCGAGTTCAGCGCGGCCTCGGCCCCCGAGCACCCGTTGCGCCCACCCGACGCGCCGAACGCGCCGAGCGGCGAGCGCGGCGACAAGACCATCAACGTCCGCTGGAGCCCCGCGGGGAACGGCGGCGACCAGATCATCGAGTACGAGGTGCAGATCGTCTCGACGGGCACCGTCAACCGGACGACGGCCACCGCGATGACGTGGTCGAACCTGCCCAACGGCCAGCCCCAGCAGTTCGTCGTGCGGGCCCGCAACCGCGGCGGCTGGGGGCCGCAGTCCGGGCCGTCAGCCGCAGTGATCCCGTGCGGGGTCCCCGACCAGACGACGAACGTCAGCGCCGCTCGCGGCGACGGCCAGGCGGCGGTGTCGTGGGCCGCGCCGGGCAACCAGGGCTGCGCGATCACCGGCTACACCATCCGCAGCAGTGGCGGCCAGGCGATGAGCGTCGGTGGCGGTGCCACGTCGGCGACGTTCGCCGGGCTGTCGAACGGCACCAGCTACACGTTCACAGTCGCGGCCACCAACGAGGTCGGCGCCGGCGCTCAGAGCCCCGCTTCCAACGCCGTCGTGCCGGCCGGGCCGCCGACCGCGCCGACCGGTCTGACCGCGACGCCCGGGATCGGTCATGTCGACCTCGCCTGGAACGCGGCCAACCCGAACGGCAGCCCGATCACGACCTACCAGCTCCAGGTGAACGGCGGCACCTGGGAGAACATCGGGCCAGGGACCTCGGCACGGCGCGGGGGCCTGGCCAACGGCACGAGCTACTCGTTCCGGGTGCGCGCCGTCAACGACGTCGGCGCCGGCGCGCCGAGCAACGAGGCGTCGGCCCGCACGCCCGGCGAGCCGGCCCAGGTCGGTGGGCTCGACGTCTCGTCGCCAGGACGCGGCCAGATCCGCGCGACGTGGTCGGCTCCGAACGACAACGGAGATGCCATCATCCGCTACGAGGTGAACCTGAGCCCAGGCGCCGTCGTGAACGAGACCGACCGGGCCCATGCCTGGAACGGGCTGCAGGACGACACCCGGTACACCGTCCAGGTCCGCGCCTGCAACAGCGTCGGCTGCGGCGCCTGGAGCGGCGCCGCCGCGGCGACCACGCCGCCCCCGCCGCGTGCCGTGACGTGGAGCTCGTACGGCAGCGCCGTCGGTCAGCCGAACTGCAGCTCACCGCAGTGCGCGTTCGTGCGGGCCCGCGGCACCGGCTTCACCCCCGGTCAGAGCTACACGGTCACCTGCCACGGCTCGGTGCAAGGGGCCTTCTCGGGCACCGACCGCACGGCTGACGGAAGCGGCGTCGTGGTCGACGACAACGCCTGCTACTTCGGGTACAACGAATCGTTCTGGGTGACGATCGGCGGCGTCGAATCGGACCATCGACAATGGCCGGGATGACGGCCGGGATGATGGCCGGGATGACGGCCGGGATGACGGCCGGCAGCGACGACGAAGGGATCTCGCCATGACCCCCACGACGGACCAACAAGCCGAGTGGTTCAGCCACTGGTTCAACGCATTGCTCGACAACGTGGAGCAGGTCATCAAGGGCAAGCGCGACCAGATCGCGCTGGCGCTGGTGTGCGTGTTCAGCGAGGGTCACCTGCTGCTCGACGACGTCCCGGGCACCGGCAAGACATCTCTGGCCAAGTCGGTGGCGCACTCGATCAAGGGCACCTGGAGCCGCATCCAGTTCACACCCGACCTGCTGCCGTCCGACGTCACGGGCGGCCTCGTGTACAACCAGTCGCAGGGCTCGTTCGACTTCCGCCGGGGTGCGGTGTTCTCGAACGTGGTGCTGGCCGACGAGATCAACCGGGCCTCCCCGAAGACGCAGGCCGCCCTCCTCGAGGTGATGGAGGAGCGGCACGTCACCGTCGACGGCACGGGCTACGACGTGCCGCGGCCCTTCGTCGTGATCGCCACCCAGAACCCCGTGGAGCAGGAGGGGACGTACCGGCTGCCCGAGGCCCAGCTCGACCGGTTCCTCATGCGCACATCGCTCGGCTACCCCGACCACGACCACGAGGTCGACGTGCTGCGCATGCTGGCCGACGGCGTCCGGCCCGAGGGCCTCACGCCCGTGATGTCGACGGCGGACGTCCGCACGATGATCCAGGTCGCCGAGGCCGTCCACGTCGAGGACTCGATCCGCAGCTACGTCGTGCGGCTCTGCACGGCGACGCGGTCGATGACGCAGCTGCGACTCGGTGTCTCGACGCGAGGGGCGATCGCACTCGTCAAGACGGCGCGGGCGCTGGCGGCGGCCCAGGCCCGACCGTTCGTGACGCCGGACGACATCCGCACGGTCGCCCCGGCAGTCATGGGCCATCGCATGCTCCTGACCCCGGAGGCCGAGCTCGGCAAGGTCGACACCCGCGAGCTCGTCGACGGCCTCCTCGACCGCATCGAGCTCCCGGCCCCCATCCGCCAGGGCGCCTGACCGGGCCTGTCGTCATGACACGCCCACGCACCCCCCTGACGGCGAGCGGCTGGACCGTGCTCGTCCTCGGTGTGCTGGCGTACGTCGGAGGGTGGCTGCTCGGCTGGGTCGAGCTGATGGTCGTCGCCGCCGGCTGCTCGATCGTCCTGGCCGTCGCCCTGCCGTTCGTGATCGGCCGCCTCGCTCTCGACGTCGAGCGGACGCTGGAGCCCGAGCGGGTCACCGTCGGTGACCGGGCTGTCGCCGTCGTCCGGGTGACGAACCCCCGACGCGGTCCGATCGCCTCTCGCACGATCGAGGAGCACGTCGGTGGGCGACCGCTGCGCCTCGACATCCCGCCCCTCGGCCCCGGCCGGGCGACGGAGGCCGTGTACACGCTGCCCACGGCCCGCCGCGGGGTCGTCACCGTGGGCCCGGCGCTGATCGTGAAGTCCGACCTCGTCAACCTGATGCGTCGCGAGATCGAGCAGACGGGCACCCAGTCGCTGTGGGTGCACCCGCGGGTGGCCGTGGTGCGGCCGTTGCCGGTCGGCTTCGCCAAGGACCTCGAAGGTCCGACGTCGGATGCCTCACCGGCCGGCGACGTCGCGTTCCACGCGCTGCGCGAGTACGCGCTCGGTGACGACCACCGGCACATCCACTGGATGTCGTCGGCCCGCACCGGGACGCTGATGGTGCGGCACTACGTCGACAACCGCCGACCGAACCTCACCGCGGTGGTCGACACCGAGATCGACTCGTACCCGTCGGAGGCCGAGTTCGACCTGGCGATCGAGGTCGCCGCGTCCCTCGGCGTGTCGTCGATGTTGCACGCGCAACCTGTTGCGGTGTGGCTCGATCGGCAGGTCCTGATGGGTCAGAACCGCCCGGCGGCGCGCAACGATCTGCTCGACCGCCTGACGTTGGCGACGGGGGCGGCCGGAACCGACGTCGCCGACTCGGCGCTGCACGCGTTGCGCGGCGAATCCGGCACGTCGGCGCTCGTCGTGATCACCGGGAACGTGCCGACCGACCGCTTCCTGGCGATGGCCACCGTCGCCCGGCGTTCGACGCGCGTCATCCTGGTGCGGACCTGGCCGCACGGTGACCGGCTGCCCGGGGTGCTACCCGGCGCCAAGGTCATCGACGTCGACAGCCTCGACGGGTTCCAAGCGGCGTGGGCGCGGGTGACGTCATGAGCCGCACGCTGCTCGGCCGCTGGCGGTCCACCGACCCGCCCGATCACGATCGCGCCGACGACGGCGAGGACGCAGTGGATCGCCGGCCGCGCCGCGGCATCGGCCGCTACGTCGCCGTCGCCGTCGGCATCGTCGCCGTCATGTCGATGATCGCGGCCGTCGGCTTCCGCAGCGCGCTCTCCGGCTGGAGCTTCGCCAGTGCCGCCGCCATCGGCACGCTGGGGGCCACCGCCGTCGTCCTGTACGCCCGTTGGCGACGCCTGCTGCTCGGTGAGAGCGTCGCCGTCTCTGCGGTGGCGTTCGTCGTCCTCGGTGGTGTCGCCGTCCACGGCATCCCGACCCCGGGGGCCTACGGCGCGTTCGCCCGCGGACTCGTCGACGGGTGGGCCGATCTCCTGTCGAGCTCGCCGCCGGCCGACATCACCGAGCAGCTGCGGGCGCTGCCGTTCACCGTCGCCTGGCTCTCGGCGGCCGTCGGCGGCGAGATCGCCCGTGGGTCCCGTCGGCCGGGCCTGCCGGCCATCGGCCCGATCCTCGCGCTTGCCCTGAGCCTGCTGTTCACCGTCGAGGAGCGCTGGCTGGCCCTGCTGCAGGGGGCCGGCATCCTGGCCGGCACGCTGGCCCTCGTCACGGTCGGCCAACGCCTGGCCCGGCGCCCGACGGCGACGATCACCGACGAGTTCGACCCCGGGGCGACGTCGACCAACCGCCACCGGATGATGCTCGGCGCGGTCGTCGTGGTCGGCGCGGTCGTCGCCGCGCCGATCCTCGGACCGCACATGCCCCTCGCTGGCGCCAACGAACGCTTCGATCTGCGCCGTTACCAGGTACCGCCGTTCGACCCGCTCGCCGTGCCCAGCCCGCTCGTCCAGGTGAAGGCGTCGCTGAAGGAGGACCGTCGGGACGACGTGGTGTTCGTCGTGTCGGGTGACACGCCCGTGGAACGCTGGCCGGTCGCGGTGATGAGCGACTACGACGGCGTGATCTGGACAGTCGCCGATCCCGACCGCGATCCCGACGCCGCCCAGTTCGTGCCGGTGGACACCCAGTTGCCCGAGCTCGACGAACCGCTGCCGGACGGCGCCACGGAGGTCCACCACACGGTCGAGATCCGGCACCTCGGTGGCTCGTTCCTACCTGCCGCCGGCACACCGCGCGAGTTGACGTTCCCCTCGGACGGACCCGGACGCGATCCACGCCTGAACCTGACGACCGGCACCGTGGCCCTGCCGGGTGGCGTCACTGACGGGCTCGTCTACGACGTGACATCCGCGGTCGTCCCGGCCGTCACCGAGGCCCAGCTCGCCGACGCCACCATCATCTCGGTCGACCGCACCGACGAGCTCGAGCTGCTGCCGCCGCCGGTGCGCAACCTGGCCGCCGACCTCGTCGAGGGTCGCGACCGGGGCTGGGACCAGATGGCGGCGATCCGCGACGAGTTCGTGAACGGCGGGTACTACGACGTCACCGAGGACACCCCACCCGGCCACTCCTACGGACGCATCGCGACGATGCTCGAGGACCCGGAGCGGATCATCGGGTTCGAGGAGCAGTACGCAGCGGCCGCGGCCGTCATGGCCCAGGTCGCCGAGCTCCCGGTGCGCGTCGTCGTCGGGTACAAGATCCCACCGGACGACTGGCACGACGGCCGGGCCGAGGTCACGGCGAGCGACATCGCGGCCTGGGTCGAGCTCGACGCCGGCGAGCTCGGATGGATCCCGGTGGACGTCACGCCGGACCGGTCGCGGACGCCCGACCCTGACACCCAGGGCGCCACGACCGAGCAGGTCGCGATCCCCAACCCCCCGCCGCCACCGCCGCCGCCACCGCCGATCGAGCCACCCCGCCAGCGCGAGGACGAGATCGCCGCCGACGAGTGGGAGCCGGTCACCCACCAGTTCGCGACCGGCGGCGGCGTCGCGACGTGGGCCGTCATCGCGACCGGTGTCGCCGGCGTGCCCATCGCGCTGTTCGCGTTGTTCGCGCTCGTCGTCGTGGGCTGGAAGGTGGTGCGCCGGTACCGGCGGCGACGTCGCGCCTCGACGACCGGTCGCGTCGCCGGCGCGTGGGCCGAAGCGGTGGATCGATGCACCGAACGCGGCGCGCCACGGCTGTTCGGCGCCACGCCGCACGAGACCGTCGGCGTGTACGTCGTCGAGGACGAGCTCGTTCCGGTGGAGCCCTCGCTCCGTCGTCTGGCTGATCAGGTCGACCGGGCGACGTACGCGGCACATCCACCCGACGAGACCCACGCCTCGGTGGCCTGGCAGAACAGCGACGAGCTGGCCGCCGAGCTGCGCCGCGCGAGCAGCCCGGCCCGGCGGGCGAAGATGCGCCTCGACCCCCGTCCCCTCCTGAAGGACCACGCGAAAGCCGGAACGCGCCGATGACCGACGAACGACGCCCCGACGGACCCGACGATGACGACGACGTCACCGTCCCCGGCGACCACGAGCTGCTCGCGGAGCTGCGCCGGGCGGCGGCATCCCGGCCACCCGGCACGGCACCCGGGGTCGCGCCGCCGGCGATCCCGACGCCGCCACCCGTCCCGACGGCGGACCGACCGCTGCCGCCCCCTCCACCCCCGGGCGGCCCGGCGACAACACCCAGCGGCACCGGGGGCGACCCGATCGACGCGGGAACGGTCGATCGCTGGCAGCCGGTCGGGCGCACGCCGCCGACCCGTCGCCCGAGCGGTGACCGCCCCGCTCCCCGACGGGGCGCACCGGCCCGGCCGGCCGGCCCGCCCCGACCGACGACCCCCGGGACGGGCGACGCATGGGTGGACGACGACGAGACCGAACGACCGGGAATCGGCCGGGTCGTCGCCATCGCCGGCGCGCTCGTCGCCGTGGTCCTGCTGGCCTTCGTCCTGCTGCGCAGCTGCGGCGGCGACGATGCGCCCGGCGGATCGACCGTGCCGTCGAGCCCGACCACCGCAGCGTCGACGACCACGGCGTCGAAGCCCACGACCACGGTCGCGATGACCACGACCGTGGTCCCGACCACCGTGGCGACGACCGTCGCGCCGGTGGCGACGACGGTCGCGCCGGCACCGGCTCCGGCACCGACTCCGGCACCCGGAACGTGAGCCGGGACACGATGATCCTCGACCTCGACGACGACGACACGACCCCGACCGACAACGTCGACGTCATGGCCGAGCTCGCCGCCGCGCTCGGCGCAACTCGACTCACGGTGGTCGACTGGGGCGCCGCGACGTCACAGGGCATGCGTCGGCGGGTCAACGAGGACGCGTGGGGCAGCCGCGGCGAGCTGTTCGTGGTGGCCGACGGGATGGGCGGGCGCGGCGGAGGTGCGCTCGCGGCACGTACCGCGGTCGACCGGATCCTCGCTCGTGCCTCGACACCGCCGGCCACGACCGATTGGCGGTCGGTCGTCACCGCGGTCAACGACGACGTCGTGCAGGCCGGGGTCGCACGGGGCATCGAGCGCCTCGGCACGACCCTCCTGGCCGCCGCGGTCGGTGGCCCCCTCGTCACGCTCGTGCACCTCGGGGACTCCCGCGCCTATCGGCTGACGAGGGCGCCGGACCGGGCCGCGCCCGCGAGACTCGATGCTGGCCAGCTGGACCTCCTCACCCACGACCACAACGTGCGCTCCGAACTGCTGGCGGCCGGTCTGGACGTGCGTGAGTACCGTGACCGGGGCGTGGCGTTGCACGGCCTGACCTCGTTCATCGGCCTCGAGCACGAGACCCTCCGGATCGACGTCTTGGCGGTGCCGGTGCGGGCCGGCGACCGGCTCCTGCTGTGCACCGACGGCGTCCACCGCCAGCTCGACGACGACCAGATCCGTCGGGAGCTCGCCGCCGAGACCTCACACCAGGCGGCGGAGCGCCTCGTCGAGCGGTCGGACCGGGCGGGCGGCCGCGACAACGCCACCGCCCTCGTGCTGCACCTCGACGTGACCCCGGGCGACGACCGAGACCACCGATGACCGGCGCCACCACGCTCCTCGCGCCCGGATCGGGCCTCGTCGCCCGCCGTCCCGGGGCCCTGCTGTACGTGACGGAGCACGACACGACGCTCATCGAGCAGTTCGCGGCCAGCCCGCAAGGCGGCGAGCTCCAGGCCGTTGCGTCCACGACCGTCGCATCCGGGTTCGCCGTCGGACCGTTCGTGTGCCTGAGCTGGTCGAGCGCGTCGGGAGCCAGCGCTGTCCGGGTCATGGCGTTCGGCGACGTCGCCGTCGAGACCGACCAGCCGAGCCTGCCCATGCTGTCGGGTGCCGGGTCACGCACGTGGGTCGAACACACGCTGGTCCTGGACGGTCCGGCCGTCATCGAGGTCAACGGCGACGCCGGCGATGCAGACGCGGCGACCGACCTGGTCGCCGGCGTGGCCCTGGCCGGCGGGTTCCACCTCGAGCTGGCCGTCCCGGCGACCGCACCGGCACCAGGCACGACAGAGCCGCGCGTGCCGGCGCCCGCCGCGACGGAGCCGATGCCCGCACCCTCGCCTCCGAACGACGAACCCGTCGTGGTCGCCGACCCCACGACCGCCGTCGCTCGGATCGACGGGCCGGCGGCTCCGACTGGCCCGCCAGCCCCGCAGGCGCCGGTGCCGGCGTCAGGCGGTGCGGTCGTCGTCGACCTCCCGATCGATGCCGACGATCTCGACGTCACGTTGCCGCCTCCGGCGTCGGGAGCGCTCGTGCCCGACGTCGTGGGCAGCGCCACGGGCGAGGGCCGCGGCTCGCTCGTCGACGCCAAGCTGTGCGGCAACGGCCACCCGAATCCGCCGACCGCGGCCACGTGCGGGGTGTGCGGTGCGTTCCTCGCCCCGGGCACGGCAGCCATCGTCCACGTGCCGAGACCGACGCTCGGGCGCCTGCGGGTCGACGTCGGTGAGGTCGTCGAGCTCGACCAGGAGCTGTTGATCGGTCGGAACCCCGACCGCGACACGGACGAGGATCGCCGTTCGCTGCGCCGGGTCCGACTGGGCGGCGAGAAGGTCTCGCGCAGCCACGTCGAGGTCCGCTTCCAGGGCTGGGAGATCTTCGTGGCCGACTGCGGGTCGACCAACGGCACGTTCGTCGTGCCCCATCCCGGCGGCCAGGTCGCCGCGCTCGAGCCCGGGCGCCTGCAGATGATCGAGCCGGGCGCCACCGTGTACTTCGGCTCGCGCTCGTTCACCCTGCTCGGCCGGGACGGGGCGAAGTGAGCCAGGACCTGCGCCTGCGGGTCGACTTCATCGGTGAGGTCATCGACGTCGAGCCGGGCGACGAGCTGACGTTCGGCCGCCAGGGCGACCTGCACATCGACGACAACCGCCACCTCCATCGCGTGCTCGGCCGCTTCTGGTCCCGGGGCGAGTCGTGGTGGCTGACCAACGAAGGCCGTTCGATCACGATCCAGATCGCCGACACCGACTCCCGTTCCAGTGTGGTCCTGGCGCCGGGCAGCGAGATCGCGCTGTCGTTCCCGAACTCGGTGCTGCGCTTCCGCGCCGGCGTGACGGACTACGAGCTCACGGTGCACGTCCCCGATCGGGACGCCATCGAGCACGACGACGAGGACGACGACGACCCGCTCGCCGCGGACGACGACGGGGCCGGCGACACGATCGCGCTCGGCGACCTCGTGCTCGCCGACGAGCAGCGGTTGCTGCTGCTGGCGCTCGCCGAAGGCACGCTGCGCGACCCGCACAACACCGACGAGCTCCCGACGAACCGCGCCGTCGCCCGACGCCTCGGGTGGTCGATCACGAAGTTCAACCGCAAGCTCGACAGCCTCTGCAACCGCTTCACGAAGCTCGGGGTCGGTGGCCTGCGCGGTTCGATCGACCAGCTCGCCACCGACCGCCGACGGCGGCTCGTCGACCACGCCGTCGAGTCCGGCCTCATCGACCGCTCGCAGCTCGCGCTGCTCCCCGCGGAGTCGGACTGATCGACTGGCGGACCCGGCCCGGCGGGCCGGCCGACGTCAGCGGCGCGAGCCCGGGATCTTCAGGACGGCACCGGCGTCGACCCGCAGGGACTGGCCGGTCACGTACTTCGACTCGTCGGAGGCCAAGAACAGCACGGCGTCGGCGATGTCGCTCGGCTCGACGTACGGCACCGGCATCGCCTGGAACGTGGCGAACGCCACCTCGGCCTCCTCCCGCGTGGGGTTCTCGAGGTCGGGGCGGAACATGCGGTAGAGGAAGTCGTGGTGCAACAGGTGGGTGTTGCAGTTCGTCGGGTGCACGGTGTTGCACCGGATGAACCGGGGCGCCAGGGCGAGGGCCATCTGCTCGACGAACGGCACGAGCGTCTGTTTGGCGAACGAGTAGCCAGCGCCGCCGGGGCCCATCTCCGGGTTGTCGGTCGCCCCCGGCGTCAGCGCGGCGACCGACCCGGTCACGATGATCGACGCCCCGTCTGGGAGGTGGTCGACCGCCGCCGCGATCGCGTTGACGACACCGATGAAGTCGACGTTGACGGCGTCGAGGAACGCCCCGGCACCCTTCCCCGGGCCCGACGGGAGGATCCCGGCGTTGGCCACGACGATGTCGAGGTGGCCGAGTCGATCGAGGCCCTGCTTGACGGCATCGCGCAGTTGGGCCGGTTCGCGCACGTCGGCCTTCACGGCGACGCAGGCCCGTCCGGCCGACTCGACCCGGCGGGACGTCTCGGCGAGGTCCTCCGGCGTCGCCAGCGGGTATGGGTTCGACTCGATCTGCTCGCAGAGGTCGATGGCGATGATGTCGGCGCCCTCACCGGCCAGGCGTTCGGCGTGGGCCCGACCCTGCCCGCGCGCCGCGCCGGTGATGAGCGCCACCTTTCCTTCGACACGTCCGGCCATGGGTGCACATCCTTCTCTCATGACGACGCGGTCCCCGAGCCGCGCCCTGCCAGCGCAGGGTACCCAGTCGGGCCGTGCCGGTCCACATGCGGACGGCGACAGCCGGCCGCCTCAGCCCCAGTCGTCGGTCTCAGGCGCGTCGAGGTATGGCTGGTGGTCGGTGAAGGCGCTCTGCTGACGGGGCACGCCGAGCGCGTCCGCCCATGCGTCGATGCCGATCGTCTCGCCGCCCTCACACGTCCAGTCGGCCTCGGCGCACGACCACCCGGCCGGCGCCGTCTGCTCCAGCTCACCCGTCGCGTACAGCGTGACGGCCACGGACGGATCGGGCGCGCACCCGTCGACGGCATGGTCGGTCACCGGATCGTCGACGACGACGCGCACCAGCCGACCGTCGAACGTCTCGCCCCGACAGAACAACGCGGCCGCGAACGACGCGCCGTTCGAGAACCCGTCGACGATGATCGGGCCGCACCCATCGACGCTGGCCGCGACGACGGCCCGAGCTGCGTCGTACTGGTCCTCCGGGAAGTACAACCATTGGCGGGCTCCCCAGCCGTCGCTGTTGCCGGTGGGCGCGATGACGGTCACGTCGCCGTCGGTCGTCGTCGGACCACCGGCGCCGCCCTTCCCGTGCAGGCGCACGAGGCACCTCCCCCCGGGGACGACCGTGACCGCCGACCCCGTCGAGCTCGACGTCGCGCCCGACGACCCGTCGTCGCCGCCGCAGGCGACGGCTGTTGCGGCGAGCGCGGCCAGCACGCCGCCGACCGCCGTGCCGCGGAGCCCCGGGCCGCGGATCCCCGTGCGGCGATGCGGCGACTGCTCGATGGTCGGCGCGGCGCGCATCAGCGTCCTCACCGCCGACGACCGGTGCGGGCACCCTCCCGGCGGCGTCGCATCGCCTCCCGCCGAGCCTCGGCCCGATCCTGGCTCTGACTCAGCACGGCACCATCACCGTCCCCTTCACCGCCGCCCAGGTGGCCGGCCAACGAGCGCACCGTCGGGTAGCCGAACATCTCGACGAGCGAGACCCTGCGGCCGAGGGCCTCGCCGAGGCGGCTGCTGGCCCGCACCATCATCAGCGAGTTGGCGCCGAGGTCGAACAGGTTGGTCTCCACGCCGACGGCGTCGAGCGACAGGATGTCCTGCCAGATCGTTGCGATCGTCACCTCGATGTCGCTCGCCGGCGCGACCACCGCGTCGGCGTCCTCCACTCTGCTGCGTTCGGGGGCGGGAAGTGCGCCGCGGTCGATCTTGCCGTTGGGCGTGCGCGGCAGCGCGTCGAGCAGCACGAACGCCGTCGGCACCATGTGGTCGGGCAGCGTCGAGCGCAGATGGGCCCGCAACTCCGGTGCCAGCGACTTGGCATCCCGTCGCGCCGGCTGGTTCGTGTACTCGATCCACGGGACGGTGACGTCGACCGTCGGAGCCGGGATCCTGGTCCGCACCGTCTTCGACCGCATCAGCACGTCGAACCGGTCGGGGCCGTCCGCCGACCAGGTTGCGGCAACCTCGTAGCGGTCGTCGACGGTGTCGAGGTCGTCGGGATGGTCGCCGGCCGGCACCGCGGCCAACGCGGTGCGGACATCGGCGACCGTGCCGAGCGCGGCCGGTCCGGGCGCCAGGAGGTCGACCAGCGCGACGTCGCGAACGAGGCGCTCGTTGCGCAACCCGGTGATCCGCAGCACAGCGGGCTCGGTGGCGAGCACATCGCGGATGGCGCCCAACGAGATCCGTTCGAGGGCCAGGGTCTCGACGGCGGCGTCGGGCGGCGGCGCGCCACCGGCCTTCTGGATCACGACGTCGTAGCGGAACCGGGTCATCTCGTTCTCGGCCCGGCCGGGCTTGATCCGGATGTCGACGTCGGCGATCTCGGGGCGTTGCGCAGCCAGCGCGTGGAAGAGCGCAGGATCCACGACCAGCTCCTCGTCAGCGGCCTCGTGATGCCCGGCGCGCGACGCCAGCTCGGCCGCCGTCGTCGACGCCGGCGCCCGGGCCAGCTCGATCGCCGCGGCGAAGAGCGGCTGGTGGGCCTTGCTGCGGACGTCGCCGAGGAACAGCGAGCCACCGGGCTCGAGCAGCCCGAGCACCGACGTGATGACGTCGACGAGGTAGTCGGCGTCGGGGAAGTACTGCGACACGGAGTTGATGACGACGGTGTCGAACGGTCCCGGCACGAGCGACGCGACCTCGTGGGCCCCGCTGCGGCGCAGCTCGACGTTCGACAGGCCCGCGTCGGGCAGCGCGGCGGCGATGCGATCCAGCGCGTGCTGGGCGAGGTCCACCCCCACGTAGCGCTCGCAGTGCGGGGCGACGCGGAACAGCAGCAGGCCGGTGCCGCACCCGATCTCGAGCACGCGCCGAGGCGCCAACGCCCGGATGCGGTCGACGGTGCCGTCGACCCACTCGTGCATCTGCGCGGTCGGGATCGGGTCACCGGTGTAGCTGTCGTTCCAGCCCGCGGTGTCGAACGTCGGATCGTCGGTCTCGCCCGCGCCGTAGGTCTCGTCCCACACCTGCCCCCACGCCTCGGGCCCGGCCTTGTCGGCGCCGTCACCCGGCACGACGTAGGCAACGATGCGCGGGTCACCGGGCGTGTCGGTGCGGGCGACGACGACGTTCTCGCGGACGTTCGGGAAGCGCCCGATGACGGCTTCGACCTCGCCGAGCTCGATGCGGTAGCCACGCACC
The DNA here is from genome assembly GCA_040507575.1 of Ilumatobacteraceae bacterium. Lineage (GTDB taxonomy): Bacteria > Actinomycetota > Acidimicrobiia > Acidimicrobiales > Ilumatobacteraceae > JALZMG01. Next base: position 31,329 of record JBEVOM010000081.1, read on the forward strand.
TTGACCTGGTGGTCGAGCCGCCCGCTGAACTGCAGCTCGCCATCGGCCAGCAGCGTCACGAGGTCACCGGTGCGGTACACCCGGGCCCCTCCGGCCGCCGGCAGCTCGACGAACCGCTCGGCCGTGAGCTCGGGACGGTCGAGGTAGCCACGCACGACGCCGGCGCCGCCGATGGCCAGCTCGCCGGGCGCCCCGATCGGGTTCCGTTGCAGGTTGCGGTCGACGATGAACACCTGGGTGTTGGCGATCGGCCGACCGATCGTGATCGGGGCACCGGCGACATCGATCGGCGCGACCGTCGACCAGATCGTGGTCTCCGTGGGCCCGTACATGTTGAGCAGCCGGCCCGTCATGGCCGGCCGGATCTCGTCGACGAGGGGCGGCGGCAGCGCCTCGCCGCCGAGCAGCAGCTGCTGCAGCGAGGCGATGGCGGCCAGGCCGCTGCGATCGGCGGCGATGACCGCAGCCATCGACGGCGTGCACTGCAGGTGCGTGACGCCGTGCCGGCCGACCTGGGCGACGAGACCGACGTCCTGGTCGTCGTCGTCGCCGTCGTCGCCGAGCTCGGCGACGGCGATCGTCTCGAGCGCCGCGTCGAGGACGTCAGCAGGCGTGACGCCGGCGTTGCTCGCCCGGCGCAGCTCGTCGAGGTCCTCGAGCGCGGCGAGCACGACGTCCTGGTCGACGCCGAAGTCGATGAGGCAGGCGATCTCGTCGACACCGAGATCGCGGAGGTGGTCGACCTGGGCGAGGCACGACTCCGGCGTGCCGAAGAGGCCGGCCGAGCCGACGTAGCGCTCGAACGCGTGGTCCATGAGCACGGCCATCTCATCCGGTTCGAGGTCATCGAGATCGGGGACCGACGACGCGGCGCGGGTCGTGGCCGCCGAGCCCGCTTGCGGGACCTCGCCGGGCTTGGCGAAGCTCGTCTGCTCCCACTGCACCTTGTTGATGAGGTCGGTCGACGTCTTCAGGTAGTCGAGGAACGGCTCGCGGACGAGCGCCTTGACGTCGTCCACGTCGCGTCCGACGAACGTGTGCAGCATCACGGTGACGTGACCGTCACCGGCATGTCCGGCCGCCCGGTAGGCCTGGCGGTAGTTGGCGATGTTCGCGACGAGGTCGCCCTCGCTCATGACGAGCAGGTTGGTGAGGATGCTGGCGCCCATCTTCCCTGCCGCCTCGAACGTCGCCGGGCTGCCGCCGGCCGTGATCCAGATCTTCGGGGACCGCTGCACCGGCGGCGGGAACATCGACACCTCGATCTCGCGGCCGTCGCCGCTGCGCACCGGTACCGACTCCCCGCGCCAGAGGGCGCGGATGGTCTCGATGCCTTCGGCCATCAGCTCACGGCGGCGCTCGAAGTTGTCCGGCGCCAACGCGAAGTCGTTGGCGTGCCAGCCGGACGCGAACGACAGCCCGACACGACCGTTCGAGAGGTTGTCGACGACCGACCAGTCCTCGGCGAGGAGGATCGGGTTGTGCAGCGGCAGCACGACGCTGCCCGCCCGGATCTCGACCCGCTCGGTGGCGACGGCGACGGCGGCGCTCGTCAGCGCCGGGTTCGGGTACAGGCCGCCGAACTCGTGGAAGTGGCGCTCCGGCGTCCACACCGCGGCGAAGCCGTGCTGGTCGGCGAAGCGGGCCCCCTCGAGCAGCAGCTTGTAACGGTCCCGCTGCTGACCGCCGGCGTCGGCGGCGAAGTAGAAGAGGCTGAACTCCATGTCCTTCGTCGGCGCCCGACGGCCCGCCGCCGACGACGTCCCGGTGACCAGCCGGCCCTCGTCGTCCTGGACCACCACCGTGAAGCCGCGCGCCAGCGTCCAGAACAGCTCGAGCACCGAGATGTCGAACGAGATGCTCGTCACCGCGAGCCACACGCCGGGCGCCGTCTCGCCGGGTGTGAAGGCGAGCTGCTCGTCCATCGCCGTGAAGAAGTTGGCGACGTTGCGGTGCTCGATCATCACGCCCTTCGGCCGTCCCGTCGAGCCGGACGTGAAGATCACATAGGCGAGGTGGTCACTGCGCAGCCCGGGGACGGCGACCCGATCGGCGTGGCGGACGCCGAACCGGTCGAGCGCGATGACGTCGCCCACGCCCTCGATCGAATCGGCGAGACGGGAGTGCGTGAGCACGACCGTGGCGCGGGAGTCCTCGAGCATCATCCCGATGCGCACCGACGGGTACGCCGGATCCATCGGCACGTACGCCGCGCCCGCCTTGAGGATCCCGAACAGGCCGACGACCATCTCCACCGAGCGTTCGATGAAGATGCCGACCATCGAGTCCGGCCCGACGCCGAGCTCGCGCAGGTGGGCGGCGACGGCGTTGGCCCGCTGGTCGAGCTCGCGGTACGTCAGCTGTTGGCCCCGGTGGACGATCGCCACCGAGTCGGGCGTCCGGTCGACCTGCGCCTCGAACAGCTCGTGCACGCAGGCGGCGTCGGGGTAGTCGCACGTCGTCGCCGCGTTCCAGGCCTCCATCACCGCCAGCTCGGCCGCCGGCACGCGGGGCAGCGCGCCCACCGGCTCGTCGGCGTGGTCGACGAGCGCCGTGAGCACCTCGCTGAACAACGCCCGCACCCGCTCCATCGCCGGACCGGCGAACCGCCGGCGGTCGAACGACAGCTTGAAGTGGACACCACCGAACGCGACCGGGTCGAGGTAGGCCAGGAGGGTCAGCGGGTAGTTGGTCTGGTCGTGGAGGTCGAAGGAGCGCCCGTCGAACGGACCGCCGAGCGTCTTCAAGCGGGTGCCCTGGTGCATGTCGTTGACGACCACGATGCTGTCGAACAGGGCGGACGGGCGCGTCTCGGCGATGGCCTGGACGTCGGACAGCGCGGTGTGCTCGTGGGCGCGCTTGTCGACCTGCTGGGCCCGCACCTGGTCGAGCAGCTCGAGGGCCGTGGTGGAAGGGTCGATCGTCACCCGCACCGGCGGCGTGTTGATGAACAAGCCCATGATCGAGTCGCTGCCCGGCAGTCCCGAGCGGCGACAGCCGCGGGTGGAGCCGAACACGACGTCGGTCGTCCCGGCGAAGGCGGCGAGCACGAGCGCCCACGCGGCTTCGACCAACGCCGGCCCGTTGGACCGGCGCGACGCGACGAAGTCGTGGAAGCGGGCGCTGACGTCCGCCGGGAGCCGGAACCGCACCGCGCCGTAGACATCGGCGTCGTCGGCGCCGTCGATGCCCGGCTCGGCACCCTCGAGCGCGACGAGCTGGGTCGGCGAGTCGAACCCCGCCAGGAGCGCGCCGTAGTAGGCCTGCGCCGCGGCCCGGTCGACTTCCAGATGCGTCTGCAACCATGTGATGTGATCCCGGTACGGCACCCGCTCGACGAGCTCGGCCACCTCGCCCCGCTTGGCCGCGTCGTAGGTCCGCAGCGCCTCCTCGGTCATCCACACCACGCTCGTGTCGAGCAGCGAGTGGTGGTACGTGAACACCAGCCGCTGACGAGCCGGGCCGAGCACGAACAACGTGAGGTGCCACAGCGGGGCCTGGTCGAGCTCGAAGCCGGCCGTGCGGTCCTCGACGAGGAAGCGGGTCAGGCGCACCTCCTGCTCTCCCGGCGACAGGTCGCGCAGATCGTGGACCGTCAGGGGGACGCCGACGTGCTCCACGACCTCCTGCTGCGGCTCGTCACGATCGGCCCAGCGGAACCGGGTCCGCATGATCGCGTGACGGTCGGCGACGCGCTGCCACGCGGCCCGCATCGCCTCGACGTCGATGTCCTCGTCCAGGTCGCCGACGAACTGTTCGATGTCGACACCGACGTTGCGCCCCTCCAGGCGGTGGAAGAGCATGCCTTGCTGCACCGGGGTGAGCGGATACACGTCGATAACCGGTGAGCCGGGCATGGACCGAACGGTAACATTGAGGCCCACGCATCAGTCCGGAGTTGGAGGGCGCTCGTGCTGATGGCCGACACGTCGAAGACGGGGCAACGAGGGCACGTACATGGCACCTGAGGACGAGGATCTCGACGGCCGCATCGCGATCGTGGGCATGGCCGGTCGCCTTCCGGGTGCCCGCGACCTGCCGACGTTCTGGTCCAACCTCCGGCGCGGGGTGGAGGCCGTGCAGTTCTTCTCGGAGGACGAGCTCCTCGCCGCCGGTGAGCTGCTCGAGAACATCCGGGATCCGTCGTACGTGCGCGCCGCGGCACCGCTCGACGACATCGACCAGTTCGACGCCGCGTTCTTCGGCATGAGCCCACGCGACGCTGCCGTGTTCGACCCGCAGCACCGGCTCTTCCTCGAGTGCGCGTGGGTGGCGTTCGAGCACGCCGGCTACGTCGGCGAGCGCATCGACGGTGCCGTCGGCGTGTTCGCGTCCTGTGGGCTCAGCGAGTACATGTTCAAGAACGTGCTGGCCAACGAGCGCATCGCCACATCGGTCGGCGAGTGGCTCGTCCGCCACACCGGCAACGACACCAACTTCCTCGCCACACGCGTGTCCTACGAGCTCGACCTGCACGGTCCGAGCCTCAACGTCCAGACCGCGTGCAGCTCGACGCTCGTGGCCGTGCACCTCGCCTGCCAGAGCCTGCTGTCGGGCGAGTGCGACGTCGCGTTGGCCGGTGGCGCGGTCGTCGCCCCGGTGCAGCGCCGCGGGTACTTCTACAAGGAGGGCGAGATCCTCTCGCCCGACGGGCACTGCCGCACGTTCGACGCCCGGTCCGCCGGCACCATCATCTCCAGCGCCTGCGGAGCGGTCGTCCTGAAGCCGCTCGCCAGCGCCATCGCAGACGGCGACAACGTCCTCGCCGTCGTGCGGGGCTCGGCGATCAACAACGACGGCCGGGCGAAGGTCGGGTACCTGGCGCCGAGCGTCAGCGGGCAGGCCCAGGTCGTCACCGAGGCGCTGGCCGTCGCCGGCGTCGATCCGCGCGACGTCAGCTACGTCGAGGCCCACGGCACCGGGACGCTCATCGGCGATCCCATCGAGATCGCCGGGCTGACCCAGGCCTACCGCCTGGACACCGACGACGATCAGTTCTGCGCCATCGGCTCGCTGAAGTCCAACATCGGACACACCGGCGAGGCCGCCGGGGTTGCCGCGCTCATCAAGACCGTCCTGTCGCTGCAGCACGCCGAGATCCCGCCGAGCCTGCACTACGAGGAGCCCAACCCGCAGGCGGACTTCCCCAACAGCCCGTTCTTCGTCAACGCCACGCTGCGCCCGTGGGAGCCCGGGCCGAGCGGCACCCGCATCGCCGGCATCACCGGCCTCGGCGCCGGGGGTACCAACGCCCACGTCATCGTCGAGGAGGCCCCGCCGGCGCCGACGCCCGCTCCATCGGTTCGCCCCCGCCTCGTCACGGTCTCGGCCCGCACGGCCGACAGCACCCGCCAGGCCGCCGCCGACCTCGCCGCGCACCTGCGGGCCAACCCCGACACGGACATCGCCGACGTCGCGTGGACCCGACTCGTCGGCCGCAAGTCGTTCGCGACGCGCCGTGCGATCGTCGCGGCCACGGTCGCCGACGCGATCGACGGCCTCGAGGCGTCCCGCGCTCTCGTCGACTCCCGCCGCAACGGCGAGGACCCGTCGGTCGTGTTCATGATGCCGGGTGGGGGCGCGCAGTACCCGGACATGGGCCGCGAGCTGTACGACGAGGAGCCGGTCTACCGCGAGGTCATCGACGCCTGCGCGGCCGCGCTGCGGGCGGTCGACGGCGTCGACCTGCTCGCTGCGCTCTATCCGTCGGGTGATCGGGACGAGGCGGCCCGCCGCCTCGAAGCGCCGTCGGTGGCCCTCCCGGCGCTCTTCGCGACCGAGGTGGCGATGGGTCGTCTCCTCGAGTCGTGGGGCATCGTGCCGACCGCGATGATCGGCCACAGCGCCGGCGAGTACGCCGCCGCCTGCCTCTCGGGCGTCGTCACCATGGAGGACGGCCTCGCGCTGGTCGCCCTTCGCGGCACGCTCTTCGAGACGCTGCCGAAGGGCGCGATGGTCAGCGTGTCGCTGCCCGAGGACGAGCTGCGCGAGCTGATGCCCGATGGGCTCAGCATCGCCGCCGTGAACGCCGCCGACCTGTGCGTGGCGTCGGGTCCCGAGGCACTCGTCACCGAGCTGGAGGCGCGGCTCGCCGAACGCGACATCGACGGCGCCCGCATACACATCGACGTCGCGGCGCACTCCTCCATGCTGGAGCCGATCCTCGCCGAGTTCGGCGCGTTCTGCGGCCGGACGACGTTCCGGGCCCCGACGATCCCGTACGTCTCGAACCTCACCGGCACCTGGGTCACCGCCGCCGACGTCACCGACCCCAACTACTGGGTGCGTCACCTGCGCAGTGCCGTCCGCTTCCGGGACGGCATCGACACGATCCTCACCGACCCCAACCGCGTGCTGCTCGAGGTCGGACCGGGCCGCACGCTCGCCGGCCTCTCGCGCATGGCAACCGCCAAGCCGGCCGCCGTATCGCCGACGTTGCGGCACCCGAAGGAAGCGTCGTCGGACGTCGCGTTCGCCCTCACTGCGGTCGGCCGGGCCTGGGAAGCCGGTGTCGAGCTCGATGCCCGTGCCCTCTTCGGCGACGGGCCGCGCCGACGGCTGCCGCTCCCGACATACCCGTTCGAGCGCCAGCGCTACTGGGTCGAACCCGATGCCCCCGACACGGCCCGCGTCCCCACCGGCGGCGTCCTGCGCAAACGTCCGCTGATCGACGAGTGGTTCTCGACGCCCTCATGGCGACGCACCATGGCGACGCCACGGGCCGAGACGGCGCGCGGACCGGCCGTCGTGATCAGCGACGGGTCGCCGCTCGCCTCGCGGCTCGTCGCCACGCTGGCGACCACCCGCAAGGTCGTGTCGGTCGTGTTCGGCGAGCGCTTCGCGCGCCTTCCCGGTGGGCACTACGAGATCTGCCCGGGCCGCAGCGACGACTGGGACGACCTCGTCGCCGCACTTGCCGGGGACGGCGTGTTCCCCGGCTCGATCGTCCACATGAGCGCGCTCGGTGCGTCGCGGGGCAAGCGCTCGTTCGGGGTCGGCCCGGTCGACGAGGTCGACGCGTACCAGGCGACCGTCGAGCGCGACCACGCCAGCGTGCTGTTCCTCGCTCGCGCCCTGTCCGCGCAGTCCGAGCCGATCCGCCTCGCGCTGGTGACGAGCGGCGTCCACGCCCTCGACTCGACCGACCCGCTGCTCCCCGAGCGGGCGCTGCTGCACGGCGCGTTCCGCGTCATCCCTCGCGAGCTCGGCCACGTCGAGACCGTTGCCATCGACGTCGACGTGGCGAGGCGACCCTCCGCCGGCACCGCGACGCTCGTCGACGCGATCGCCCGCGAGCTCGACGCCGAGTGGGTCACCGACGTCGTCGTGCTGCGACGCGGCGAGCGGTGGGTGCGCACGTTCGAGCCGGTCACGCTGACGCCGAGCGTCGAATCACCGTGGACGCCCGCCGGCGTGCACCTCATCACGGGCGGGTTCGGCGGCATCGGCATGTCGATCGCCATGCACATCGCGAAGAGCTCGCAGTCGCCGACCATCGTGCTCGTCGGCCGCAGTGCGCTCCCGCCCGAGACGACATGGCCGGCGCACCGCGAGGCCGGCGACCTGGCCGCGACGACCCGCCAGCGCATCGAGTCCGTGCTGCAGCTGCGGACGCTCGGCGCCGACGTCGTGCTCGCCAACGCCGATGTCACCGACGAGGCCGCGATGGCCGCCGTCGTCGCCGACGTCCACCGTCGCCACGGCCGGATCAACACGGTGGTCCACTCCGCCGGCATCCTCCACGACGCGCTGATCGCGCTGCGCACACCGTTCGCCAACTCGGCCGTCGTCGACGTGAAGGCGAAGGGCGCACTGGTGCTCGGCAAGGTCCTGGCCAAGCAGCCACCCGACCTGCTCGTGCTGTTCTCGTCGGTCAGCTCGATCATCGGCCTGCCGGGCCAGGTCGACTACACGGCCGCCAACGCGTTCCTCGACGCCTACGCGCAGCGGGCCAACCGCGGCGGGCACTCCCGGGCCCTCGTCGTGAACTGGAACGCCTGGCAGGAGGTCGGCATGGCGGTCGACGCCGCCCGCGTCGAGCGCGACCAGGCGCCGGTGAGCACCGTCGAGCCATCGAGCGAGCCGACCCGGCTGTTCGATGCGGTCGCCGACGACGACGAGGTCGCCACGTTCTCGACCGGCTTCAGCCGGAGGCGCCAGTGGCTCCTCGCCGAGCACGTCGTCGTGGGCGGGGAGGCGCTGATCCCCGGCACCGGGTTCCTCGAGCTCGTCCGCTCGGCCGCCGCGCACGGGCAGCCCGGGCGGCCCACCGAGCTGAGCGACGTCTTCTTCCTCTCGCCGTTCGTCGTCGGCGCCGGCGAGGTCCGCACGTTGAAGATCAAGCTCGACCGCGACGACGGCAGCGCAACCGTGTTCAGCGACACCGAGACGTCCCCGCACGTCACTGCGGTCGCCGTCGCCGTCGAGCCCGATCCTGCGCCCGTGCTCGACCTGGCCGCGGTCCGCGCCCGCTGCGCAGCTCGGGTGGAACGCTTCGACGGATACTCCGACCAGCCCTTCATGGCCTTCGGGCCGCGCTGGGGCAGCTTGCGCTCGGTGGAGTACGGCGACGGCGAAGCTCTGGTCACGACCGAGATGCCGGCCGAGTTCGCCGGCGAGCTCCAGCAGCTGTGGCTCCATCCGGCGCTGATGGACGTGCTGACCGGCAGCGCCCAGGCGCTGATCCCCGGCTTCGCCCCCGCGGCGATGTTCTACGTGCCGTTCTCGTACGGGCGGGTCCTCTCGCGTGGGCCGCTGCCGACCACCGCCGTCGCCCACGTCCGTCTGCGAAAGGCATCGGCCCACGACCTCGCCGTGTTCGACATCACGATCACCGACGAGGCCGGCAACGAGGTCGTCGCCATCGAGTCGTTCACGATGCGACGGATCGTGGGCGGGACCGCGCTGACCTCGCTGCGCCGCAGCGAGTCGCCGATCGCCGAACCGGCGGGCCTCGAGTCGACGGTCGGAGCAGCGATGCGCGAGGGGATCTCGCCGTCCGAGGGTGTCGACGCGTTCGATCGGATCGTCGGGTCCGGACTCTCGGTCCAGGTCGTGGCGTCATCGGTGGACGTCGGGCGCTGGATGGCCAAGGTCGACGCCGAGGCGGCGTCCGGCGACGACGAAGCGTCCGGCGCCGGCGGCCCGCAGTACGAGCGGCCGAACATCAGCTCCGACTTCGTGGCGCCGGCCACGCCGATCGAGCGTGAGCTGGCCACGATGTGGCGGGAGCTGCTCGGCGTCGAGCGGGTCGGGCGCGACGACGACTTCTTCGAGCTCGGGGGCCAGTCGCTGATCGCAGTGCGGCTGTTCACCAGGATGAAGAAGCGGTACTCGATCGATCTGCCTCTGTCGACGCTGTTCGAGGCTCCGACGATCGCCCAGTGCGCGGCGATCGTGGCGGCCAAACTCGGGATCGCCGACACCATCGACGCCGTCGCCGTCGCCGGCAACGGCGACGGGGAGGGCGGGGCAACGGTCATCGAGCCGGCGGTCCGGGCGGTCACGGTCCCCGACGGCTCCCGCTCCCTCGTGACGATCCAGCGGGGCACCGACAACCTGATCCCGTTCTTCTGCGTCCACGGGTCGGGCGGCAACGTCCTCAACTTCCGGGACCTCTCGCAGGCGATGGGGCGCAGCCAACCGTTCTACGGGATCCAGGCCCACGGCATCGACGGCGTCGAGCGCCCGCTCGACTCGATCGAGGCCATGGCCACCAGCTACCTCGCGGAGATCCGCACCGTGCAGCCGGAGGGTCCGTACCTCCTCGGTGGGTACTCGGGAGGCGGGCTGGTGGCGTTCGAACTGGCCCAGCAGCTCACCGATGCCGGCCAGCAGGTCGCGCTCCTCGTGCTGTTCGACACGTTCCCGCCGACGATCCCAGAACGGGAGATGACGTTCGCCGTGCGCATCGAACGGATCCGGGACGAGGGCTGGAACTACCTCAAGAACATCGTCGTGCGCCGGCTCGTCGCCCGGAAGTACGCCAAGACGATGGCCGAGGTCGACGCGATCGTCGCCCGCGGCGGCGTCGTGCCGAGCGAGCTCCGCGAGATCCACCTCCAGACATCGTTCACCGCGGCCGCCGAGCGCTACGTGCTGCGCCCGTGGGCCGGTCACGTGGTGCTGATGCGGGCCGACGAGACGGTGTTCGCGTTCCGCAAGCTCGGGCAGGCCTACGGCTGGGACGACGTCATCGAGGGCGACTTCGAGCTGGTCCGGGTACCGGGTGACCACGACACGCTCGTGCTCGAACCGAACGCATCGACGCTCGTGCGGGCCCTGCGGGCCACCCTGGACCGCACGCAGGCCACTCGCCGCTGAGCAGGTCCCGCGCGGTCAGCGGCTGAAGTGACGCGGTGCGGAGAACATCGGGTTGCGGTCGCGCTCACCGCGCCGCGATGTCCAGCGCCACTGCGCGGACACCCGGCTGGAGACCCGGCCCCGGACCTTGGGCACGGCATGCAGCCAATCGGCCTGACAGCGGCCACCCATCACGAGCAGGTCGCCGGCCGCCGGGCCGAGGTCGATCGCGTCGGCGAGGTCGTCGTCCTCGATCGCCTGAAGTCGTCCCCCGATCGGTCGCATCAGCCACGGGCGTCGCGCGCCGAGCGTCAACACGCCGATGAGGGTCTCGTCGAGCCAGCGCAGCTCGCGGTCACGATGGAACCCGACGCTGTCGCGCTCGTTGCGGTACTGCACGAGCGCGACGCCGCCGAACCGGACGCGATAGCGGGCGCTGATCCAGCGCTCGGCCTCGCGCAGGGCCGGATGGCGATCCTCCCCGGCCTGGAACGCGGCGAGCCGAGGCTCGTCGACCCACCGCTCGTAGCGGAACACCCGGCTCGGCTGCCAGTCCACGGTGCCGGCCAGATCGTCGTGCACCACGTCGGCGTCAACCACCAGTCCACGCACGACATCGACCCACGACGCGTCGTCGAGCTGGACTCGCTGCACCACCGGCTCGGCCGCCAGCCAGCTGGGCTCGGTCCCGGACCTCGTCACCCCGTCGACGTTACCGATCGGGTGTCACGGTGGGCCAGGAGCGCTCAGGCGGTGGACCGACGCGGCGCGGTGCGGTGCGGGGCGCTGCTCACGACGGACCTTCGTGCCAGCGCCGCAACAGGTCGAACGGGTAGATGCCGGTGTCGTGACCGTCGTTCCAGGTGAACTTCAGCCCCCACGCACCGTGCAGTTCGGCATGGTCGACGCGCAGCGGCACCGGGCTGTCCCGGCGCGGCCAGCTGTCCTCGCCTCGCTCGCGCATGTTGCGGCACGTCGCGCAGGGGCACCCCTGGCGCAGGTTCACCAGGTCGAACCGGGCGACGTAGCCGTCGTCGTACGTCACGGTCACGCCGACGTCCTTGACGACGTCGATCGACTGAGGTTGGTGACGTTCGTCCACGAAGCGGCTACGCGTGCGCCACAGGCGAGAGCAGGTCGGTGAACATCGTGCGAGTCCTCGCGACCTTGTCCGGCGTGGTCGATGCTGAAGCGGTCGCCACATGCCGAGCGTATGGCGAACGGCGAGGGTTCGTCGCGTGCCGTCACCGGCGGGACGGTCGGCGCCGTTCCGTCAGCGGGCGCCGTGGCGGAACGTGATCGAGATCCTCGGCTCAGCTCGCCTGACCTTGGGCACACCGTGCTCCCAGTCGTGCTGACAGGCGCCGCCCATGACGAACAGGTCGCCGTGGCCGAGGTCGAACGACAGCGAGCGGCCGCCGCCGCCACGAGGGCGCAGCCGCAACGGACGCGGCGTGCCGACGCTGACGATGGCCACGACCGGGTCGTCGACGGTCTCGCGGTGCCGGTCGCCGTGCCAGGCGACGGAGTCCGCGCCGTCGCGATAGCAGTTGAACCCGATCGAATCGAACGTCTCGGCGTACCGGGCGCTCAGCACGGTCCGCATCTCGGCCAGGATCGCCAACGGCTCGGGACCCTGGCTCGGCACCCACCACGACGTGAGACGAGGCTCAGGGAGCCGCCGGTCGTACATCGTCACCGTGCGACGCTGCCAGTCGAGATCGTGGTACAGCCGATCGAAGACCCGCTCGTGGCCACCGAGCCAGCCGGGCGCGTGGTCGATCCAGGTCCGAGCGTCGAGCACGGTGCGCCGGAGCGCGGCGAACGACGACTCCACCGACGGCTCGTCGAGACCGAGCAGCGACCCCTGGATGGTCGGGGAACGCATGTTCGCGTACACGTGTTCGATGATCGCGCGGTCCGCCTGGCGCCGTCAAGGCCACCGTCGCGTCAGACTGCGCTGGTGACGGTGCCCGTCGACGACCCGACCGACCCGCGGCTGGCCGACTTCGTGGACCTCGCCGACCCGGTGTCGCGACGCCGTCTGGAACGGGACGAGTTGTTCGTGGTCGAGGGCGTCACGGCGATCGAGCGGTTGCTCACATCTGGTCACCGCATCCGCTCGGTGCTCGTCACCGCGCCGGCGCTGGCCCGCTTCGCCGGCCGCCTCGACCACCTCACCGCGCCCGTGTACGTGGCCCCGAAGGCGGTGCTGGCGGCGACGGTCGGCTTCGACCTCCACCGCGGCGCAGTCGCGGCGGCCGATCGGCGGCCGCTGCGGTCGATCGCCGAGGCCGTCGCCGGCGCCGAGCGCATCGCCGTGCTGGAGGGGCTCAACGACCCCGAGAACCTCGGCGCCATCGCCCGCTCGGCGCGGGCCTTCGGCATCGCCGCGCTCGTGCTCGACCCGACCTGCATCGACCCGTACTACCGCCGCACGGTGCGGGTCAGCATGGGCGAGGTGCTCATGCTCCCCGTGGCTCGCTCGGCCGATTGGCCCGGCGACCTCGCCGCCCTCGCGAGGACCGGCTTCGACACGTGGGCCCTGACGCCGGACGCGGCGGCCGAGCCGCTGGGCACGATCCCGATCCCGCCGCGGGTGGCGATCGTGCTCGGCGCCGAGGGTCCCGGGCTCACGGCCGCGGCACTCGGCGCATCCACCCGACAGGTGCGCATCCCGATCCGCGCCGACGTCGACTCGCTGAACGTCGGTCACGCCGCCGCCGTGGCGTTCGCCGCGGTCTGCGGCATCACGACGGCGCCGCCCGCCGCGCCACCGGGGTGACCGGTGGAGACGAAGGGACTCGAACCCTCAACCCCCGCCTTGCAAAGGCGGTGCGCTACCAGTTGCGCCACGTCCCCGGGGACCGGCCAGGTTAGCGCCCGACCCGTCACCGGCCCCGTGGGTACGCTCGCCGGTGTGGCGCACGACGTGGCGATGCTCGGCACGGTGAGCCGGCGGGGACCGGGAGCGCTGCGCTGGCCACTGCTGGCCGCGGTAGCAGCGGCGGCCGGGATCGGCTACGTCGCCGCAGTCGACCCGAACGCAGCCGGGCACTACCCGGACTGTCCGCTGCTCGTCGTGACGGGGTGGTTCTGCCCGGGTTGTGGCGGCCTGCGCGCCGTGCACGCGCTGGCGCGCGGCGACATGGCCACCGCACTCAGCCGCAACGTCCTCGTCGTCGCGTTGGTGCCCGTCCTGGCCGTGCTCTGGATCCGCTGGGCCCACCGCAGCTGGATCGGCGCACCGCGCCCCGGACCGGTGCCGGCATCGTACGTCTGGGGTCTGGCCGTCGTCGTCATCGTCTTCGCGGTGGTCCGCAACCTGCCGGTGGCGACCGCTCTCGCGCCGTGACCGGCGATCAGTCCTTGGTGGCGACCGCGTTCGGCGTGACGTTCATCTTCGGCTCGTACTCGACGACGTCGACGATGACGGCGTCGCGCGCGAACGTTGCGCGCAGCTCGCCGCGGCACGTCGTGCACGGGCCGTAGAAGCGCTCCTCGCCCTCGCGACCACAACGTGGGCAGGTGACCATCATGCCGGCGAACCTACTCAGTCCTCGTCGCGACCCGCGTCACCCCAACACCCGCTCGAGGTAGCGGTTGGCGAACGTGCGCTCGGGATCGAGGCGGTCGCGGACAGCCTGGAACTCCGCCCACTGCGGGTAGCGGGGCGCCAGGGTCGAAGCCCGCTGGTAGTGCACCTTGCCCCAGTGCGGCCGGCCGGCGTAGTCGTCCATGATCGCCTCGACACCCCTGAAGTAGTCGACGTGGTGCGTGTTGCGGTACTGGTGCACGGCGATCCACCCCGACGTGCGGCCGAAGCCGGTCGACAGCGCGATGTCGTCGGCCGCCGACACCCGCACCTCGATCGGGAAGAGCACCGGGTGCTCCAGGGTCGTCGTCAGTGCACGGACGCGGCGGACGGCTTCGGCGACGTGCTCGATCGGGATCCCGTACTCCATCTCCACGAAGCGCACGTGGCGCGGGCTGCAGAACACCTTGTCGCTGCGGTCGACGAGATCGCGCTCCCCTGCGGCCGACGAGATCAGGCGGGCGATGCGGGGCACGGCCGACGGGATCCGGCGACCGACACGGCAGGCCGCACCGAACGCGACGTTCTCGGCCAACCACTTGTCCTTGACGTACGCCAGGCGGTGCTGCGGGCGGACCGGTTCGTCGGTGCGACAGTTGCGCTTGACCTGGCACTGGTCGCCACCGCCGGGCATCCAGTACAGCTCGAAGTGGTCGACGGCCGCGGCGTGCTCGGCGAAGCCGTCGAGCAGGTCGTCGAGCACCTCGATCGTCTCACGCGCGTGGAGCGCGAACGCGTCGACGCACTGCAGCGTCACCTCCGTCACGATGCCGAGCGCGCCGAGGGCGACGCGGGCGATGCGCAGCAGGTCGGGCGAGCTCGTCTCGTCGATCTCGACGACCTCGCCCCGACCCGTCACGAGCTCCATGCCGACGACGGTCGTCGCCAACCCGCCGAGCCCGAGGCCGGTGCCGTGCGTCGCGGTGGCGATCGCGCCGGCGATCGACTGGCGGTCGATGTCGCCGAGGTTGGGCATCGCCAGGCCCGCACCGGCGAGCGCCTCGGACAGCTGGTGGATGCGGATGCCGGCCTGCACCCTCACCCGGCGGCTGGCTCGGTCGATCTCGAGGACGCGATCCATCGCATCGATCGAGACCTGCACGCCGTCGGTCGATGCCGCCGGCGTGAACGAGTGCCCCGCGCCGAGGGCCTTGACCGGCAGGCCGTCGGCCCGGATCACGGCCTCGACGACATCGTCGGTGGAACGGGCATCGATGGTCCGGGCCGGCGACCACCGCTGGTTGCGGGCCCAGTTCGTCGTCACGTCGGCGGATCGTAGGGGGCCGGGAACGCCAGGCATCACACCCGTCACAACCGGGAAGGGCGGGCAGCGCGGCGTCCCGTAGCGTGGCGCCATGTCGCTCGACGTCGACCGCCCCGCCGGCGTGGCACCGGGGGCCAGCACGGTGCACGGCACGTGCCACCACGACTGTCCGGACTCCTGCGGGTGGGAGGTCACGGTCGAAGGCGGCGTGGCGGTGAAGCTGCGCGGCCGCGCCGACCACCCGTACAGCAAGGGTGAGCTGTGCCCCAAGGTCAACCGCTTCCTCGACCGCGTCTACAGCCCCGACCGCATCCTGCACCCGCTGCGGCGTGTCGGCCCCAAGGGGTCCGGGGAGTTCGAGCAGATCACGTGGGACGAGGCGCTGGCCGAGATCGCCGCCCGGCTGCACGATGTCATCGCCCGGCGGGGGGCCGAGGCGATCATGCCGTTCAGCGACGCCGGCAACCAGAGCCTGCTGTCGCTGACCGGGATGGACCACCGGTTCTTCCACCGCCTCGGCGCCAGCCGGCTGCTGCGGGCGATCTGCGGACCGACCGTCGGCCACGGCGTCCGGATGACGAATGGGACGAGCCTCGGGCTCGACCCGCTCGAGCTGCGCCACAGCAGGTTGATCCTCCTGTGGGGCACGAACACCCGGCTCACGAACCGCCACCTGTGGCCGACGATCGAGGAGGCGCGAGCGGCCGGGGCCAAGGTCGTCGTGATCGACCCGATCCGCACGATCACGGCCGAAGCGGCCGACGAGTTCGTGCAACCGCTGCCCGGCACCGACGTCGCGATGATGCTGGCGATGATGCACGTCCTGATCCGCGACGGGCTCGTCGACCAGCCGTGGGTCGACGAGCACACGCTCGGGTACGCCGAGCTGACCGAGCACGTCCGCGACTGGACGCCGGCGCAGGCCGCCGAGGTGAGCGGCGTCGATGCGTCGGTGATCGAGCGCCTGGCCACGGACTTCGGCACGATCCGCCCAGCGGCCATCCGCACGCTGATCGGCGCCGAGCACCACGAGAACGGGGCGATGTTCCATCGCACGATGGCCGTGCTCCCCGCCCTCGTCGGTGCGTGGCAGGACCGTGGCGGCGGGCTCGCCCGCAGCGTGGGCTCGTACCAGGACGCGCTCATCGACGAGGACGCGCTCACCCGCCCCGACCTGCTCCCCGGAGCCCTCCCCCGCGAGCTCAACATGAGCCGTCTCGGAGACGTGCTCCACGACCCCGATCTCGACCCGCCGGTCGAGGCGCTGATCGTCTGGAACGCCAACCCGGTCGTCACCGTGCCGAACGCCGAGCTCGTCCGCCGCGGTCTGGCCCGCGACGACCTCTTCACCGTCGTGCACGAGCAGTTCCTGACCGACACCGCCCGCTACGCCGACATCGTGCTGCCGGCGACGACGCAGCTCGAGAGCACCGACGTGGTTCCCGCGTGGGGCCACCTGTGGATGGGCTGGAACGAGGCGGCGATCGCGCCTCGCGGCGAGTCGTGCAGCAACACCGAGCTGTTCCGCCGACTGGCCGGCGCGATGGGCCTCGACGAGCCCGCCCTGTTCGACGACGACGAGGCGCTGTTGGAGGCCGCGCTCGGCCACAAGGTCGACCTCGCCGAGCTGCGCCGCGTCGGGTGGCTGCGGGTGCCGTACCCGGACGACGGCCGGGCGTGGGGGTCCGGCGTGTTCCCGACCGAATCGGGCCGCGTCGAGCTGACGAGCGCCACGCTCGAGGCGATGGGGCAGCCCGCGCTGCCGACGTTCGTGGCGCCACGCGAGGGTCCCCACGGTGACGCCGACCTCGCCCGTCGGTACCCGCTGCAGTTGCTCACGCCGAAGCACCACACCCGGTTCTTGAACTCCGGGTACTCGCAGCTGCCCAAGCACGGTCCGGCCGAGGGCGCGCCGTTCGTCGAGCTCGACGCCGCGGATGCCGCGACGCGGGGCCTCGTCGACGGCGAGCGGGCGCGGGTGTGGAACGACCGGGCCAGCGTCGAGCTGCCGGTGCGGATCAGCAGCCGCCTGCGTCCCGGCGTCGTCGCCATCCCCTTCGGGTGGTGGACCCACCAGCACCCGGACGGCAAGGCGGCCAACGCCCTCACGAACGACACCCTCACCGAATGGGGCGGCGGCGTCGCCTACAGCGACACGCTCGTGCAGGTGTCCTGCCCGCACCCGAGCTGACCGTCACCGCGGCCGCGGTTCGAAAAACCGGCGGCTGTAACGTGCACGGCATGGCCGGCGAGCTGATCTACGCGTTCCGCGTCATGCGGCTGCCGCTCCTCGACGCGGCGGGCGCTCAGCTCGGCCGGGTCCAGGACATCGTCGCCGTGGCCGGCCGGCCCGGTCAGGCTCCGCGGGTCGTCGGATTCGTCGCGCTGAGCCAGCGCCGGCGCATCTTCGTCAACGCCAACCGGCTGGCCGAGCTCGGGGGCGACGGCCTGCGGCTGCGCAACTGGGACGTCGACCTCAACCCCTTCAAGGCGAAGGGCGGCGAGATCCTGATCGGCCAGTCCGTCATCGACCAGAAGGTCGGCGACGAGACGGTGAGCGACGTCGGGCTGCGGTCCGTCGACCACGGTCGCGGTCCGGAGTGGGAGATCGCCAAGGTCCGCCTCGTGCGTCGGAACACCCTGCGCCGCAAGGCGAGCTACCGGCTGGTCGACGTCGACGAGGTCCCCGGCCTGTTCCCCGCACCCAACGCGATGGCCGCCGAGGCCGCCCGCCTCCGCGACATGCACCCGGCCGAGGTCGCCGCCGTGGTGCGCGCCCTGCCGCTCGCCCAACGTCGGCAGCTGGCCGGCGCCATGGATGACGACCGCCTCGCCGACCTCCTCGAGGAGCTGCCCGAGGAGGAACAGGTGCGCCTCGTCGAGGGCCTCGACCTCGACCGGCTCGTCGGCGTCCTCGACGAGATGGAGTACGACGACCTGGCCGACCTCCTGGGCGAGATGCCGGCGCTGGAACAGGCCCGGATCCTCGGCGCGATGGATGCCGAGGAGGCCGACGTCGTGCGCCGCCTGCTGAGCTACGAGAAGGCGACGGCCGGCGGGATGATGACGCCCGAGCTGATCGTGCTCGGGCCGACGGCGACGGTGTCCGAGGCGCTCGCCCAGATCCGCGACCCGGACTGGGTCGTCAGCGTGGCCGCGCAGGTGTTCGTGTGCCAGCCGCCGTTCAAGGCGCCGACCGGCAAGCTGCTCGGGACGGCCCACGTGCAGCGGCTGCTGCGGGAGCCCCCGAGCGCCGAGCTGCGCCGGTGCGTCAGCGAGGACCCGGTCGTCGGGCCGGACGCGACGGATACCATGGTCGCCGAGTTGCTGGCGAGCTACGACATGCTGGCCGTCGCCGTGTGCGACGAGGGCCACCGCCTCCTCGGAGCCGTGACGGTGGACGACGTGCTCGACCGCCAGCTCGGTGTGGGGTGGCGTCAGCGGGGGGTGACCACCCGAGCGCGGACGGCGTGAGCGTGAGCGAGCGTGTCTCACGGGTCGCGTCGCACCAGGCGGACCCAGCGAGCGAACAGGCAGCCAGCGTGAGCGAGCGTGTCTCACGGGTCGCGTCGCACCAGGCGGACCCGTCGTGAGCGTCCGGGATCGACGGCGCGTGCGGCGCGGCGCCGATCTGTCGTCGCCGAGGGCGGCCCGGCGCATCTCGGTCGGCTACGACTCCGAGGCGTTCGGTCGCTTCAGCGAGTCGATCGCCCGGTTCCTGGGCACGGCCCGCTTCCTCGTCTGGCAGACGTTCCTGATCCTGTTCTGGATCGCATGGAACCTGCTCGCGCCGAACTCGTTGCAGTTCGACCCGTGGCGCCGTGGCCTCGTCCTCCTGACGCTCGTGTTGTCGCTGCAGGCGTCATATGCCGCGCCGTTGATCCTCCTGGCCCAGAACCGCCAGGAGAAGCGCGACCGGGTGCAGTCCGAGCTCGACCGCAGCGTCGCCGAGCGCACCCAGGCCGATACCGAGTTCCTGGCCAGGGAGATCGCCGGGGTGCGCGTCATGTTGTCCGACGTGCTCACCGGCGAGGAGCTCGAGGACCAGCTGGCCGATCTCCGGGCCGCCGTGGACGACCTGACCCGGAAGCTGAGCGACGATCGCCCGACGTCGGGGAACGGTCAGGCCACGACGGGTGACGTGACCGACGTGCCGGCCACCGAGACGAACTGACCGGTGGCCGCGATCCTGGACGCCACGAGCTCCACGAGCTCGACGGTGAGCGCGGCGAACTGGGCCGGATGGGACACCGCGGCGAGGTGGTCGGCCGCCAGCTCACGGTGTTCGGCGCCGAGCGCCTCGGCCAGCGCCCGCTGCTTCGACGGACGCACGATGTGGTCGCGGGTCGTGATCAGCGACGCCGCCGGGACACCGAGCGCGGGCGCCCAGGGTCGGGCGTCGTACTGCGACAGCGCCCGGCCGGCGTCGACCATGGCGAGCGGGTCGTTGCGCGCCATCTCGCTGACCATCCACGGCACGAAGGGGGCAACCGGATGGGTGTCGCCCGCGGCGCCGAGCACCCGAGGGACAGAGCGGTTGAGCCAGCGCCGGTAACCCTTCGTGCGCAGCCACGAGCCGATGAGCGGCAGCACCCGCCACAGCGCCCGCTCGCGTCGCGTGCCGCGCCATTCGAGCGCGGTCGCCTGGACCACGATGCCAGCGACCAGGTCGGCGTGGCGGCGGGCGAGGTGCAAGGCGATCGGGCCACCCATCGAGTAGCCGACGACGATGACCGGCCCGCTGACGAGGGAGCGGACGGCGGCGGCGGCGTCGTCAGCAGCGTCCTCCAACGTGAACGGGTCGGGCGAGCGCAGCCCGCGACCGTGGCCGCGGTGGTCGATCCCGATGAAGGAGCAGCGCTCGGCGAGGGCCTCGTAGGCGGCGAAGAACTGCAGGTCGCTCGACGCCGTCCAACCGTGCAGGAGCAGCACGGTCGGGGCGGTCGGATCCGGATGGACGTGCTGCCGGACGAACAGCTCGCCCTTGCCCTCGACCAGGAGCAGCCGGCCCTCGGGCCGCCACGGCACCACGAAGTCGGTCACCGCGCCCACGGTATCGACGTCGGGCCACGGGGCACAGGCGCGATCTACGCTCCCGGTCCGTGCCCGCGACCGAGGAGCCCGCGAACCGCTTCCACCACCTCGTCGTCGAAGGCCGGCGTTTCGGTCGGCGCGCCGTCGGCGCGGTGCGCCGGCGGCTGACCGAGACGTCCCCGGCCGCTGATGTCACCGGGTTCTACGGCGCCGGCGACCCTGGCCCGGGCGCGGCGGGCGAGGTCCTGGCGTTCGAACCGCAGACCACGCCGGACGGTGCGCCCACCGGGACCGAGGCGTGGCGGGTCCGGTATCGCACGTTCGACGCCGCGGACCGTCCCGTCACGGCCTCGATGTCCGTCGCCGTGCCGCCAGGCGGCGGCACCGACCGTCCCGTCGTCGTGTGGGTCCACGGCGCCGTGGGCGTGTGCGCGGGCTGCGGACCGTCGCGCACCGGCTTCGACGCCTGGTACGCGGCGCCACTGCTCGCCGCCGGAGTGGTCGTCGCCGCGCCCGATCTCACCGGCCTCGGCATCGACGGTCCGTTCCACCCGTACCTGCACGGCACGACGGCGGGGCGGTCGGTGCTCGACGCGGCGCGCGCCGCGGCGGCCCGACCGGCGTGGGGCGCCGGCAGGCTCGTCGCCATCGCCGGCCACTCGGCCGGCGGTCACGCCGTGTTGTGGGCGAACCAGCTGGCCGTCGGCGCCCAGGACCTCGACGTCCGGCTCGCCGTGCCGATCGCACCTGTCGGCGACCTCAGGATCGCCATGGAGCACTACGCGCGGACGTCCGGGATGGCCGCCTTCCCGGTGCAGCTGGCGGCGACGTGGCCGGCCGTCGAACCGGTCGTCGCCGGCGACGTCCTGACCCCGGCCGCCCTCGAACGCCTCGACGCGCTCGCGACGAAGCGACTGTTCGGGCTGCAGCTGCTGTTCAAAGGACCGGCCGACCGCTGGGTCCGGCCTGGTGCTCTGCAGGCCGGCGCATGGGCCGCCGCCATCGAGCGGCAATCGGCCGGCCGCCAGCCTGGCGCCGCGCCGGTCCGGTTCGTCCACGGAGACGACGACCCCGACGTGTTGGTCCAATGGACCAAGCAGCTGCACGCCGAGATGGTCGCCGCAGGTCACGACGCGACGTTGCAGGTCCACCTCGGCGCCGGGCACATGTCGATTCGCGAGGCCGCCACCGACGACGTCGTCGCCGAGTTGCTCGCCGCCGTCGACCGCGGCTGACCGGCCGTCGTCGATCTCCGTCAGGCGCCCGACGGGATGCCGGTGAACTCCTGGAGGCGGACGCCCCCGCGGGTGACGGCAGCCAGCAGGTCGCTCGTCGGCAGGGAGTCGTCCGACGTCGTCACGACACCGACCGGCGCTCCCCCGGCGACGACGAGCTCGACGAACGCGGCGGCGACGGCGGCGGTCGCGGTGCCGATCAGCTCGGCAATCCCGATGATCCGGGTCGTCCGGGCCCCGGTCTCGTCGCGCCCGCGGGCCTCGACGCGCAGCGCCCCGACACCCCCTTCCCGGTGGGGCGGACTGAGCATCGGGAGGCGCGCGGTGAAGCGGTCCCGCCGGGTGGCCGACCGGCGGGTGCTGATGCGGTCGACATCGCCGAAGCTGCGGTGCAGGAGCCAGGGATCGGGCATCTCGGCGCGGTAGCAGTCCCGGGCACCGACGGGCTCGGGGAACCAGCACAGCTCGCGGCCGCTGCCGGCGGGGCGTTCGATCCAGTGGTCGTCGTGCCAGCCGATCGCCCAGCCGCGCAGCGAGCCGTGGTGCTCGCGGGCGCAGGCCGGTCCGGCCGTGCCGTGGACGGCGACGTGCAGCTCGTCACAGCCGGCGAGGTCCCCGGCGAGGTGGCGGGCCAGCAGCCCGCTGAGTCCGGGCGACACCGCGGCGCCGGTGACCAGCGTCATGCCGGCGTCACGGGCGTCGTCGTCCAGGTCGAGCATGGCCCGCACGTCATCGGTGCTGCCCGACGTGGACACGACGTGGCTGCCCCCGGCGATCAGCTCGGCGGCGATCAGGGCGTGCGGACCGGCGCTGGCCAGCACCGTCACGGCGGCGCCGACGTCGGGACCGATGACGTGGTGGCGATCGCCGATGACGCGGCGCAGACGGTCAGCGACGACGCCGCCGCCGACGATGCCGACGGTGCCCGGCTCCGCCGTCATCGCTCGGGGAGGTCGATCGGCTGCCAGCCGCCGTGCTGCGGTGGCGTGCCACCCCGGCCGCGGATCCGCATCACGCCGGCGATGCCGGCGGCGACCGAGAGTGCGAACAACGCCCGGCGCAACAGCTTCACAGCGGCGACGGTAGCCGCCCCACCGGAGACGTCCTGCCCCCGGCGCACGAGGAATCTGACGCGTGTTCGGGGTCAGTTCTGGCCCCGAACAAGCG
>JBEVOM010000093.1:0-26205 GCA_040507575.1 Ilumatobacteraceae bacterium
CAATATCCGGACCGAAACACGGGGTCGGCGGCCGGGTACCCTCGGGGCCATGACGCCGGAGGCCGCCCTCGACCGCGTCGTGCACTGCCTCGACCGGGCCCATGACAAGGGGTTCCGGGCCAAGGCCTTCATCCGCGCCCGTGACGTGGTGAAGACCACCGACGCGGCCGAGATCACCGAGCGGGCCGCGGCCGGTACGCTGACCAAGCTCGACGGCATCGGCGACAGCAGCGCGCGGGTGATCCGCGAGGCGTTGGCCGGAGAGGTGCCGAGCTACCTGCTCAAGCTGGAGGCCGAGACCCAGGTCACCGCCACGCCCGAGGGCCAGCGCTACCGCGACGCGCTGCGTGGCGACTGCCACCTCCACTCGACGTGGAGCGACGGCGGCGCGGAGATCGAGGAGATGGCGGCGACGGCCCGTTCGCTCGGCCACGAGTACATGGTGCTGACGGATCACTCGGCCCGCCTGACCATCGCCCACGGGCTCGACCGCGAGCGCCTCGAGCGGCAGCTCGCCGACATCGCCGCGATCAACGACGCCTACGACGACTTCCGCATCCTCACCGGCATGGAGGTCGACATCTTCGAGGACGGCGGGCTCGACCTCGACGACGACCTGCTCGAGCAGCTCGACGTCGTCGTCGCCAGCGTCCACTCCAAGCTGCGGATGGAGCGCCACCAGATGACGGAGCGGATGGTGCTGGCCGTGGCCAACCCCCACGTCGACATCCTCGGGCACTGCACGGGCCGGATGATCGGCAAGCGACCGCCGTCGACGTTCGACGCCGACTACGTGTTCGCCGCCTGCAAGCAGTTCGGCACCGCCGTCGAGATCAACTGCCGGCCCGAGCGGCTGGACCCGCCACGTGAGCTGATCGACGTGGCCATCGGCTACGACTGCTGGTTCTCGATCGACACCGACGCCCATGCCACCGGGCAGCTGGAGTGGCAGCCGCTGGGCTGCGATCGGGCGGCCGAGCGCGAGGTTCCGCTGGAGAAGGTGATCAACACGATGTCGGCCGTCGACCTGCTGGCGTGGACGGCATCGCCGGGTAGCTGACCGGGTCGACGGGACGCCTACGTGCGGGCGAGGCAGGCGTAGGTGGCCATCAGGATGCTGGCCGCCCGCATGTCTCCGACCGTTCCGGGCCCCATCCGGTTCATCACATATCCGAAGCTCATCCGCGCGTCGACGTCGATCACGGCGAGCGAGCCACCCCACCCGCCCCAGAACAAGGTGCGGGGGTTGGGGCTGATCGGCACGTGCGGCAGGGGCAGACCGAAGCCGATGCCGTGGCGCAATGGGATCGACAGCACGAGGTCGATGCCGTTGCACTGCTCCTCGAACGCCAGGTCGACGGTCGATGGCTTGAGCAGGCGGATGTCGTTGGCCTCGCCCTCGCACGCCATCGGCGCGTGGATCATGGCGACGGATCGGGCGTTGCCGTGGCCGCCGGCCGCTGGGATCTCTGCTCGTCGCCACTCGATGTCCCATGACCGCGTGGCGTCGAGGACCGGGTTGGCGAACGTCCGAGCGGCGATCGAGTCGGGATCCACGTCGACGTCGCGCGCCGGCGGTGGGATGATGTGGGCGACGCGGTCGTCGTGCTCGTCCGACGTCCCGATGTGGAAGTCGGCACCGAGGGGACCGGTGATCTGCTCTTCGACGAACCGGCCGATCGTCTGCCCGGTGATCCGGCGCACGATCTCACCGACGAGGTAGCCCTGGGTCAGTGCGTGGTAGCCGGACGCCGTACCCGGCTCCCACCACGGTTCCTGGGCGGCGAGCAGCGACGCCGCCTTGTCCGAGTCGTAGAGGTCGGCGTACGTGATCGGCTCCTGCCAGCCGGACAGGCCGGCCATGTGGCTCATGACATGGCGGACGAGCACGTCCTGCTTGCCGTTGGCGGCGAACGCCGGCCACACCTTCGCCACCGGTGCGTGGACATCCAGCTCGCCGGCGTCGGCCAGCATCAGGCAGGCCAGGGCGGCGACGGTCTTCGTCGTCGACCAGACGTTGATGATCGTGTCCCGCTCCCACGCCACCGCGTCGCCGGCGTCGCGATCGGCGGTGCCCGCCCACAGGTCGACGACCAGCCCGCCCTCCAGCGTGACGGCGACCGACGCGCCGACGTCGGTCGGGTTGTTCGGACGCACCCGGAAGTTTGCGGCGAACGCCTCCCGCACCGGCGCGAAGCGCTCGTCGCACGTGCCGTGGACCGTCGGTTCGTCACCCATTCACGGCGACCGTACTCCCGCCGCAGCGGGCCCGGCCTGCGGCATGCTGGGGCAATGTCGATCTTCGCACATCCCGTCCACACCCTCGCCGGCGACGAGGCGAGCCTGGCCGACCACGCGGGTGAGGCGCTGCTCGTCGTCAACGTGGCATCGAGGTGCGGGCTCACGCCGCAGTACACCGGCCTCGAAGAGCTGCAGCGCACCTATGGAGACCGGGGTTTCAACGTGGTCGGGTTCCCGTGCAACCAGTTCGGTGGCCAGGAGCCGGGGAGTGCCGACGAGATCGCCACGTTCTGCTCGACGACGTATGGCGTGACGTTCCCGCTCTACGAGAAGATCGACGTCAACGGACCGGGCCGGCACCCGATCTACGGGGAGCTGACCGCGGTGGCCGACGCCGACGGCCACGCCGGGGACATCCGGTGGAACTTCGAGAAGTTCCTCGTCGATCCCGACGGCACCATCTCGCGCTTCGGCCCGACCGTCACGCCCGACGATCCGGCGCTCGTCGCCGCCATCGAAGCCGCGCTGCCCCGCTGACGTCTGCCTGCTCGACGTTCCCGGTGCGCCGCCGGCGGGACCTGTCGGTCGGCGCCGGAGCAGTGCGTCGTGGGAACGAGGGCAGACGCTCCTAACCTGCACAGCGGTCGTGCTTGCGCCCCTCGCCAAGAACTTGGGGAGCACGGCCCGTTCGGCACTGGGCGCCCACACCACGGAGGTGTCGTGTCCGAATCTGTCCTTGCCGTCTGCGCCGCTGTCTGGGGCGTCGCGATGGGCCTGTCGCCCCTGCTGCAGGTCCGCCAGATGCTGCGCACCCGTTCGTCGCGAGACGTGTCGATGCCCTACTTCCTCGTCCTGAACGTCGGCTTCCTGCTGTGGTTCATGTACGGGCTCGCCAGCTCCAACCTCACCGTCGCGCTGCCAAACGTGGTCGCCTTCGCCATCGGCACGCTCACCATCGTCGTGGCGTGGCGGCTCCGCGACGCCGTCGAACGCCCGGGTTCCGAGCCGCGCGCCGTGCTGGTGCTGCCCATCGTCGAGTCGGCCCGAGGGAGCCGGGCCGGGCGCCCGTAGACTCGCTCGCCTATGTCGAAGAAGACCAAGAAGCGCAAGGCCCGGCTGCGCCGGTCGAAGGCCAACCATGGCAAGCGTCCGAACATGGGGCGCGGCTGATCCCTGCGATGACCGTCCCGCCGACCAGGCGTGACGGCGTCGTCGACACCCTCCACGGTGTCGACGTCCCCGACCCGTACCGGTGGTTGGAGGACGGCGACGACCCCGAGGTCCGGCAGTGGGTCGCCGACCAGAACGCCCACACCCGCCAGGCGCTCGATGCCCGCCCCGACAGGGAGTGGTGGCACGAGCGCCTCGTCGCGTTGATGCAGCTGCCGGTCGTGGTGGCCGTGCAGGTCCGCGGTGACCACCTGTTCTGCCTCGAGCGCCCGTCCGGCGCCCAGCAGTTCGTCCTCACCCGCCGCTCGGCGGTCGACGCCGCTGCCGCGCCCGTGGTGCTGGTCGATCCGGTGGTCGGCACGACGGACGCGACCACCGCCATCGACTGGTACGACGCGTCCGAGGACGGCAGCCTCGTCGCCGTCGGCACGAGCGAGGGCGGCACCGAGAACTCCGTCTTGCGGGTCGTGGCCGGCCTCGGCGACGACGCTGGACGGGACCTCGGGGAGGCCATCCCGGACACCCGGGCCTGCAGCGTGGCGTGGGAGCCCGACGGCACCGGGTTCGTCTACACCCGGTACCCCGCGGGTGATCAGTATCGGCGCACCGTGCACCACCACGTGCTCGGGACACCGTGGGAGGACGACCCGGTGCTGTGGGCCGAGCATCCCAACCCGCAGGCGTGGCCGAGCGTGTCGCTGTCCGCGGACGGCGGGTGGCTCGTCGTCCACGTGCAGGTCGGCTGGGCGCGGGTCGACGTCCACGTGCAGCAGCGGGCGAGCGGCGCCTGGACGACCGTCGTGGAGGGTGTCGAGGCGACGACCGGGTTCGAGGTGTCGGCCGACGGGACGAGCCTCGTCGGGCTCACGACCATCGGCGCGCCGCGCGGTCGGATCGTCCGGGCGACGCTCGACGCACCGGCGGTCGACCGCTGGGAGACCCTCGTCGCCGAGGGCGACGCCGTGCTCTCGGGCGTTCGTCTGGCCGGCGACGACCTCCTCGTCGTGGCCACGACCGACGCGGTGGACGTGGTGCGCCGCTACGACGCGGCGGGCCGTTCGCTGGGAGTCGTCGAGGGCCTCGGTGACGTGGTCGCCGTCGCCGGCGTGGCCGTCGACCGCACGGCCGGGACGGCGTTCGTCGTCGTCGACGCGTTCGACACGCCGACGGCGCTGTACCGCGCCTCGGCCGGTGCGTCCGCCGAGCGCTGGACGGCGCCGCCGACGCCGGCTGATCTGCCGGCGCTGACGGTCAGCCACATCGCGTACCCGTCGCTCGACGGGACGGCCATCGGGCTGTTCGTGATGCACCGCACCGACGTCGCGCCTGGCCCCGACGTCCCGCTGATCCTCAACGGCTACGGCGGGTTCGCGATCACCGAGGCGCCGGTCTGGTCGCCGCACATCGGGGCGTGGTGTGCCGCGGGAGGCACCTTCGCGATCGCCGGCCTGCGCGGCGGGCTCGAGCACGGCGAGGCGTGGCACCACGCCGGACGCCGCGAGCACAAGCAGAACGTCTACGACGACTTCCACGCTGGCGCCGACTGGCTCGTCGATCAGGGCCAGGCCAGTCGCCGGCGGCTCGCCATCTACGGCGGGTCGAACGGCGGGCTCCTCGTCGGTGTCGGCCTCACCCAGCGGCCCGACCTGTGCCATGCCGTCTGGTGCCGCGTCCCGTTGCTCGACATGATCCGGTTCCCCGAGTTCCTGATCGCCCGGCTGTGGACCAGCGAGTACGGCGACCCCGAGATCGCCGAGGAGTTCGGCTGGCTGCACGCCTACTCGCCGTACCACCACGTCGTCGACGGGACGTGCTACCCGGCGACGTTGTTCACGACAGCCGAGGGCGACACCCGCGTCGACCCGTTGCACGCCCGCAAGATGGCGGCGCTGGTGCAGGCTGCGACGGCGTGCCCGCACGACCGGCCGATCCTGCTCTTCCAGGAGGGCAGGGCCGGCCACGGCGTCGGCAAGCCGGTCGCCAAGCGAGCCGACGAGCTGGCCGACGGGCTGGCGTTCCTCGCCTGGCAGCTCGGCCTCGACGCGACCGGCACGGCGTGATGGCTCGGGTCGAGTGGATCACCGTGGGTGGCGCACCCGAACCGTGGGAGCGCCTCGGCCTCGTCGTCGTCGATGGTCTGGTGCCGCTGTTCGGCACCGGCGTGCGCATCGATCCCGTGGCATCGCCGGGCATCGCCGGCTGGTCGATCTCGGGCATCGGGGCCGACGTCGTCGAGATCGACGGCGTCCTGACGGCACCTGTCGCGCCGGCGCCCCCGATCCTCGTCGAGCACCCGATCGGCGCGATCGGGCTCGATCACATCGTCGTCGCCACCGACTCGCTGGAGCGCACGAGCGCCGCGGTCGAAGCGGTCACGGGCGCGCCGCTGCGGCGGGTGCGGGAGGTCGGGCCGATCCGCCAGGGCTTCCACCGGGTCGGTGGCGGCGGGCTGATCGTCGAGGTCGTCGAGCGGACCGGGCTGGCCGAGGGACCGGCGTCGTTGTGGGGGTTCGTCATCAACGTCGAGGACCTCGAAGCCGCCGTCGAGCGGATCGGGCCGGCGACGATCGGCGACATCACGCCGGCCGTGCAACCGGGTCGCTCGATCGCCACCGTCCGCGAGACCGCCGGCCTTGGCGTGCCGCTGGCGCTGATGTCGCCGGGGTGAGGGTCCCCCGAGCACCGGTCGCCGACTGGGAGGCTGGACGTCGTATGGGAACCCTCACCCGGATCGCCGTCGCCGTCGGCGCCGCCGTGCTGTCCGTCGTCGCGATCGGCGCGCCCGTCGCGGCGACCGCGCCGGGTCGGCTGTCGGCACCCCTGGTCGTCGGCGCCGCGGCCGGCGCCGGGGCGGCCGGTGGCGCGGTCCCACGGCCTGATCCGGCCACCTGCCCGATGACACCGCACGGGGCGGTCGTCGACCGGGCGGCCCAGCGGGCCTGGTTGTGCGACGGCGGCGTCGTCGTCCGGTGGATGCCCATCACGTCGGCCACCGATCAGCCCGACCCCGGGGTCTACGAGATCTACGCCGAGGACGTGGCGACGACCTCGCGGTACGGCCCCCGGCCGAGCGTGCTGGACCACTTCGTGGCGTTCACCCGGGGCAAGTACGAAGGTGCGCGCATCGGCTTCCACGCCGTCCCGCGCTACGACGACGGCACGCTGGCCCAGCCGCTCGAGACGGTCGGCGCCCCGGAGCTGGCCGGCGCCTCGTCAGGCTGCATCCGGCTGCGCCCCGACGATGCCGCGTTCCTCTTCGCCGTGCTCACCGTCGGCGACCAGGTCCATGTGATCAGCTGAGTCCCGGCAGCGGAAGCACCCGGCGCTGGGGCCCGGGTCGGGTCGGGCGCCCTCGACGGTCAGCTCGATGATGCGGGAGATGGCATCGAGCGTGCGGCGCAGCGACGACCGCAGCATGGCCTCGCTGACCTGGTCGACGACGGCCTGCCCGGCCTCGAGCGAGAACGACGCGACCATCCGCGGCGGCACCTCCCGCACGAGCGTCTCGACGAGCGCGTAGAAGCGCAGGTCCTCGCGGTGGCGGTCGACGATCCGGCCCGACTTGAGGTCGATCAGGACCTTCGTGCTCTCGTCGCCCTCCGGCTTGCCGATGACGATGTCGGCCTTGGCCCGCAGCACGATCGGACCGGCGAGCGGCCAGCGGACCTGTGACTCGGTCATCGGTCGCCACTGCGGGCGCAGCGGTGGGAAGCACTCCATGAACTGGGTGACGCGCTCGACGGCCCGACCGCGCAGGTCGGCCTCGTCGCCGGGGCCGATGCCGGCGAGCCACTCGCCGACGCCGCGTTCCTCGTCGGCGAGGCGGGCGATGGCCTCGTCGACCACCTCGTTGGGCGTCGGCTCGCCGCGCCAGTGCAGGAGGAGCTGGATCGCCTTGTGGGCCACCTGGCCCGTCGCGATGGCCGGGTTCCAGGCGAACGGGTCGACGGCGAGGAAGTGCGTCTCGCAGGTGAGCACGTCGCCGACCGACCGCTTGTTGACGTTGAGGTCCTGGCCGTCGAGCCGTCCCGTGAGCTCGGCGAGGGCGACGGTGGCGTCATCGCGCAGCGATGCCACGAACGCGTGGTCGAACACGAGGGCGTCGTCGGGTCGCCGCAGGGCGTCGAGCGTGCGCTGCTGCGCCGGCGTGAGCACGACCGTGACGGTATCGAAGGGGTGTCAGCTCGACCGGGACCCACTCGCGCACCCTGCGCTCATACTCGGGGCATGGAGTCGTCGACTGCCCGCTTCGCCCACGCCGCCCGCACCCTGGCGCGGGAGGCCAGGCGACGCGGGCTCGCCGCCCCCAGCTTCCGCTGCCCGCCCCGGCTCGGGGGCGTCGACCGCACGTTGCGCCGCCGCCCCGGGGGCGGGGTCGTCTCGGTCCGGCTGCGGGGCCGGCCGTGGCCGGCCGTGCTCGGGGACATGATCGAGGGCGTGGTCGTCGTCAACGACCTCACCGCGCCGCGGGCCACCCGTCTGCGCACCGAGCTGTGGGACGTGCTGATCGACGTGTCGTCCGAGGTCGGCGATGCGCGGGTGGCGTGACCGTCAGGCGATCGGGATGGCGCCGGCGACCAGCGGTTCGAGCAGCAGCTCGGGTTCGTCGGCCTCCAGCCGGGCCAGGCGGTAGCGGTTCTCGAACAGGGCGACGAGCGCACCGTCGGATCGGTGGAGGATGCGGATGCCGCCGATCTCCCGCAGCCGCGGCACCGACTGCGGGTCGGTCCGCCGGATCGCTTGGTACCCAGCGGTGAGGATCTCGGCCGGGGCGTTGAACTCGTTGGCCAGCCGGTGCCCGAACACCTCGAACTGGAGGGCGCCGACGGCGGCGAGGATCGGCGCCGTGTCGCCGGCGTCGGGGTCGCGCAGCACCTGCACCACGCCTTCCTCGTCGAGCTGCTCGAGACCCCGCCGGAACTGCTTGGCGCGGGCGGTGTCGAGGGGGCGTGCCGTGGCGAACACCTCGGGCGAGAAGCGGGGGATCGGTGGGAACGTGACCGGCACGCCGTCGGGTCCGGCGGCGAAGATCGTGTCGCCGAGCTGCAGGCCGGTGGCGTTGACCAGTCCGACGACATCACCGGGGAACGCCTCCTCGACGGTCTCGCGGTCGGCACCGAACGCAGTGGTGGCGTACTTGGTCGTCAGCTCGCGGCCGGTCCGGTCGCACTCGACGGTCATGCCCCGCTCGAAGTGACCCGAGCAGATCCGGGCGAAGGCCAGGCGATCACGGTGCGAGGGGTCCATGTTGGCCTGCACCTTGAACACGAACGCCGAGAACGGACCGTCGAGCGGGCGCGGCTCGTCCTTGACGTCCACCCGTGGCGAGGGCGGCGGCGCCAGGTCGACGACGGCGTCGAGCAGCATCCGCACCCCGAAGTTGGTCAGTGCCGACCCGACGAACACCGGCGTCGAGTCACCGGCGAGGAACGACGGTTCGTCGACGTCGGCGCCGACGGCGTCGAACAGGCCGATCTCGTCCTGCGCCGTCTGCCACGCCGCACCCTCGTCGGCGGCGGCGACGTCGGCCGGCACGAGCAGCTCGGGAGACAGCGACGCTCCTCGCTCGGTCCGCGTGAAGCGGATGTACTCGCCGGAACGACGATCGATGACGCCGCGCAGGTCGCCGGCGATCCCGACCGGCCACGTGGCCGGCGTCGGCCGCAGCCCGATCTGCGCCTCGATCTCGTCGAGCAGCTCGAGCGGCTCGCGGCCGGGACGGTCGTACTTGTTGAGGAACGTCAGCACCGGCAGTCGGCGGGCCCGGCAGACCTCGAAGAGCTTGAGCGTCTGGGACTCGATGCCCTTGGCGGTGTCGAGGACCATCACGACGGCGTCGACGCCGGCGAGGACGCGATAGGTGTCCTCCGAGAAGTCGCGGTGGCCAGGCGTGTCGAGCAGGTTGACGACGTGGTCGCGGTAGGGGAACTGCAAGACGGTCGAACTGATCGAGATGCCGCGCTGGCGCTCGAGCTCCATCCAGTCCGACGTCGCCGACCGGCGCCCGTCACGGGCCTTGACCGAACCGGCGCGTTGCACGGCCCCGGCATAGAGCAGGAACTTCTCGGTCAGCGTCGTCTTGCCGGCGTCGGGGTGGCTGATGATCGCGAACGTCCGGCGGCGCCGAGCTTCTTGCAGCACGAGTTCGCGGTCCACGATCGATCGACGCTACCGGCGTCCGACCGCGGTGAGCGCCCGGCCGTAGCGTGGCCGGCATGAGCGAGACCTCCGCAGCGACCGTCCGTGACAACCCCGACGCCCACCGATACGAGGTCGTCGTCGACGACCAGGTCGCCGGGTTCGCCATCTACCAACGGCGCGGCGCCACGACGTTCTTCGTGCACACCGAGATCGATCCCGCATACGAGGGCCAGGGTCTCGGCTCCGTGCTCGCCGCCGGCGCGCTCGACGCCGTGCGCCAGCAGGGCAGCCTGATCGTGCCCCTCTGCCCGTTCATCCGCCGCTACATCGACCGTCACCCCGAGTACGGCGATCTCGTCGACCATGACCTCCTGGCCAGGATCGACCGCCTCTGACGTCGTCGCTCCCGACCGCCGTCAGCCGGTCGCCGAGTCCTTGTTCCGCACGTGGCGCACGGCCTCGATCACGATCGTCACCGACAGGGCGGCGCCGAAGGCGAGGATGAAGGCCAGGGTGTGGTTGTCCTTGAACCGGTTGCCGAAGATGTAGCCGAGGATGGCGGCGTACGACGCCCAGATCGTGGCGGCGACGGCCACCCAACCGGCGAACCACGCCCAGCGCTGGTGGGTCAGACCGGACGTGATCGTCAAGGCGGTGCGGCCCCCGGGGATGAAGCGGGCGGTGATCAGCAGCAGTCCTCCACGTTGCTGGATCTGGTCGCGCGCCCACCCGACACGTGCGGCGGTCTTCTCCCGGCGCGCCGCTCGGCGCTCGATCCGCGGGCTGAACTGGCGACCGATCAGGTAGGCGGTGTTGTCGCCGAGGAAGGCGCCGAGCGCGCCGGCGAGGATGACGAGGAACAGGTTCTGATCGCCGGCTCCGGCGGCGACGCCGCCGAGGATGACGGTCGTCTCGCTCGGCACGATCGGGATGACCGAGTCGAGGAAGGCGATGCCGAGGATGACGAACACGAACCACGGTTCGGCAGCGACGTCCTCGAGCCAATCGGTCAGATCCGTGATGATGTTGGCGAGGAGCATCTTGCGCCCGCAGGCTACCGAGGCCGCGGTGCGGTCACGAAGCGAACCAGACCGTGGTGTCGCCCGGCACGACGGTGCCGGACACGGGCGTGGTCCCGGTCGTCAGCACGGCTCGACGACCCGCTGCGGCGTCGACGTCGAGCGGTTCCGGTCCGACGTTGGTGGCCACCACGACGTCGCCGCGGCGCAGCACGATCAGCTCGTCGGGCCCGTCGAGCAGCGCCGCGTCGTCGACGTCGAGGAGGCGGCGACGGGCGGCGAGCATGCGGCGGTACAGCTCGAGCACCGAGTCGTCGTCGCCGTGCTGGACCTCGGCGGCGTACCGGCCCCAGTCCGTCGGGACGGGCAGCCACGGCGCACCCGTCGCGCCGGGCGTCGAGAACCCGTGGGTGCCCGACGCCGCCCGGGTCCACGGCATCGGGACGCGGCAGCCGTCGCGCCCAGGGTTGGTGCCGCCGGTGCGGGCGAAGAGCGGATCCTGGCGCACGTCGTCGGGAAGGTCGAGCACGTCGGGGAGCCCGAGCTCCTCGCCCTGGTACAGGTACACGGCACCAGGCATGGCCAGCAGCAGGCCGGCCGCCGCTCGCGCCCGCTGGGTCCCGACCACGAGGTCGACGGGGCCGGTCGGTGACACCAGGTTGCTGCCGGTCCATGCGCCGGGATCGCTCGAGTCGGTGTGGCCGTAACGGGTGACGGTCCGTTGGCTGTCGTGGTTGTTCAGCGTGAACGTCGGCCACCCGCGGCCGCCGGACCGGAGCTCGTGCACGATCTCGAACGCCTCGCTGATCGCCCGACGCATCGTCGGGCCGTGCCACGGCGACAGCAGCAGGTCGAACGCGAAGCACTGGTCGAACTCGTCGGACCGGGTGTAGAGCGCGGTGATGTCGGGACGGTGCGGGGCGTAGGCCTCGGCGATCATCATCACCTCGCGCTCGGGGTGGTCGGCCATGTAGTCGTCGAGGACACGGCGCCACCGGCGCCACACGTCGTGGCCCGCGGGGCGGAACCGGAGGTACGGGTTGAACTCGCCGGCCGCCAGTGGCGGGCAGTCCGGGATCGAGGTGTCCTTGCCGACCGGCCACACCGCGTCGACGCGGAACCCGTCGACGCCGCGGTCGAGCCAGAAGCGCAGGGCGTCGGCGAACATGGCGTCGACCGCCGGATGCTCGTGGTCGAAGTCGGGTTGGTACGGCGTGAACGTGCCCTCGTACCACTGCGGGTCGGCGCCGCCGACGGCGGTCCACACCGATCCGCCGAACGCGGCCCGCCAGTTGTTCGGTGGGCCACCGGCGCGGCCGTCGCGGAACAGGAAGCGGCCCCGCTCGTCGCTCCCCGGTGCGGCGGCCAGGGCGGCCCTGAACCACGGGTGCTGGTCACTGCAGTGGTTCGGGACGATGTCGAGCATGACCCGCAGGCCGTGGGCGGCGGCGGCGACGACGAGTCGGTCGAACGCGTCGAGGCCGCCGAAGACCGGATCGACGTCGAAGTAGTCGGCCACGTCGTAGCCGTGGTCGCGCTGCGGTGAGGGGTAGACCGGACACAGCCAGACGGCGTCGACGCCGAGGGACGCGATGTGGTCGAGACGTCGCCGCAGCCCGTCGAGGTCACCGATGCCGTCACCGTCACCGTCGGCGAACGACCGGACGTACACCTGGTAGACGACGGCTCGCGTCCACCACTCGGTCATCGATGGGCGGCCGTCGCCACCGCCCGCCCGGCGCGGTCGCCTTCGACGACCGCGGCGTGGGCGCGGCGAGGGGCGACGCAGTCACCGACCCGCTCGACCGGAACGCCGGCCGCCACGAGGTCGAGGTACAGCTGCTCGTCGGGCGCCGCCGGCACGGCGAGCACCACCCAGTCCGGCGTCCGTTCGTGGTTCTGCCCGGTCGGGTGGTGCAACAACGTGAGCGTCGTGCCGTCGAACCCCATCGGCACCAGGTCGGTCGACTGCACGATGCCCTTGGCGCCGGCGCGCATCCACCACTGCTCCATGTCGAGCGTGATGCCCAGGTCCTGGCCGACGACCATCCCCGGTGTCGTCACCTCCACCGCGCAGCCCCGATCGGTGAGCAGCTCGGCGACGGACGTGGCGTGGTGGAAGCCGATCTCGTCGATCACCACCACGTCGCCGGTCGGTTCGGCGTCGCCGGTGAGCACGTCGCGAACGTCGCAGGCGTTGGCGACATCGCCGCCGACCCACCACGGCCGCTGGGCGACGGCGCCGGTGGCGACGATCACGTGATCTGGTCGCAGGTCGCGGATCACGTCGACCGTGGCCGTCGTGTCGTACCGGACGGTGACACCGAAGCGGCGGGCCTCGTTGACCTGGTTGCGCACCATGTCGCCGAGCTCGGCACGGTTGGGCACCGACGCGGCGAGGCGGACCTGTCCGCCGGCGACCGGCTCGCGCTCCAGGACCGTCACGTCATGACCGTCACGGCCGGCGGCGATCGCAGCTTGCATCCCTCCCGGTCCCGCGCCGACGACGACGACCCGCTTGGCGGCCCGCGGATCCGTCAGCCGCACGTGGAGCCGGGCCTCCCGTCCGGTACGCGGGTTCTCGATGCAGCCGAGCCACCGGTTGAGGCCCATCCGACCGACGCACTCCTGGTTGCAGGACAGGCACAGCCGGATCTCGTCGGTGGCGCCGGCCCGGGCCTTGGCGGCGAAGTCGGCGTCGGCGATCTGGCCGCGGACGACGCCGACGAGGTCGCAGTGGCCCTCGGCCAGCGCCCGTTCCGCTTGCAACGGGTCCTTGAAGCGGCCGACGCCGACGACGGGGAGGTCGACCGCCTTGCGGATCGCCGACGGGATGAACATCGCGTACCCCGGCGGGATGTGCATCGAGGCCTCGATCATGAAGAGGGTCGCGGTGGCCACCCCGATCGACGTGTTGATGTAGTCGACGTGCCCGGTGGCCTCGACGATCCGGGCCACCTCGACGGCCTCGTCGATCGTCGTGCCACCGTCGATCAGCTCGTCACCGCACAGGCGCACGCCGAGCGCCAAGCGGTTGCCGATGACCCGGCGGACGGCGGTCACGATCTCGACGAGCAGCCGGGCCCGGTCGGCAAGTGGGCCGCCGTAGGCGTCGGTGCGCCGGTTCGTCGCCGCCGACAAGAACCCCCGCACGATCGACGAGTGGCTGCACTGCAGCTCGATGCCGTCGAAGCCGCCCTCGGCGCAGTGCTCGGCGACTCGGGCGTACCCGGCGACGATCTCGTCGATCTCGGCGGTCGTGACCGCTTTCGGCACCTCGCGGAACAGTGGGTCGGCGACGGCCGAGGGCGCCCAGACCGGCAGGCGGGTGTACATCGACGACGCCTGACCACCGTTGTGGTTGATCTGGGCGAACACCGGCACGCGGTGGCGGTGCACGGCGTCCGTGATCGCCCGGTAGCCGGGGATCACGTCGCGGTGGAAGCCGTGGATCAGCTTCTCGTACGGCCAGTCGGTCGGGTGGGTGGAGTGTTCCTCCGTGATGATGAGGCCCGTCCCGCCGGCCGCTCGCGCGCCGTAGTACGCGGCGTGCTGCTCGGTCGGGAGCCCGTCGCGGGCGTAGTTCGTGAGATGGGCCGAGAAGACGATGCGGTTGCGGGCCGTCACCGGGCCGAGCGTCAGCGGTGTCCACAGGTACCGGTAGCTCACGGACCGGAGACTAGGACGCACGGGGTTCCCCCGATGTCGTCGGTAGTTACCCGCCGGTATCTTCGAATCGTACGACGGGACACACCGGCGGCGGAAGGAAATCATGCAGGCGCGAACGATGAGCAAGTGGATGGCCGGAGTGACGCTCGCCGCCGTGTCCCTCTTCGGCGGCACGGTCGCCGCCGGCGACTACCCGCCGTCCAACACGGGTGCCGTCGGCGGCGCCTCGAGCACGAGCGCCGAGCAGTCGACACCGCCAGCCGCCACCTCGACGAGCGAACTGGCCACCACCGGGTCGGACAACGACGTCCTGATCAAGGTGGCGGCCGGCTCGCTCGTCGCCGGGGCAGGGCTGATCGTGGTGGCCAAGCGCCGCCGCTCGATCGTCGCCGCCTGAGCGGTCGCCTGCTTCGGCCCAGTGGCGGCAATGCCTGACCGCGCGGCGCGCCTGCCGTCGATCCCTCCCATCGCGATCGCCGTCCTGGCCGGTGCGGCCGCCGTCTTCGCGCCCTGTGCGCCCACGGCCAACGTGGCCATCGACGCCGTCCTCGTCGGCGTCGGAACAGCCCTCGTCGTCCTGCTCGCTTCGCGCGCCCCGTGGTGGGCCGCGGTGTTCGCCTGCGGCGTCGCACTCGCCGTCGCCCTCGATCCCGTCCTCATGGCGGTCGCCGCCCTCGGGCTGGCGGTCGCGCTGTGGGCCGGCTCGACGCGCCGGGGCCGACCCGATGCAGTCGCGCTCGCCGCCGGGATCGCGCTGAACGTGCTGGCCCGGTCCGAGCTCGGTGGGTACCTCGGTCTCTCGGCCATCGTCGCCGGCACGGTGGTGCTCGTGCTGGTCGTGGCCGGGCTCAGCGCGTTCCCGCGCCGGGTCCGCTGGCTGGCCTACGGCGGAGCCGCGCTCCTCGGTGTCCTCGCGGTCGGCGCGGCCGGGGGTCTGCTGTACGAGGTGGCGAAGTCCCGGCACTCCCTCGGCTCCGGGCTGAACGCGGCCGAGCAGGGTGTCGTGAAGATCGAGCGGGGTGACTTCGCAGGGGCCGCTGGCGACTTCCGCCAGGCCGCCGACATCCTCGACGACGCTCATCAGCGTGTCGGCGGACCGTTGGGCCTCGGCGCCGCCGCCGTGCCCGTGTTGGCCCAGCACCGCGCCGCCATCGTCGACATGAGTGGCGTCGGTGCCGACGGGGCCCGCACGGTCGCCGACGCGCTCGACGAGATCGACCTCGACACCCTGCGGACCGATGACGGCCGCTTCGACCTCGCCGCCCTGGGCGCGCTCGAGGAGCCGCTCACCGACGTGCGCAACGCGCTTGTCGCTCTGCAACAGACCACCGACGAGTCGCGCTCGCAGTGGCTCGTCGGCCGGGCGACGTACGAGCTCGACGACTTCGACGAGAGCATCGACGAGCACCTGCCCGGGCTGGACGAGGCGTTGCGGGCGATCCAGATGGCGCCGACGATGCTCGGCGCCGACACGCCCCGCACGTACCTGGTGCTGTTCACCACACCCTCGGAATCGCGTGGGCTCGGCGGCTTCATCGGCAACTACGGCGAACTGCGCGTCGACGACGGAAAGCTCGAGTTGAGCAACTTCGGGCGGGCCCAGGACCTCGATGCCGCGGCGGTCGCGGCCGGCGCGCGCGTCAACGGGCACGAGGAGTTCCGTGCCCGCTACGGGCCGTTCGGCTTCGACGAGGACGGCAACGGGCTCGTCGGATCGGCGGCGTTCCGCAACCTCACGATGACGCCGGAGTTCCCCTGGGTCGGGGAGATCGGGTCGGACATCTACACCCAGACGACGGGCCGCGAGGTCGACGGCGTCATCGCGATGGATCCGTTCGTCGTCGCCGCCCTGTTGCGCTACACCGGGCCCATCCAGCTCCTGACGCTCGACCAGCAGCTCGACGAGACCAACGCCGTGTCGTTCCTGCTGCGTGACCAGTACGTGCTCGGCGCCGCTGACAACGACCAGCGCGCCGATGCGTTGGCCGAAGCGGCCGGGCTGACGTTCGACGCGCTGCTCGGTGGCGCCCTCCCGGAACCGATCACCCTGGCCCGCGACCTCGGCCCCCTGACCGGCGATCGGCGGCTGCTGCTGTGGAGCAAGTACCCCGAGGAGCAGGCGCTCCTCGAGGAGGTCGGTGCGGCCGGCGAGATCCCACCGCTCGACGGTGCCGACGGCTGGGCCGTGACGGTGACGAACGGCGGCGGTAACAAGATCGACAGCTTCCTCGACCGCGCCGCCGGCTACACGGCGGTGACCGATCCGGCGACCGGCGTCACGACGGGGACCATGCGGCTGCGGTTGACCAACGGCGCTCCTGCCGAGGGCCTGCCCCGCTACATCATCGGGAACCTGGTCGGGCTGCCTTCCGGGACGAGCCGCCTGTACGTGTCGTTCTACAGCCCGCTGGCGTTGACCGGGGCCACGCTCGACGGCCGGCCCGTGCAGCTGGCGGCGAGCGAGGAGGAGGGCTGGCAGGTCTACTCCGGCTTCGTGGACATCCCCCCGGGCGGAACCGTCGACTACGAGGTCCAGTTGCAAGGCGCCGTCGAGCATCCCGATCACGTCGTGACGTGGGAGCAGCCGATGAACGCCCCGCTCGGTCAGCTGTGACCGCGCGATCGTGACGGCGACCGATCCGCCGCCGTGGGTGCTCGAGGCGCTGGCGTCAGCCCGCGTCGCCCGCCTGGGGACGGTCGGCCGCGACGGAGCGGTGCGCATGGTGCCGATCTGCTTCGCCGTCGTCGACGGCTGGGTCGTCAGCGCGGTGGACCACAAGCCGAAGCGCACCGGCCAGTTGGCCCGCCTCGACGACATCGCCGACCGGGGGCAGGCCACGGTGCTCGTCGACCACTACGACGAGGACTGGACGCAGCTGTGGTGGGTGCGGGTCCGGGGGCGGGCCGAGGTGCTGGCTCCCGATGCCGCCGCCACGGCCGCGGTCGATGCCCTCGTGGCCAAGCACGAGCAGTACCGCGTCCGCCGCCCGTCGGGTGTCGTCTACCGGATCGCCCTCGACGAACTCCGCTGGTGGCACTGGTCGGGCGCCAGCCCGCCGGTGTGACGGTCGGGCGCCAGCCCGCCGGCGTGACGGTCGGTCAGAGGCGGAGGCGGGCGACGATCTCGTCCCCGTCGGTGTCGCCCGTCGGCACGAAGCCTCGAGCGACGTAGAACGGCTCGGGACTCCCACGGCCGGGCATCCACGACACGAGCAGCGTCTCGTGACCCTCGGACCGCAGGCGATCGATCAGCAGTGCCAGTGCCCGGTCGCCGATCCCGCGCCGCTGGTGGCGGCGGTCGACGAGGAGGCGCCAGAGGAAGGCCTCCGCGTGGGCCGTCGTGCGCTCGGCGATCATCACGAACCCGGCCGCCTCACCATCGGCCTGGATCACCCGGTACCAGGGGACGACGGGCGCTCCGTCGACCACCTCTGGCGCCAGCGCATCGACGAACGTTGCCGCCATCGGAGCGACGAACCGCTCATCGGAGTGGTGGGTGGCCAGGCGCATCACGGCGTAGCGGTTCGCCGGGGCGAGCTCGACCAGGCACACCGCGGCGGGGCGTCCCCGTGGTCGGTTCGACCACGACCGTCGCCGGTCCGCAGTCAGGGCGTAGCGGTCGTCGTCGGCCCATCGGCCGGCGGTCCACACGGCACGGTGGGCAGTGCCCTCGAAGTCGAAGCCGAGCTGTTCCACGAGACGGGCCGACGGGACGTTGGCCGGATCGAGCGACGCCTCGACGCGATGGACGCCGACGTCGTCGAGCAGCACGTCGACCATCGCAGCGACTGCCTCCCGGGCGATGCCGCGCCCCTGGAACGGTGCGGCGACCGTGTAGCCGATCGTGGCGATCGTCCCCTCGGCGTTCAGCCCGACGGCGACGTCGCCGGTCAGCTCACCGTCGAGGCACACGGCGATCTGGATCCAGGCTCCGGGCACCGGCCCGCCGAGCTCGGCCTGCTCGGCGATGAGCCGTTCGGCGTCGGCCAGCGGGTACGGCGCGTCCCAGGACTGGAAGCGGGCGATGGCCGGGTCGGAGCGGTACGTCGCGAACGCCGGAGCGTCGGCCGCTCGCAGCGGGCGCAGCTCGAGGCGGGGCGTTCTGATCGGGAGGAGTGCTGCCGTGCGATGGGAGCCCACCCATGAGGAGCGTATGCGCGGCCGGATCCCGCCGGCGACGGGCGTACAGTCGCCGTGATGAAGGTCCGTGTCGATGCCGAGCGGTGCCAGGGCCACAACCGCTGCTATGCCATCGCGCCCGAGCTGTTCGACGTCGACGACTTCGGTCAGGCGTTCGTGCGGCCTGAGCTCGACGACGGCGCGGTGCCGGATGGGCTCGCCGCGAAGGCGCGTCTGGCCGTCGCCAACTGCCCCGAGTACGCCATCAGCATCGAGGACGATCCGTCGTGACTGCGGAGTACGGCGCCGCCTCGCGCGCCGGCATCTACGGCCCGGTCGCCGATTGGGCGACGGACATCGACCACGTCGACCCGGCGTACAACCCCCAGGCGCCCGAGATCTGGGCCGAGCTTCGCGAGTCCGGCTGCCCGGTCGCCCACACCGACCGCTACGGCGGGATGTGGGCGCCGGTCACGGCCGAGCGCGGCCGCGTGGGGGCGTACCACCCCCCGCACTTCACCAGTCGCGCCGTGGTCGTCAGCACGTCGACGATCGAGGCCGAGGCGCCGATCGGCGGCGCGCCGCCGATCACCAGCGACCCTCCGTTCCACTCCCTCGCCCGGCGTCTGTTGCTGCCGCCGTTCACGCCGAAGCACATCGAGCCCTGGGAACCTGACATCCGGTCCCTGTGCCGTGACCGGCTCGACGCCATGGGCGAGATCACACCGGGCTCGACCGTCGTCGATGCCGCCGAGCAGTACGCCCAGCACATCCCGGTCAACGTGATCGCCCGGATGCTCGGGTTCCCGACCGACGACGACGCCCTGTTCCGATCGTTCGTCCACGACATCCTGGAGGGCGTCAACCAGGCGCCAGAAGACCGCCAGGAGGCCTTCCAGCGCTTCGACGACTACATCGACG
This sequence comes from Ilumatobacteraceae bacterium, assembly GCA_040507575.1. GTDB lineage: Bacteria > Actinomycetota > Acidimicrobiia > Acidimicrobiales > Ilumatobacteraceae > JALZMG01. The sequence continues at coordinate 19,281 of JBEVOM010000093.1, forward strand.
GGCAGATCGAGCGGCATCGCGCCGAGCCGGGTGACGACCTGACCTCGTACCTGCTGGATGTCGAGATGGACGGGGCCAAGCTGTCGCTGGCCCACGTGCGGGGGTCGATCGTGCTGCTGCTGCTGGCCGGGATCGACACGACGTGGAGCGCGATCGGATCGAGCATCTGGCACCTCGCGACCCACCCCGGCGATCGGGCGCGCCTCGTGGCCGAGCCCGACCTCATGCCGACGGCGATCGAGGAGCTGCTGCGGGCGTACGCGCCGGTCACCATGGCCCGCATGGTGGCCAAGGACCACGACTTCCACGGCTGCCCGATGAAGGTGGACGAATGGGTGCTCCTCCCGTTCCCGGCTGCCAATCGCGACCCTGCCCTCTTCGACCGCGCCGACGAGGTGGTCATCGACCGGCTGGAGAACCGCCACGCCGCGTTCGGGCTGGGGATCCATCGTTGCCTCGGCTCGAACCTGGCCCGGCTCGAGCTGCGCGTCGCCGTCGAGGAGTTCCTGGCCCGCTTCCCGGAGTTCGAGCTCGACGACCCGGCGACGGTCGGCTGGAGCGTCGGCCAGATCAGGGGCCCGCGGCGTCTCCCGGTGCGCATCCTCGCCGCGACCTGACCGTCAGCGGCCGGGGACGGGGAGGGCCCGGTCGTTCGCCGCGGCGACGACGCGCAACGCGAGCACGCCGCGGCACCAGCGGCGACGACAGCCCCACGTCGCGCGCCTTCGACGCGCCGGCGACCGCGAACAGGCCGAGCCCGGCGGCGTTCGGTCGCGGGCGGGTCACCCATGGGGGCCGGCCGGGAGGCGGACCGTGAACCGGGCTCCGCCTGCGGCGACGTTCGCCGCGGTCAGCGTGCCACCGTGCGCCTCGACGAGCTGGCGGGCGATCGTCAGCCCGAGCCCGCTACCGACCGAGTCGGACGACCTCGTGAAGCGATCGAAGATGCGTTCCGGATCGCCGGTGATGCCGTTGCCGTCGTCGGTGACGGCGATCTCCACCGTCGCCCCGTCGGCGGCGGCGGCGACCGTCACGTGGCCGCCACCGTCGACGTGACGCACGGCGTTGGCGAGGAGGTTGCCGAGCACCTGGCCGATGCGGATCGCGTCCACGTCGAGCTCGATCGCACCGGCTTCACCCGGTACCTCCGTGTGCAGCGCGACGTCGCGGCGCCGCGCCGTCGGCGCGACCGCCGCCACGGCATCGGCCACCAGCACGGCCATCGGCACGGGATCGCGGTGCAGGGTCAACTGGCCGGCGTCGCCGAGCGCGAGCGTGCGCAGGTCCTCGACGAGTCGGTCGAGCGTGCGGGTCTGGTCGAGGAGGATGTCGAGGTGGGCGTCGTCCCGAGGGTGGATGCCGTCCAGCTGGGCCTCGATCTCGGCTCGCAGGACGCTCAGCGGTGTGCGCAGCTCGTGGCTGACGTCGGCGAGGAAGCGGCGGCGCGCCCTCTCGGACGAGTCGAGTCGACCCGCCATGTCGTTGAACGACCGTCCGAGCATGCGGACCGAGCGGGGCCCCGCAGGTGCGACCCGCGCCGCGTAGTCGCCGGCACCGATCCGCTCGGCGCCGCCGAGGAGGTCGGCGACCGGCCCGGCCAGGCGGCGGTAGGCGACGAACGTGGCCAGTACGGCCGCGGCGACCACGGCTGGCACGATCGGGCGTGGTCCGCGCTCGGAGCTCGCCCGCTCGGCGTTGCGTCCGAGCACCCCGAAGAACACGCCGACGCCGATCCACACGACCGAGATCAAGACGGCGACGAGCAGGAAGCGCCGCCGCCACCCGCGGGCGCCTTGGTGGTGGCGCGGTGGGCTCACACGGCGACCAGTCGGTAGCCGACTCCGTGCACGGTCAGCAGTCGGATCGGGTGGTGAGGGTCGGGCTCGATCTTGCGGCGCACGTTCTTGACGTGGGCGTCGATGGCCCTGGGGCCGGCGTCGACGGCGACACCGTGGATCGCCTCGAGCAGCTGGCCGCGGGTGAACACGCGGTCGGGCGCCCGCGCCATGTGGGCGAGGAGCTCGAACTCCGAGACGGTCAGGTCCACGCCAACGCCGTCGACGGTGACCATGTGCCGGCCCGGATCGACGCCGAGCGCGCCGACCGACAGCGGACGGACGTCGCCCGCCAGCGGTGCGGCGCCCCGGCGCAGCACGGCGCGGATCCGGGCCAACAGCTCGCGAGGGCTGAACGGCTTGACGACGTAGTCGTCGGCACCCAGCTCCAGGCCGAGCACGCGATCGGCCTCGTCGGCCCGCGCCGTGAGCACGATGATCGGCACCCCCGACATCGCCCGCACCGTGCGGGTGACGTCGAGCCCGTCGATGCCCGGGAGGCCGAGATCGAGCACCACGAGGTCCGGCACGATCGAGCGGACGAGGCGCAGCGCCTCCTCGCCCGACCGTGCCGTGGACACCCGGTATCCGGCGTCGGCCAGGTAGTCCCGTACGACGGCGACGATGTCGGGCTCGTCGTCGACGACGAGCACGTGGGTCATCACCAGATCATCGCGGCCGTCAGGGACCCGGCGTCGGACCCGACGACGGGTCCGACCGACCGGGCTCTGTGGGTTGCGTCGACGGCGGCACGGTCGACGGCGGCACGGCCGGATCGACGGGCACCCCGGCGTGGGCCCGGCGGTGCCAGTCCTCCAGCGCCGGGTCGTCGTCGGGGCGGCACGGCACGTACGGCCCGGCGCCGCGGTACCGGCCCGGCCCCGCCCAGCCGCCACGGCGACGGGCACCCACCAGCAGGACGACGCCGAGGATGATCAGCGGGACGAGCAGGAAGCCGGGTCCGCCGCGCCAGCCGCCGTACCCACCGCGCCACGCGTCGACCGGCACGACGAGCGTGCGCCCCGGCTCGCCGGCCGACGTCACCACCTCGACGGTCCGTCCGTCGTCTCGTCCGGCGTTGTACGCCCCGATGCCGACGACCAGCAGGGCGGCGGCGGCGAGCACGCCGACCCCGGTGGCCAGCAACCAGTTCTTCCTCATCTCGATCTCCTCACTGCGCGGCACCCGATGATGGGTGCGACTCCCACGCTCGGGCCGATTTGTGGAGGAGTCGTGAGGGGTCGGCGCAGAAGTGGTGAGGCGGCGCGGCTACCGTCGCCGACGCATGGGGGCTGTGGTCAGGGTCGGCATCATCAGCGCGGCGTGGGGTGCGAGGGCGCACCTGCCGGCGTGGCGGGCCGTGCCCGGCGTCGAGGTCGTCGCCATCTGCACCGCGCACCGCGAGACGGCTGAGGCCGCGGCGCAGACCCATGACATCGCGATGCCGTTCTGGGATGCCGCCGAGATGGCCCGCCACCCCGACGTCGACATCGTGGACGTCGGGACCCGGCCGGACATGCGGCGCGACATGTGCCTCGCCGCGCTCGGAGCCGGCAAGCACGTCTACAACGGCATCCCGTTCGCCGCCTGCTGGGAGGACTCGATCGTGCTGCACGAGGCGGCCCGTGTCAGCGGCACGGTCGCTGTCGTCGACGCCTACTCGGAGTTCCTGGCGCCCCTCCGGTTCGTCGAGGAGTTGCTCGGCGAGGGGACGTGCGGCGAGGTCCAGTCGATCACCGGACGGCTCGACGTGTCGCTGTTCGACCGTCCGGTGTCGACGTTCCCGTACAACTGGTTCGCCGACGGGCGCCATGGCGCCAGTGCCCTGAACAACCTCGGGTCACACCTGCTGCACCTGCTCGTCCGGTACGGCGGGCCGGCTGCCGACGCCTCGGGCGTGACGACGCGGTTCGTCGACGAGTGGCGCTACGCCGACACCGGCACATCGGTCCGTCCGGACTGTGACGACACCGCGGCCGGCGTCGTGCGGTTCGAGTCCGGCGTGCTCGGCCAGTTCCACGTCGCGTGGGCGGCCGCGTCGGCCCCCGGGTTCCGGCTCGAGATCGCCGGCAACCGGGGGCGCATCGTCGTGACCGCGGCGGGCACCATGCCGTCGGAGGGCGCGGCGATCTCGGTGGCGCGCGACCACGGCGCGCTCGAGGAGGTGGACGTGCCCGTTCGGCTGCGGGTCGACAGCGGGATCGAGCCGGTCGAGGGCTGGCTGGTCGACCCTCGACCCGCGCTGGCGCTGGCCTTCGGCCACATGGTGGGAGCGATGGCCGGGACGCACGAGGCCCGTCCCAGCTTCGAGCGGGCGCACCACGTCCAGGGCATCATCGAGGCCGTCCAGCGATCCTCGGCCGAGCGCACGTGGGTCAGACCGCTCGACGCGTCCGGGGACGAGCGCTCGTCAACCCGTTGAAGCCGCGCCCCCCGGACGGTCCCAGATCGCATATGGAGGCGGGGCGCCGGGCGCGCCCGACGGTTCGGACACAGCCACGAAGAGCCGGGTCAGGGTCAGCTCGGCGATCTGCCAGTCGCCTCCGACCGCCCGGACGTAGCGCTCGTGGTAGTGGCCGTAGCCGTGGACCCGGCGGCCGTTGGTGACGTCGTCGAGGAAATCGGCCATCGCCCAGATCACGTCGGCGCGGTCGGCCCCGACGAGCGTGATCTCGGGGGAATGGACGTGGTGACACGTCAGCGTCGATTCCAGCTGGCGCGAGACGTACTCGACGAACGCGTCGGCGCCCACCACGAGGGGCGGTTCGTCGCCGGTCTCCTCCCGCCACGGCGGCATCCGGAACACGAGGTCGTCGTGGAACAGCTCGCGCCACGCCGGCCAGTCCTTCGTGTCGAGGAAACGGCAGTAGCGGGCCTTGACCTGCTGGATCGCCCAGACATCCTCGAACCCGACCATTCGTCGCCCCCTCGCGCGTCACCCGTCGCTCCAGTGTGGTCGACACACCGTGCTCTTACCGCGTCGCGCCACACTGGGGCGATGGTCGTTCGCGGGCCGGCATCGTCGGCACACAGCCTGCTGATCGCCGAGGACGACCGGGCGGTACGGGAATCCTTGGTGCGGGCGCTGGAGCTCGAGGGATACACGGTGATCGCGGTCGGGAACGGGGCCGAGGCGCTCGACGCCGCCACCGCGGTCGAGCCCGACGTGATCGTGCTCGACGTGTCCATGCCGATCGTCGACGGCCTCACGGTGTGCAAGGTGCTGCGGGCCGACGCCAACCGCGTCCCGATCCTGATGCTGACCGCTCGCACCGAGACCCGCGACCGCGTCGCCGGACTCGACGCCGGCGCCGACGACTACCTGCCCAAGCCGTTCGAGCTCGACGAGCTGCTGGCCCGACTACGGGCGCTGCTGCGGCGCACGGCTGCCGAGGCCGGCCCCGAGGACGTCGTGCAGCTCGCCGACCTCCGGCTCGATCCTGCGGCGCGTCGGGCGTGGCGGGGTGGGCGCGAGCTCGAGCTCTCGAAGACCGAGTTCGACCTGCTCGAGCTGCTGGTGCGCAACCAGGGCGTCGTGCTCGACCACTCGACGATCTATGACCGCATCTGGCACTACGACTTCGGGCCCGACTCCAAGAACCTCGCCGTCTACATCGGCTACCTGCGTCGCAAGACCGAGGCCGATGGCGAGACCCGGTTGATCCAGACCGTCCGGGGTGTCGGCTACTCGGCGCGCGAGGCGCCCGCCGGCATTCCCGGGTGAGGTCCCGATGAGCCTGCGTTGGCGCATCGCCCTCGCGCTTGCCGCCATCGCCGCCGGCACGACGCTGTCCGTCGGGATCGTGTCGTACCGGGCCACCAGCACGCGGCTGCGCGAAGAGGTCGACTCGTCGCTCGACCAGGCCTGGCGCACGATCGAAGCCGATGTCGACCGTGCGCTCGACCGGGAGGAGGGCATCCTCGACGTCTTCATCGTGCAGCTCGTGGATCGCAACGGCGTGATCATCGGCCAGGCCGGCAAGGACGAGGTCGGGCCGGGCCCGGGCGTCGGCGACGTCCGCGACCAACCGGGTGGGCGTAGCTACGACACCGTCAGGAGCGACGGCGTCGACGTCCGACTGCTCTCCGTGGGTTCGGCCTCGCGCTTCACCGTGCAGGTCGGTCGGCCCCTCGTCGAGAACGAGCGGGTGCTGCACGACCTGCGGAACCGGACGATCCTCCTCGTCCTCGTGGTCACTGCGACCGCCGCCGTGTTCGGCTGGCTCATCGCTACCACGGTGACGGGCCCGCTCATGCGCCTGACCCGGGCGGCCACCGATGTCGAGGAGTCCGGTCGCCTGGACGTCGAGGTGCCGGTCGCCGGCAAGGACGAGGTCGGCCGGCTCGGTCATGCGTTCAACGGCATGCTCGCTGCGCTCGCGGCATCCCGTGACGATCAGCGTCGCCTCGTGGAGGACGCCGGCCACGAGCTGCGCACGCCGTTGACCAGCGTCCGCACGAACCTCGCCGTGCTGCGCCGGCACCCGGACCTCGATCCCGAGACCCGGGGCCAGGTCCTCGACGACCTCCACGCCGAGACCGAGGAGCTGGTGCTCCTCGTCGAGGAGGTCGTCGCGCTGGCCCGCGGCGTCACCGACGGCGCGCCGCCGGAGCGGGTGGAGCTCGGCCCGCTCGCCGAGCAGGTGGCCCGGCGGGCCGAGCGGCGCCACGGCCGACCGGTCGTCGTCACTGCGGACACGTCGGTCGTCGAGGCACCGCCGCCGGCGCTCGAGCGGGCGATCTCCAACCTCGTCGACAACGCGGTCAAGTTCGACGACACCGGCGGGCCGATCGACGTGCTGGTCGCCGATGGCGCCGTCACCGTCCTCGACCGCGGGCCGGGCATCGCCGACGGCGACGCGGCGCGGGTGTTCGACCGCTTCTACCGGGCGGACGGTGCCCGGTCGCTGCCGGGATCCGGTCTCGGCCTGTCGATCGTGCGCGAGGTCGCGGTCGCCAACGGCGGACACGTCCTCGCCGAGGCGCGGCCGGGCGGCGGCGCCAGCGTGGGGTTCAAGCTCCCGACCGCGTGACGGGGAGTCCGGATCTCCGCCTGCACCGAGATCTGGGCGCGCAGGGTCCCGAAATCG
>JBEVOM010000097.1:0-54989 GCA_040507575.1 Ilumatobacteraceae bacterium
GGCGCTTGGCCGGCCTTGGCCTCGCGGCTCGCGCACCCAGTTGCCGACCGACGAGTCGTGCAGGCGCATCTCATGGGCGACCTGGGCGATCTTGCCGCCCGACGCCTCGACCATCGCGACGAGTTCAGCCTTGAACTCAGGGGTAACTTCCGGCGCGTCCGGCCGGAACCCGCACTCGTTGACATGGACAGTCCAATCCGGGCTCATCAGTCCTCAAGGTAGATGTCCGTCAAACGGGGGGAACCTCACGTTCTGCTTATACAGCACGTTGGCGCTGTGGTCCGAGCGCTTCATCGCTGGCTGGATGTGGTTCGGTGACGGCGAGCTACTTCGTGGCGCAGGCCACGGCATGGTTGGATGAGCGGCCAGCGGCTTCGATCGGCCCAACTTGGCGGAGTGATGGAACGAGTATAATGTTCTAATACATTCGCCGTGCCGTCGGCAACGCGGTGCAGGAAGGGGTTGCTGTGAAGATGTCCACCGGGATCATGCCGCGGGGCCGACAAGGGACGCCGGACGTGCTGTCGGCGATTGCGCGCACGGCGGAGGACGCGGGTTTGCACACCGTCTGGTTCGGTGACCACGTCGTGTACCCGGTCGACTACGAGCCGAACTACCCGTCGGGCAACGGACGGGTCGGTTACAACATCGAGTCCCCGCAACTGGACGTCCTGCTCGCCATCACATGGGCATGCGCGGCGACCCGACGGATCCGAGTCGGCACGTCCATCATGGTCATCGGGGAACGTCAGCTGGTCTGGCTGGCCAAGCAGGTCGCCTCGCTCGATGTCCTGTCCGGCGGGCGGTTGACGCTCGGGATCGGCGCCGGCTGGTGCACGGAGGAGTACGTCGCGATGGGTGTCTCGCCTGAACGTCGCGGCGCCCGCACCGACGAGTATGTCGAAGCCTTGAAGGTGCTCTGGACGGACCCGATGCCGTCGTTCCAAGGTGAGTTCGTCTCTTTTGCGCCCATCTACTGCAACCCCAAGCCTGTGCAGGCCGGTGGTGTCCCGATCTGGGTCGGCGGCGGAACGACGGCCGCGCTCGAACGCACTGCCCGGTACGGCAAGGGGTGGGTTGCCGCTGGGACGGAGCCGCGCGAGCTCGCGGAGAAGATCGCCTGGATCCGTCATCGGGCGGCCGAGCTCGGGCGGACGGATGCCGCCGACATTGAGATGTTGGCGCAAGGGGTGTGGCGCGCTGACCGCTCCGAGCTCATCGATCTCCTCGGCCGGTTGGAAGAAGCCGGCATCACCGAGGTCGTGGTGCCGGCGCAGGGCAAGTCGGTCAGTGAGGTGTCGGAGAGCGTCGCGGCGATCCCTGGGCTGCGGTGAACGTCCGTCCTCCTCGCCTGCTCATACCAACGACGACGTCAGCGGCCCGATGAGCGGTCTCCTCGACGGCACCCGCGTCCTCGAGGTCGCCGGGATCGGCCCGGTGTCGTTCGCCGGTCACCTGCTCGCCGGCCTCGGGTGCGACGTGGTTCGGATCGCTCGGCCGCCCGGTGTCGGCGTCGCTCGGACCGACGGCGATCCGTTCGCCGCCGGTCGGGAGTCGGTCGCCATCGATCTGCGCCTCGAGGCCGGGCGGTCGGCCTTCCTCGCGCTGGTCGCGGTCAGTGACGTGCTCATCGAGGGGCTCCGCCCGGGGGCGATGGAGCGTCTCGGGGTCGGACCGGAGGAGTGCCGTGCGACGAACGATCGGTTGATCTACGGGCGCGTGTCAGGCTTCGGTCGCCACGGCCCGTGGGCGGCACGGGCCGGGCACGACATCAACTTCCTGGCCCTGAGCGGCGGGCTGTGGAGCATCGGTCCGGCCGATCGCCCGCCGACGCCACCATTGAACGTGGTGGGCGATTACGGCGGCGGCGCCCTGGCGATGGTGGTCGGGGTGCTTGCCTCATTGGTCGAACGAGCGTCGTCAGGGCAAGGCGCCGTGGTCGACACCTCCATCCTCCAGGGCGCGACGTCGCTGTTCGGACTTGTCTTCGCGGGCCTGGCCCGACGGGGGGAACCGGTCGGTCGGCCGAGTGCGCTGACATTGGACATCCTCGCCGGCGAAGCGCCCTTCTACCGCTGCTACGAGACTCTCGACGGTGAGTTCCTCGCTGTGGGGGCTGTCGAACCCGCGTTCTACGACGCGTTCGTGCGCGAGCTCGGCCTGGCATCCGACACGCTTCCCGACCGCGACGACCCGGCAAACTGGGCGGCGTTGCGAGCCCTGTTCGCCGAACGGATCGCCATGCACACGCGACACGACTGGGCGGACCGCTTCGTGAGCGTGGATGCGTGCGTGACGCCGGTCCTTGCTCCCCACGAGGCACTGGTCGAGCCGCACAACGTCGCGAACCGGCTCTTCGAGCACGCCGATCACGAGGGTCGGCCGCGGGCCATCGTCGACATCGTCGGCACCGAGACGATGGCGCCGCCCACCACTGTCGACGTCATCACGAGATGGTCCGTCGATCCCACGCACCGCGAAGCCGTCACCCCGACGCCAGGCGTCGTTCTCGGCCGGTCGGGGTCCGGCCGACCATGACGGGATCGGCGGAGGCCGCTCCCGAGGTGGAGTCCGCACCGTCCTGGAGCGCGCTCCGCGCCGAACTGTCGCGACAGCGAGCTGCGAGCCGCGAGCTCGGCGGTCCGAGCGCAATCGCCGCCGTCCACGAACGCGGTCGTTTGACGGCGCGCGAACGGATCAACGCCTTGCTCGATCCGGGCAGCTTCCGCGAGCTCGGCGCTCTGGCGACCGGCGCGATCCACGCGCCTGGCCGCGCTCCGCGGACGGCACCCGCAGACGGAGTCGTCACGGGCTGGGGCGACGTCGAAGGTCGCCGCACGTTCGTCATCGCCGATGACGGGACCCTCGCGGCGGGTGCACGCGGCCCGGCCGGTAACCGCAAAGCCGACCTCGTGGCGTTGCTCGCTCGGAACAACGGCGCACCGCTCGTGTGGCTTGCCGAGTCGTCGGTGAACCGGTTTCAACACACCATGGGTTCTCAGTTCGCGGGCGTGGTGCAGTCACGGGACGGCGGTCGGCTCCCGCTTCGCGCTCGGCACCGCGGCGCAGCCAGCCCCGTGGTGCTCGCCATCCTCGGTCACGCCGTCGGCCGGGCGTCGTTCGCTGCTTCCAGCTCGGACCTCACCGTCATGACCGAGTCGACGTCGTCGATGGCGCTGGCGGGTCCGGCCATCGTCTCGGGTGCGCTCGGCGTCGACCTGACAGCGGCCGAGCTCGGAGGCGCGGACGTTCACCGTCGCACCGGGCTCGTCGACATCGTCGCCACTGACGAGGTTCGTGCGATGCTCGCCATTCGTCGCTACCTCAGCTTCGTCCCGGCCCACAGCGGTAGCGGTCCGATGTGGCAGCCACCGTCGGATCCGCCGCAGCGGCGGTGCGACGAGCTCGTCGGGATCGTGCCGCTCAACTATCGCCGCGCGTATGACATGCGCCGGGTGATCGAGACCGTGATCGACGATCGAGACCTCCTCGAGGTGGCGGACCGCTTCGCGATGAACGTCTCGTGTGGGCTGGCCCGGATCGGCGGGCACCCGGTCGGGATCGTCGCCAACAACCCGATGCACCTCGCCGGCATCATCGAGCCGAAGGCGATCCGCAAGATCATGCGTTTCGTTCAGATGTGCGAGCGGCTCAACATGCCGCTGGTGGTCCTGCAGGACCAGCCGGGCGTGATGGTCGGGCCACAAGTCGAGGAGGAGCGGGTGTTCGCCTACGTCCATCGCCTCGCCGAGACGATGCGTGGCGTCACGGTTCCCGTGATCACCGTTCTCGTGCGGAAGTGCTACGGCTTCTCCTACCTCATCCTTGGCTCGCGAGCGTTCGGAGGGGACTCCGTGGTGGCGTGGCCGTCGGCGTCCATCTCCCTGGCCGGACCCGAAGCAGGACTCTCGACGGTGCTGGCGAGAGAACGGCGCGACGGCACGCTCTCGCTGGAGCGACGCAACGAGCTGGTGCAGCGTTACGTCACCGACGCCCGGGCGCGCTCGGCGGCACTCGATGGCCGCATCGACGACATCATCGACCCGGCCGACACCCGTGCGCACATCGCTCGGCAGCTCGCCGTCTTCCACCGCCGGGCGGAGCGGATCACGACCGACTCCAAGCGCGTTGCCGAGGTGCCATGAGCCCGCTCGGTCACGTCGCCGACGGTATTGCCGGAGCTCCGGTCCGGCTCGTGCACGGGATGGCGGTGCCGGTGACGACAGCCGACGGCACCGCCGTGTCATTGGTGCGCACCGGCACGGGGGATCGTTCGTCTGCAGTCGGACGGGCCGTCGAGCGCGGATGGCCAGTGATCGTGCTCGACGACGGTGAGGGCCTGAGCAACGTCGGCGACCTCGGGGAGCTGATCACTGCGCCGGTCGTGCACGTCACGGCCGAGCATCGGAGCGGGCTACCCGCCGACCGCCTCGTTCCGGGTGTGTTCGACGTCGTCCTGGACACGGGCGGGTCCAGTGACCGACGGCGCGTCGCCGATCATGTTGTTGGTTCGGTCGACGAGGCGGTGTCGATCTGTTGCCGGCTCGCCGCGCTCGGCCACCGCGGCCGGGCCGACGCCCGGCCGGGACGCGTGTGGGACGACGCGATCGTGCCCGCCGCGCTCGACCGTTGCTACGACACGACCGTCGTGGTGGACATGATCGTCGACGCCGGCTCGTACGCGCCGCTGGACGATCACCTCGATCCGAGTTGCCGATTGGGGGTGGGACGGGTCGCGGGAAGGCCGGTCGCCGTGTTCGCCACGACGTGCACCGCCGACCGTAGGCCATTGGAGCGCACGTCCTTGCGCCGCCTGCAGCGGCTTCGTGCCCACACCAACCGGCTTGCCATACCGGTGGTGTCGCTGGTCGACGCCGACGACATCGAGTCTGGCGCGCATGCCGACACGCACGAGAGGTTGCGTGACCTGCTGATCACGATGCGCCAGGCCACGAACCCGATGATCGTGATCCTGACAGGTCGGGCCCTCGGTGCCGCGGCGATGGCGTTGGGTGCGGCGAGCGTCGAGAGCGATGTCGTCGTGGGGTGGCCTCGGGCTCTCGTCTCCGGTGCCGCGGACGCACAGGCGTGGAGCGCCGGACGGGCCGCAGCCGAGGGCCTGATCGCCGACGTCATCGATCCCGGGGAGACCCGGGATTTCGTCTCCGACATCCTGGCCACGCTCGTCCCGGACCAGCCATCGTGAGCGACGAGGAGGAGCGCAGCACGCTCACGATGGGCATGACGTGGTCGGAGTTCGCCGAGGAGCACCGCCGCGACCACGAGTCGCGCCGGCTTCCGACACTCGGGCGGCGCCTGTTCGAGTCGCTCATCACCGACGACCGCACGGAGATCGGTTCGATGGTCGATGCCGTCCCGGATCCGGCACGGGCCGCGACGCCCCGGGTTGTCGCTGGTTGGGGCCGGCATCGGGGCGGATCACCGCTTTTCGTCGTGGCCGACGATCACGACGCAGCCGAGCCGCCGGGCCCGCGTCACGTCGCCGGCGAAGCGATGGCCACCGCGGCGCTCACCGGAGCGTTGCGCACCGGAGCGCCGTTCATCGACCTGCGCAGCACGCCGGCGCGGCGGGGTGGTGCCGACGCGCTGTTGCGAGACGGGCTCGTCGACGTCGGTCAGCTCGTCGTCGCCGCCGAGCACATTCCGATGCTCACGATTCTCGACGGACCGATCGACGATCTCGTGTTGACCGCTGCGTCCTTCAGCCACGTCGTCGTGATGGGCCCCCGCGCCACGCCATCGATCAGCTCGGTGACCGTCGACACGAGGTGCACCGACGACGCCGCCGTGCTCGAGCTCGCCGACGTCTTCGTCGAGTTGGCGACCGGCACGGGTGGCCGCGCCGAGCGTCCCGCGCTGCCGATGCTCGGTGGTCTCCTCGACGGATTCTTCGACGGCCGCTCGATCGAGCTGCCTGCGACACGCGTGTCGCGCTGCGTGGGAGCCGTCGCCGGTCGGGCGATCGGGGTTGTCGCCGTTGACGGTGAGCTCGATTCGAACGAGGTGTCACACCTCGATCGGTTCGTGCGGCTCTGCGACAGCCTCCACGCCGCCGTCGTCGTGCTCGACGGGAGCGCCAGCGCCGCGTCGGCGGGTGCTGCGGCGGCCGCGCTCGCTGGTGACCCGACGCCGCGGCGCCGTCGCCGCGGCATACACGTCGCGATGTCTCCAGCCGCGGCGGCGGCACTGCGGGAGCGCGAGCCCGTCCTCACGGTGTCCGCGGCGCTCACGGGGGTCGCCGATCGGAACGCGTCGGTCGACATGGTCGTCGAGGGCCACTCGCTGGTCGAGCAGCTCCGGGCGCTGCTGGTCACGCTCGATGTGGGTGCGGTGACCCCTCGCCGTGTCTCTCGTAGCCGCGAGCCCCTGCTCAGCGGCGGATGATCAACAGGAAGGAGAGCGTCCGTGTCGACGTTCCAAGGACAGGTCGTCTTCATCACCGGTGCGGGGCGGGGCCAGGGGCGCACGCACGCAGCGCGGTTCGCAGCTGCCGGCGCCCACGTGGTCGGCATCGATCGCGACCCGAGTGCGGTCGGCGATGATCACGATCCGCCCGATCTCGCCGAAACCGCGGCGATCGTCGCCGAAGCTGGCGCCGAGATGTCGACGTACCACGCGGACGTGCGACGCCTGGACGAGTTGATGGACGTCGTGGAGCAGGTGATCGCCCGACACGGCCGTCTCGACGTCGTGGTCGCCAACGCCGGCATCGGTGGCGGCAGCAGCGGCACGCTCGAGCTCACCGAGCAGCAGTGGGACGATGTCGTGGCCGTCAACCTGAGCGGTGTCTGGCGAACGGCGAAGGCCACGATCCCGCCCATGGTGGCGGCCGGCAACGGCGGCTCGTTCATCATCATCGGTTCGACAGCTGGCCTTCGACCGATGCATGGCATCGGGCACTACGTGGCTGCGAAGGCCGGCCTGACCGGGCTCGCCAAGACCCTCGCGATCGAATACGCAACGCACCTCATCCGAGTCAACTGCGTCCACCCCACAGGTGTCCGCACCCCATTGAGCATGAGTGCCTCGGTGCAGGACTGGATCAAGACGCGCCCTGCGGCAGGCGCCCACAACCTGCTCCCGGTGGACATGGTGGAGCCCGACGACATCAGCGATGCCGTGCTGTGGCTCGCGTCGCCCCAGGCCCGGTACATCACCGGCATCGACCTTCCGGTGGACGCCGGCTACGTCGCCAGCTGATCCTCCGACGGTTCGACGTGCTGCTGCTCAACCGCCGAGCAGATCGATCGCCGCCGACGCGCCCTGCTCGCCCACACGACGCAGCGTGCGCTGGACGATGATCTCCATCACCCGGCGCATGGATCGCTCTGCCTCGGCGGGCTCGCCCCGCTCGATGTGATCGACGATGCGTCGGTACCGACCGATGGCATGCCGGATGTCGCTGACCGTGTTCTCGATGGGCACATCCTCGTAGGCGCGTGTCGCGGCCTCGGTCAGGTTGGCGAGGATGCCGGCGATCAGTTTCAGTGTCAGGTTCTCCACCGAGCCGACGAGCAGGATGTGGAACGCTGTCGCCTGGCGCACCTGTTCGACGAGATCGGCCGATGGGTCGATGGCGTCGATCGCTGCCCGCAAGCGCTGCGTCATCTCCGGCGACGGACTGATGGCCAGATCCCGAACAGCGGCCGGCTCGATGATCCGCCGGGCGTGGAGCACGTCGAGGATCGTCGCGCCCTGCGACTGCAGGACGATCCCGGCATAGCGCGCCGCCATGTCGGAGTCGGGGCGCCTGACCCGGGCGCCGCCCTTTGCGCCGCGCTGCACCTGGATGAGCGACTCGGCTTCCAGGATGCGTAGGGCCTCCCGCACTGTCGGCGCCGACACGCCGTAACGCTCAGTGAGCACCGCCACCGGTGGGAGGTGGCCGCTCTCTACCAGCGCGTCGCGCACGATGTCCCGCCTGATGCTCGCCGCCATCCGTTCGGCCGTCACTGGAGGCCGGACCTGGAACGGCCCCCCGTCAGAAGCCGGCATCGGCTCGGTCCATGGCTTGCTCCACCCCTTGCTCGAATGTATTATAAGATTCCGATGTTCGACGAGAACGCAGCAACGGGTCGTTACTCGCCGGGTGCCCATCGGGGGGCGGGAGCATCGAGGCAGGAGAGGCGACCGGCATGAATCGGGTGATGATCACCGGCGGGACAGGGCTTGTGGGCTCCAACATCGTGAGCCTGCTCGGCGGCGAGGGTGTCGAGGTCGTCGCACTGGTGCGCAACGGCGCCGATGCATCGGCGCTCGAGCTGTACGGCGCGACGATCGTCCGCGGCGATGTCACCGATCGCGGCGACATCGAACGGGCCAGTGACGGGTGCGACGGGATCATCCACTCCGCAGCCGTGCTGGGCGGGGCGAACGAGGATCCCACCGAGATGCGAGCCGTCAACGTCGGGGGCGGCACCCTGGTGCTCGACGTCGCCGCCCAGCTCGAGATCCGGGCGCTGATGGTCTCGTCGGTGGTCGTGTTCGACCGTGACGGGTCGTCGCTCGACGAGCGCACTCCGCTCGTCGTCGATGCGCCTGACCCGTACACGTTGTCCAAGCTGGAGATCCTGTCCGAATGTGAGGCACGCGCGCACGCCGGACAGGACGTCGTCACCGTCATGCCGGGCTCGATCTACGGACCGGGGGAGCCGGTCGCTCGAGCGATGGGCCGGACCAGCTTCAACCGGGCGATCCGGGCTGCGATCAACGGACGGATCGACCAATACCTGGACCTTGCTTCCCCCTGGGTCTACGCCCTGGACGTCGCCCGCACGTGTATCGCGGCCTACCACCGCGGCCAGCCGCTCACACGGTACCTCGCCTTCGGCGCCGAGGGTCTGGTCGGTGGCGTCCGGTGGCTGAACGCCGCCTGCGAGGCCGCAGGGGTCGAGCACCGCATCACCGCGCTGCAGCTCGACGCGGCCGACCCCGACACGCTCGCCGCCTACGGACCGTCGGTGCTCAGCAGACTCGAACACGACGTGGCGCCGCCGACCGTCGACGCATCGTTCACGTGGGCGTCGCTGGATGCCAGGCCGCACCCGTTGGAGGAGGCCATGGCGGCCACCGTGACCTGGATGCGAGCAAACGGTCAGATCGGCACGACGTGACGGTGCCGGACACGATGTGGGCGGCGCGATTGCACGAGTACGGCGTGCCGTCTGACGTGGTCATCGAGACGATCCCCGTGCCCGTCGCTGGTGCCGGTGAGGTGCTCGTGCACGTGAAGGCGGCATCTGTGAACTTCCCGGATCTCCTCAGGATGGCCGGCCGATACCAAGCCAATCCCCTCGTTCCGTTCACGCCAGGTAGCGAGGTGTCGGGGGTGGTCGTCGCGACCGGTCCGGGCGTCTCGAGCTGGCAGGCGGGTGATCGCGTCGCGGGGACAGTTGTGATCGGCGGCTTCGCCGAATACGCGGTGGCGAAGGCGACGATGGTCCGACGCGTGGCCACGGCGATCTCCGACGTGCACGCCGCAGCAGCTGGCGTCACGTACCACACCGCGTTCCAAGCCCTCCGCGCGGTCGCCGACGTCCGGCCGCATGAATGGGTCGTCGTGCTGGGGGCCGCCGGCGGGGTCGGCTTAGCCGCCGTCGACTGCGCTCGAGCATTGGGTGCGCAGGTCATCGCCGCAGCCTCCTCCGACGAGAAGCTCGCGGCGTGTGCGGCCCGGGGTGCCTCGGCGTGCATCAACTACCACGACGACGACCTGCGCCGCGCCATCCTCGACATCACCGGCGAGGGCGCCGACGTCGTCATCGACCCGGTCGGCGGCCGATGGGCCGAGCAGGCCGTGCGCGCCTGTCGGCGCGGCAGTCGATTCGTGACGGTGGGCTACGCGTCGGGCGAGATCCCGAGCATCCCGCTCAACCTCGTGCTCCTGAAGGGCGTCGCCATCCTCGGCTACGACGGGCGGAACTTCGCGGCCCAATCCCCGGCAGCCGCAGCCGCTGCCCGTGCGGAGCTCGACGGCCTCCTTGCAGGCGGCGAGCTCGAGCCGTTCGTCTCGCAGGTGTACCCACTCGAGCGCGTGGTGCACGCGCTCGAGGAACTGGCCTCGCGACGGGCGATCGGCAAGGTGGTCGTCACGATCGGCCACACGCCCGCCTCGACCGCGGCCGCAGGCGTCGACCCGCTCGCCACCTAACCACTGACCCAGAACACCACCAAAAGGGGAACCTCGGATGGTTCGATCCATGACCCGTCACGCTCGCCGGCGACTCGCTGGACTTGCGCTCGGTACGGTCCTCGTCGTCGTCGGCGCATGTGGCGACGATGATGACACGACGAGCACAGGAGTTGCTGACACCAGCACGGCTTCGACCGTGTCAACGCCCACCGGTGCAGCGACAGCGTCGACCGCGACGGATGACACCTCCGCCGATGTCTCCGCGGTGAGCACCACGGGCGATGGCGCTGTCACGACCACCGCCGCCGACGGCGACCACGACCCCGACGCAACATTGCGAGTGTCGTGGACGGTCCCGCCGACCGGCCTCGACCCACACAAGATCAACAACGTCACAGGCCCGTTCCCGTACGTCACCCAGCTGTACGACCGCCTGACTTACCTGGGCAACGGACCTGAGCTGCAACCGATGCTGGCAACGGGCTGGGAGTTCTCCGACGACGCCCTGACCCTGACGTTCACCCTGCGCGACGACGTGACGTTCCATGACGGCACGGCACTCGACTCGGCGGCCGTGAAGGCAAGCCTGGACCGGGCCCGCGAGCTGCCCGAGTCGACCGTCAAGCAGTACTTCCAGATGGTCGACTCGATCGAGGCGCCTGATCCGTCGACGGTGGTGATCACGACGAACCGGCCGGCGGCGGACCTTCCCTATACCCTGTCGGGCGCTGTCGGCAGCATCATCAACCCGAACGCCCTGGACACCGACTTGGAGACGACACCGGCGGGCTCAGGGCCGTACGAGCTCCAGAGCATCACGATCGGTGATCGCGCGACCTTCTCGCGGGCTGCCGACTACTGGGATCCGGACGCCCAGAAGGCCGCCGTTGTCGAGATCTCCGGCATCACCGATGACAACGCCCGCCTGAGCGCCCTTCGCTCAGGCGAGATCGACGTGATGTACGCCAAGCTCGACAAGTACGCCGACGTGTCACAGCTCGACACCGACGAGTTCGGGTTCGTTTCGTACCCGCCCGCGAACACGTTCTCGCTGTTCGTCAACTCAGCCCGAGCACCGCTCGACGATCTTCGGGTGCGCCAGGCGCTCAACTTCGCGATCGACCGCCAAGCAATCTCTGACACCATCATGCAGGGGCAGTGCCCACCCCTCGACCAGCCGCTGCCGGCGAGTTATGAGGGCCACGTCGACGACCTCGAGGATTCCTTCACCTACGATCCAGACCGCGCACGCGAGCTGCTCGCCGAGGCTGGGTACGCGGACGGACTGCAGCTCACGCTCCTCCATGGCGTTGGCATCTCTCCGCAGGACGCGGTCGCGACGGCAGTCCAAGCGCAGCTCGCCGACGTCGGCATCAATGTCGAGGTGACTGCGCTCGAACAGGCAGAGGGGGTCACCGCATGGCGTGGCGGTGAGTTCGATCTGTACTCGCAGAGCCGCGTCGGTCA
This sequence comes from Ilumatobacteraceae bacterium, assembly GCA_040507575.1. Taxonomy (GTDB): domain Bacteria; phylum Actinomycetota; class Acidimicrobiia; order Acidimicrobiales; family Ilumatobacteraceae; genus JALZMG01. The sequence goes on from JBEVOM010000097.1 coordinate 11,621, forward strand.
GCCCAACGGCGCGTTGTTCTACCGCGAGAACTTCATTACGAACGTCTTCAACCTTGGGGAGCTCCCACCCGAGTTCGTCGACGCTGTCGACCAGGGACTCGACCCCCGGGTGCCCGCCGACGAGCTCACCGATCTCGTGCAGACCGCCACGAGGTCGGCGGTCGATAACGCCCTCGAGGTCGCCATCTGCGAACGACCGGTGCAACTGGCGTACGCCAAGTACGTCACCGGTGTCGACACGATGGGGATGTCTGACGTGAACGTGCTCTTCGACACGCGCTACCTCGGCGTCCTCGAGCACTAGACCCCGCTGCTCCGGCCGCCCGGCACCGGCACCCTCCGACGGTGCCGGGCACCAGAGCTCGCGCCACGCAACGTTCCGAGAGCGAGGCACACATGTATGACGTACTCCGCGGCGTTCGAGTCGTCGAGCTCGCGACGTACTGGTTCGTACCAGCCGCCACCGCCGTGCTCGCCGACTGGGGCGCCGAGGTCATCAAGATCGAACACCCCACTCAACCGGACCCGCTCCGTGCCCTCGTGACCGGCGGTCTGGCCCTCGGCGACTTCCCCGTCAACTTCATGGTCGAGCAGGCGAACCGCGGCAAGCGCAGCATCGGTCTGGATGTCCAGGCGCCGAGCGGTCGCGACGTGCTCGCCACGATGCTCGCCGACGCCGACGTGTTCGTGACGAACCTCCTGCCGGGCGCCCGCCGACGCCTGCAGATCGATGTCGACGACGTCCGGCGCGACAACCCCGACCTCATCTACGTGCGCGGTAGTGGGTACGGGCCACGGGGGCCCGACGCCGACCGCCCAGCCTTCGACGCGTCGGCGTTCTGGTCGCGCAGCGGGCTGGCCGAGGCCCTCCAACGGCCGACGGACGCCCCACCGGTACCGATGCGACCCGCGTTCGGCGACTCCACGTCGTCGCTCTCTATGACGCTCGGCATCGTCGGCGCCCTCCTGCGCCGTCAACGCCACGGCATCGCATCCGTGGTCGACGTCTCCTTGATGAGCACTGCGAACTGGGTGCTCGCGCCCGACGTGCTCGCGCCCCAGTACACGGACGAACCGATGAACCCGGTCGGCGATCGGCACACCACGCCGAATCCGCTCGTCTGCTACTACCGCACCAAAGATCGGCGTTGGATCTTCCTCGCGGTGATGACGATCGATCGCGACTGGCCGTCGCTCGCCCCGCGTCTTGGCCGACCGGAGCTCGCCAACGATCCGCGTTTCACCGACCCGGCGCGACGACGCGAGGCACGCGACGAGTGCATCGCCATCCTCGACGAGGTCTTCGCCGAGCGCACCCTGGCCGAGTGGACGACGGCGCTCGAGGGGTTCCGGAGTCCATGGGCCGCCGTCGAGCACCCGAGGGATGTCGCCACCGACCCGCAGGTCCGCGCCAACGACTACGTCGTCCAGATCGATGGCGATGCCGGGTTGTTCCCGGTCGTCGCCAGTCCCGTCCAGTTCGACGAAGCTCCACTCGCCCTCACCCGAGCACCAGCCCACGGTCAACACACCGAGGAAATCCTGCTCGAGCTGGGCTACGACTGGCCGACCATCGCCGCCCTCAAGGGCAGCCAGACGATCATCTGACACGCCGAGTTCTCCGGAGCAACTCGCGCCGGGCGACACCCAGCGGCTCAGACTCGGGCTGCGGTGAAGCGCCCCGGTCGCGTGACTGCTGGGGTGACCGCCGTGGGGTCCCTGGAACCGTGGAGGGTTCCTGATTGGTTCACAGCCTCTCGTTCGCCCGCACCCTGGTGCCATCCAGGGTCGGGTTCGTGGCGCTGAGGCGATCTGAGAGCCCGGTTTCATGCCGCCTCGGGCTCCGGCGCGGTGTCGGCAGCGCGTGCGGCGAGAACGGCTTCGTCGGCGACGGGCGACAGCATGTCGCAGCTGCTGTGGCGACGCCGATGGTTGGAGGCGTCGATGAACCGGGCGACGGCTTGGCGGGCCTGGTCCTTCGTGTCGAAGTGTTGCCGGGGAGCTCGTGCTCGAGGGTCGAGTTCCAGCTCCCGGCCGCCGCGTTGTCCAGTGCTGAGCCGACGATGACTTGATCGCAGGCAGCCTCGATGGCGGCGTTGCTTCAGCCGCTGGGTCCGGCGGTGAGTTGCTCGGGCGACCCATGTTGCCGCGGCACGCCGAGTGCTCGACGGCTACGCCGTACGGGGGAGCGGGTCGTCGCCTGGTCCGTGCGGTCCGCGCGATGGACGGTGGTGTTAGCCGGTGGACGTTGCGCCCGAGGAGAGGCGTCAGCGGATTGCTTCGGAGTTCAGGTCGGTGCGGAACGCGTCGTAGTAGGCCTCGTAGATGAGGTCCGATTCGCGGGCGCGCTGGTGCCGGAGCGCGGTCAGCGTCCATGACAGGCGTCGGCGGACGTCGGCGTAGTCGTCTGCTTCTTCGTCGGGGTCGGCGAGCTCGGATCGGATCGAGACGATTGCTCGGCGCAACTGTTGGTACTGGGTGCGGAGTCCGCGCACGCGGGTTCGAAGTCGCGGCTGGGTCCGTTTGATGTCGGACAGGAGGCTGTCGGGGCTGTTGGCGTTGGCGTCCTCGTCGTTCGTGGCCTCGTCGAGCGCCACCAGGGCAGTGAGCACGCCGGCGCGCCACGCCGGTTCGCGACCGGGTGCTGCGTTCTCGAGTGCGACCTCGAGTTCGAGCATTGCTCGCAGGGTGCGGTCCTGGTCGGCGCTTCGTGCGTCCAGGCGAGCGAGGTGCGATGACGGCAGATCGAGCGGTTCGGGCATGGCGCGTCAACGAGGCGGCACAGCGGATGGCGGCGACGGCCGACGGCGCCGGGCGTTCCGTGGCTGGTGGAACGGGGCGGTGTTGGCCGGACCGGCCAGGGCGCGCAGCAGCCGCCGACGGGCACCACGACCGGTGGTCGGGTTCGTCAGTGCCGTGCTTGGCGCGGACCGGGGGGTTGCTCGCAGCGGAAGCGGTGCGGCGAAGATCGTGGTGTCCATGGGACGCTCCTCCGTCGTGGAGTCGGGCATCGAGCCGTGCGCTGAGTGTCCCGACCCCCGGGTGGGGCCCAAGTGGACCAGTCGCTTGGCTGGTCACCCTCCGCAGGGTGGTGCTTGGCCTGGCGGGGGTCGGGACACGTCAGCCAACGGTGGTCGTGCTGCAGCACGACCACCGTTGGACAGCGTCAAACGTCGGGCGAAGCATCGAGCGGGGCGTCCGTTCGGCTTCGCGGAATCGAATGTTGCAGGAGTGAATGACCTGATCGTCGCGTTACGTCGTCCCTGCTTCGGATCCGACACGGCGCTGGTGGGGGTCAGTGTGCGGTGACGGGGATCGGTGGGCTGGCGAGCTGTCGACGGAGATCGGCGATCTCGTTCTCCAACTCGATGATGCGCTGCGCGCCGGCGAGGGTCATGCCTTCGCTCATCAGGCCGGCGAGGGCGGCGATGTGATCGATCTCGATCCGGCTGTAGCGGCGTTGACCGCCGGCGGAGCGGGCTGGGATCACGACACGTTGGGTGTCGAGGCGACGGATGAACGCTGGTTGCATGTCCAGCAGCTGAGCGGCTTGGCTGACCGTGTAGAGCGGGGCAGCGGGGTCGGGCAGATCGACGGGGCGGCGTGCCCGGCTCGTGTCCGACGGCGCTGTCCCGCCCACCGGTCTCACGTGACGCCGGCCCCGACAGGGTCGCGTTCGCCGTTGTCGACGCTGTTGGCCTCGATCGACGTCGTGCCGGAACGCTGTCCGCCGATGTCGACGCGGCGGGGCTTGGCCTGCTCCTTGACCGGGATCCGCAACCGCAACACACCGTCGGTGTAGTCAGCGGCGATGCGTTCGGTGTCGAGCGTCTCGGCCAGGAATAGCTGGCGACTGAACGTGCCGTGCGGACGCTCCCCGATCAGCAACTCCACGTCGTCCTCCGTCGGGCGGTGCCGCTCGGCGTGCACCGTGAGCACATTGCGTTCCACGGTCAAGTTGATCGAGTCGGCGTCGAGTCCCGGGAGGTCGAACAGCGCGACGAACTGGTCCCCCTTGCGGTAGGCGTCGATCGGCATCGCGGCGGGCCGTGCGGTCGTGCCGAGGACCTGTTGGGCGACCCGGTCGAGCTCACGGAACGGGTCGGTACGCATCAACATGCTCCTGATCTCCTCTCGTGTCGTCATACTCAGGGCTGGGTTCTTTCTACCTCAATATTGTTCAAACTGTCAAGTGTCGTTACAAGTTCTTGCCGCGTGCTGTACCAGCCCGTGGGCTCGGCTCGGGGTCCCCGACCGTCGAACGTGCGCGCTGCGTGGCCGGCGTGCGAGGTTGTCGTGCGGCGACCGACCATCGCCGCAGCGAGACGATCGTGACCGATCACGTTTGGTCGGCGCTGGTTCTGCGTACCGTGCGACGATGCAGGTGTGGCCGGGCCGTCCGTATCCGCTGGGAGCCAGCTACGACGGGGTGGGCACCAACTTCGCGTTGTTCTCCGAGGTCGCCGAACGCGTTGAGCTGTGCTTGTTCGACGGCGACGGGCACGAGCAGCGCGTCGACCTCGGCGAGGTCGACGGCTACGTGTGGCACGGCTTCATCTCCGGGGTCGGCCCCGGGCAACGCTACGGCTACCGCATCCACGGGCCCTATCAGCCGTCATCCGGCCTGCGGTGCAACCCGGCCAAGCTGCTGATCGACCCGTACGCGAAAGCGATCGACGGTCCCGTGCGGTGGGACCCTGCGGTGTACAGCTATCCACTCGGCGGAGACGACACGGTGATCGACGAGAGCGACAGCGCAACGTGCATGCCGCGCTCGGTCGTGACGAATCCGTGGTTCGAGTGGGGCGACGATCGCCAGCTGCGCCACCCGTGGCACGAGACGGTCGTCTACGAACTGCACGTGAAGGGCTTCACGGCGCGACACCCGGACATCCCGACGGAGCTGCGCGGCACCTACGCGGGTCTCGCCCACCGGGCTGCGATCGCTCATCTCCACCGGCTCGGCGTCACGGCCGTCGAGCTGATGCCAGTCCACCACTTCGTGCATGACCACGTGCTGGTCGACCGTGGGCTGCGCAACTTCTGGGGGTACAACTCGATCGGGTTCCTCGCCCCGCACAGCGAGTACTCGGCGTGGGGCGTCGAGCAGGTCACGAACGAGTTCAAGTTCCTCGTCAAGACCCTCCACGCCGCAGGGATCGAGGTCATCTTGGACGTCGTCTACAACCACACCGCCGAGGGCAACCACCTCGGCCCCACGCTGGCGTTCAAGGGGATCGACAACCCGGCCTACTACCGGCTCGCCGATGGTCGCCACTACTTCGATACCACGGGCACCGGCAACACGCTCAACATGCGGCATCCCCACGTGCTGCAACTCATCATCGACTCGCTGCGCTACTGGATCACCGAGATGCACGTCGACGGGTTCCGGTTCGATCTCGCCGCCAGTCTGGCTCGCCAGTTCCACGAGGTCGACCGCCTCTCCGCGTTCTTCGACCTGATCCAGATCGACCCCGTCATCAGCCAGGTCAAGCTGATCGCCGAGCCGTGGGACCTGGGAGAGGGCGGCTACCAGGTCGGCAACTTCCCGACCCTGTGGTCGGAGTGGAACGGCCGCTACCGCGACACCATCCGCGACTACTGGCGCGGCGCCGACCGGGTGCTCGCCGACTTCGGCTACCGCTTCACCGGCAGCTCGGACCTGTACGGCCGCAGCGGTCGTCGTCCGTTCGCCAGCATCAACTTCGTCACCGCCCACGACGGGTTCACCCTCGCCGACCTCGTCGCCTACGACCACAAGCACAACGAGGCCAACGGCGAGGACAACCGCGACGGCGACGACCACAACCGGTCATGGAACAGCGGCGTCGAAGGCCCGACCGACGACGCCGCGATCCACGACTTGCGGGCCCGACGTGTCCGATCGATGCTCGCCACCCTGATGCTGTCCCAAGGCGTACCGATGCTGCGAGCCGGTGACGAACTCGGCCACACCCAACACGGCAACAACAACGCCTACTGCCAGGACAACGACATCTCCTGGCTGCAGTGGGCCGAGGCCGACACCGACCTGTCGGGGTTCTGCGCCCGCCTCATCGCCCTGCGGGCCCACCATCCGGTGTTCCGGCGCCGCAGGTTCTTCGAGGGCCGCCCACTGCGCGGCACCGAGATCGCCGACATCGCCTGGCTGCGCCCCGACGGCGTCGAGATGAGCGACCGGGACTGGGACGTCGGCTTCGCCCGTTCACTCGCCGTGTTCCTCAACGGCGACGCCCTCCCCGACCCCGACCCGTTGGGACAGCAGCTCCGCGATGACTCGTTCCTCATCCCCCTCAACGCGTCCGACACAACCGTCACGTTCACCACCCCGCCGGCCACCTGGGCCGAGTCCTGGACCACCGTGATCGACACTGCGGTGATCGACGCGCCGTGTCGCGACGTGGGCGCCGCCACATCGATCGACGTGCTTCCCTTCAGCCTTCAGCTGCTGCGCCGCCAGCCGCGACGGCAGGACTCGCGGTGACCGCCAACGGTAGGTCCGGCGCGAGCGGTGTGATCCGCTGCACATTCGTCGCGCTGCGCTCCGTCGACGTGCTGTTCCGCCGCACGGTCGATCTGATCGACGTGCCGCGGATCGGCGAACGCGTGCAGCTGTGGGTGGAGGGAGACATCACGATCGGCGGAACGGTTCGCGATGTCCGCTGGAGCATCCCCCGCGCCGGCCAGCCCATCGTGACCGTGCAGGTGGAGCTCAGCGCGCGAGATCATCGGCGCTTCGCACGGCGGGTCCCGCTCACCTCTGAGCCCAACGACACCGACTGACACCGCCTCCCGGGAAGGCGCCCCCGAAGGAGGCGCCGCAGCGAGCCGGGCGTCGGTACAGACCCGGGTATCCCCGCGAAGCGTGGAGGCATCGCGTATGAGGAGTGGCGATGCCAGAGACACGTCGGAAGTACATCCCCGTCAGCGTCTCTCACATCCACCACGTCGTCGACGCGAGCCCGCACAGGCGAGCCAGGTCTGGAGGTGGACGGGTCGGGTCCGTCGGCCGCGCAGCGACGGTCAACACGAGCAAGCTGCCGACGACGCCGGGTGATGCTCTCCGAAACGCAGGGTGGCTTGTGCTCGAGCTCCACGGAAGGGTGTTGATCGAGTCGGGATGGGGTTGGTGCCTCGATTCCGCGATGGCCCATAGCTTGTGTCATCGGCAGCGCCCTCGGCCTCGACTTCACCGACGAGTCGGAGGTCACCGGGCTCGTCTACAAATCGGAGATCGAGTTCTTCGACGACGGCCCCGAGAAGCCCGTCCGCATCTGGAGCCGACTCGGCCGACGGCCCCTCATCGCCGGCGGCAACTCCAACGGCGACATTCAGATGCTCCGCTACGCCCGAACCCGCCAACGGGACGGCCTGCGCATCCTCGTACGTCACGACGACCCCGACCGCGAGTTCGAGTACGACGACGGGGCCGAAGACGCCCTCACCCGCGCCGCCGAACACGGCTGGACCGTCGTCTCGATGCGCCACGACTGGACCCGCATCCACCCCGACGTCCCAGCGGCCCCCGCCGACGAGTGAGTCGAACTGAATCCACGCGCTCGCAGTCGGCGCAGCGCCGGCGCTTGGCCACGTCGAGCGTCGCCACCGCGCAGCGGGCGACATGACGTCTGGCGGTGGGGCGGCAGGTCATCGCTCTTGACCGGCTGAGTTCTCGACCATCCGGTACGACGCGGCGTTTACGGCGCCGGTCGCCGTCACCGTTCGCCGACTGGCTGCGCTTCGCCGACGCTGCAGCTCGCGGAGTTTGGAGCGGAAAATCCTCGCGCTACCCGAATGAGATGGTGCCGCTCCAGATCGACCTCGCCATGGGCGTGGACGGTACGTGTTGGTGGGTCGAGCTCACCCAGGCCTCCGGGGAACGGCGATCGAGGACGCGCCGCGCTGGCCGGATGCGGACCACCAGTCGTTCGAGTGGCGGGCTGCCGCCGCCGGTCGGCGGTGGTTGACACGCCGTGCTGTCCTCAGCATGATCAGGGCCTGGCGTCGGATCGACGCCAAGCCTCGGAGGGACTGCTCCAGCCAGCACCTCGACGGGTGAAGGGGAGTCTGCCCCCAAGGTCCTGCCACGTTGGCCTTGTCGTTGTGGCGCGTTGCTGGGGGACTGCGGCACGTCGAGGAGGCTTGCGATGACGAAGCAGGGTGGTTTCAAGCGGGCGGTGCGACGACGGGCCCGCGAGTCGGGGCTGCGGTACACGGAGGCGCGGGCCGTGATGGAGCAGGCGAGCGCGTCACCGTTCGCCCGCACCCGTCCGCACGACCATGACGCGCTCGTTGCGCATCTCGAGGCGCATCACGGGATCCGCATCACGTCGATGATGCCCATCGACGACGACCCGACAACGCGACCGCACGGGTCGTGGCCGGGTCACTACCCGTGGACGTTCGTGGTCCGCCGGGAGGGTGGTGTGCCGTGGATCGCACGGGTCTTCTCGTCGGCCGTTGACGACGTGAGCCGCGTCCTAGGCGACGCTGAGATCCTTCGCTTCCTCGCGGCACACGGGTATCCGGCCGAACGACTGGCCGACGATGACCCCGTGTCCGTGCTCGACGGCAAGGGCGTCATCGTCACCGAGCTCGTGGAGGGCGGCCGACCCACCGTGTCGTCCGAGGTGCACCACGAGCTCGGAAGCTTGCTCGGGCGGCTGCACGCCCTGCCCGCCGGCGGCGGTGCCGTTGCACGCGACGGCGGGGCCGAAGAGCACGACGGCGGGTTCTTCGTCGGTCGACCTGGCCGCGACCTGAGCGCGGCCATGAGCTTCCTCGTGAGCATCGAAGAGGCCGTCGCGCCGGAAGGCCGACCGACGTTCGAGCGGCTCCGCGCCGCCGTCGAGCACGCCGACGATGCCGAGGGCCTGCCCGAGGCCCTGACCCACACGAACTTCCATGCGTGGGCGGCGGTCGGGCCGCCCGACGATCTCGTCATCGTCGGGTGGGCCGGCGCTGGGCGCGGCCCGCGACTGCCGGCCCTCGCCTGGTTGCTGTGGACGGCGGCGGAGGCCGACCGCGCCGCCGTCGACATCGTTGCCCGCGCCTACCGGGCGCACGTCGAGCTCACCGACGAGGAGGTCGACCGGCTCGCCGGGGTCATGGCCATGCGGCCCCTCTGGCTGGCGTGCATGGACCTCCGAGAACAGGTTCGCCGAGGACCGACACCGACCCCCGACCAGGGATGGGTCGGCTGGCGTCCCGAGCACGCCCAACGAGTTGCGGCGCAAGCCGCGGCCGCCCTCCGCACCTGAGCCCTCCGACCAACTCGACCTGGAGCTGCGAGCGACGCACCCACGAGCGCGTCGCCTAGGCAGGGTCCGGGAGACCCGGCGCGTCGAGGACGCCGTCCCGATGGCCGTAGCTCCAACCGGACGTCCCCACGTGGATCGTCAAGACGCGACCGTCACCAGTCGGCTCAGAAGACGGGTTCGCCGCCGGTCACACCGAGCACGGTGCCCGACACGTAGCTGGCATCGGCCGGCGACGCGAGGAACACGAACGCAGGGGCGACCTCAGCCGGCTGACCGGCACGTCCGAGCGGGGTGTGGGCTCCGAACGTCTCGATGTAGTCAGCCGGTCTTGTGGCTGGTTGCAGTGGGGTCCAGATCGGGCCGGGCGCGACCGCGTTGACCCGGATGCCGTCGGGGCCCAGGTCGGCGGCCAGGTTCACCGTCAGGTTGTTGATCGCGGCCTTGGTCGCGGCGTAGTCGAGGAGCTGCTTGGACGGCTGGTAGGCCTGGACCGAGCTGGTGTTGATGATGCACGCGCCTCGTTGCAGGTGGGGTTGGGCGGCCTGGCACATCCAGAACACGGCGTGCAGGTTGGTGCGCAACACCCGGTCCATCTCGTCGGGATCGAGACCGGCCAGCCCTTCACGCCCGCGGGCCCAGTGGTAGCCGGCGTTGTTGACCAAGATGTCCAGCCCGCCAAGCTCGCGCACCGCGTCATCGACGATCTGCAGGCAGGTCTCGCGTGTCCGCAGGTCGCCCGGAGCGAGCACGGCGCGCCGCCCCGCAGCCTCGATCAGCGCCTTGGTGGTTTCGGCGTCGGGCTGCTCGGCGGGCAGGTAGTTGATGGCGACGTCAGCGCCCTCACGGGCATAGGCAACGGCGACAGCGCGGCCGATGCCCGAGTCGCCGCCGGTGATCAACGCTCGCATCCCGGTGAGGCGTTCGTGGCCGACGTAACTGTCCTCACCGTGGTCCGGGGGTGGATCCATGCGGCTCGTCAGTCCGGGAGGCTGCTGTTCCTGGGGTGGGAAGCCGCCTGCGTCATCGTTGCGGACCATCGCCTCCGCACGCTGGGCCACTGCGAGTTGGTCAGGCATGTCTTCCGTCACGTCTGCACCGTCCCCATCCACCGGGCATCCGAACCGCGGTAGCGCACACCACTGCGCGCTCCGACAGTGGGTCCGACACGTGTGGCACCGCAATGACGCATGCCGACATCGCCGTGTTCTCGTCGCCCAACTGACGCCAGCCGCGCGCCGACATCCGCAGCTCGATCGCCGTTGGCGTCAGAGCTGTGGGAGGCGTTGTTGGCGGCCGATCAGCGGGGCGAGCGGGTCGCCGTGCTCCCGGAGCCGTTGTTGGACGTCGTGGATGGTCCATCGGTCTGGTCGGAGCCGGTCGTCGTCGAGGTCGTCCCAGTTGATCGGCACCGAGACGGGTGCGCCGGCCGCGGGTCGTGTGCTGTATGGGGCAACGAGGGTCTTGTTGATCGCGTTCTGGGTGTAGTCGAGTCGGATCAGACCGCCGCGCCGGTGCACTTCCCATTCCCAGCTGACGAGCTCCGGGGTGGTCGCGCCGATTGCCCGTGACACGGTCTCCACCCACGCGCGTGTCTGGGTGAACGTGTAGCCGCGGGCGACGGGCACCCAGATCTGGATGCCGCGCTTGCCAGTCACCTTCGGGCAGCCGTCGACGTCGAGGTGATCGAGGGCGGTGCGGTGCAGTCGGGCCAGCTCGACGACGTCGTCGAAGTCATCGTCGCGGCCGGGGTCGATGTCGAACAGTGCCCACGTCGGCTCGTCCGGAGCGTCGAGGGTCGAGGTCCACGGGTGCAGCTCCAGCGCCCCGAAGTTGGCCAGCCACGCCAGCGTGGCGGCGGAGTCCGGGACGACGTACTCCTGGGTCTCGCCCGGATCGGCGTCCGGGTTGCGCCATCGCCGGATCCAGTCCGGGGCGTGAGCGGGCGCTTCTTTGTGCCAGAACCCCTTGCTGCCGATGCCGTCGGGGAAGCGGTTCATGTTGACGGCCCGGTCGGCCAGGTACGGCAGCATCGCCGGCGCCATCGTCGCGTAGTGACGGATCAGGTCGCGTTTGGTGATCGACCGTCGCCGTCGACCACGAGGCGGGAACAGCACCTTGTCCAGGTTGGTGAGGCGCAGCTCATGCCCGCCGAGCGTCCAGCTGCCCTTGGCCTTGAGGTCATCGAGGGCGGCAAGCTCTTCGGAGGTGGGGGCGGCCCAGTTCGCCCGACCGGTCCAGCCGGCGGCCGGTGCGTCGCGCACGTCGTCGTTCGTGCGGCCCGACTTCACGGACCGGGGATGGTCCTCGGGGTTCCAGCCGGCGACGGCGTCGTCATCGTGCTTCTTGAACAGCATCCACTCATCGCGGCCCCGACGGTCACCGCGGCGGACGAGGGCGAAGCGGCCGCGCAGCTTCTCGCCGAGCACGGCGAAGTGCAGACCGCCCTTCGCGATCTCGGCCATCGGGTCGTCACCCTCGGCAAGTGCCCACACGCCCCAGTCCCACACCACGACATCGCCGGCGCCGTACTCGCCGGCGGCGATGACCCCCTCGAAGTCGTAGTAATCGAGCGGGTGGTCCTCGACGTGCATCGCCAGACGCCTCGCGTCGGGGTCGAGCGTCGGTCCTTTCGGGACCGCCCAGCTGACGAGGACGCCGTCGGCTTCGAGCCGGACGTCGTAGTGGAGGTGACTGGCGCGATGTCGCTGCACGACGAACCGCCACCCGTCACCGACCGCTGGCGGGGCCGTACCGGAGGGTTCGGCGGTGATCGAGAAGTCCCGCTTGGCACGGTACGTAGCCAGGCGTTCGTCGCTGGTCCTGCCGCGCTGCGCCACGCCCACCACCTACCCAGGTACGGGCCTGAAGCAACGAGCTCAGCCCGCCTGGATACGTGCGGACTCCGACAGGCTGCTCGGGTGCGCAGGGCCGGCTCACCCCGCCGCGGAGTTTCGCGGTGGGAAGTGGCGGTCGCGTGACTCATCCGAGGCGCACCGGGGTAGGCGGGGGTCATGGATGCGATCACCCTGCTGCGCAATGACCACAAGACGGTCGAGCAGTTGTTCAAGCGGTTCGAGAAGACGGGCGACGGCGCGTTGGTCGAGAAGCGACAGATCGTCGACCGGATCGTGGAGGAGCTGTCCATCCACGCCACGATCGAGGAGCAACTCTTCTACCCGGTCGCTCGCGCCACCGTGCCCGGGACCGAGGAGATCGCGTTGGAGAGCCTCGAGGAGCACCACATCGTCAAGTGGGTGCTGTCCGAGCTCGACGGCATGGATCCGGCCGCCGAGCGATTCGACGCCAAGGTGACGGTGCTGATCGAGAGCGTCCGTCATCACGTCGAGGAGGAAGAGGGTGAGTTCTTCCCCAAGGTGCGCAACGAACTCGGCCGCAAGGCACTCGGCGACCTCGGTGAGGCACTGGAGAAAGCGAAGTTGTCGGCACCCACGCACCCGCACCCCCGGGCGCCCGACACACCGAGTGTCGTCGGCGCGATCGCCGGCGTGATCGACCGGGTCACCGACAACGTCAGCGGCGTCGCGCAAGGCGGTGTGTCGGCCGTACAGGACCTGATCGCCACCGTGTTGCACAACAAGAAGCCGAAGGTCTCCCCGACCGGGTCGACCGTGGCCCGCAAGCGGGCCCGAGCCGTGCGCAAGACGGCCGCCTCCGCCACCGACGGCGTCGCCACGACGGCTCGCACCGCCGGGGCAGGCGCCGCTGCGACGGCGCGGGCGGCCAAGTCGGGAGCCAAGGGCACGGTGACGTCGGCCAAGAAGTCGGCGGCGGCGACCAGAACCACGGCCAAGCGCGCCGCGACGACGACCGCTCGCACCGCGACCCAGGCGACCAAGGCAACTGCCAGCACCGCCAAGCGCAGTGCATCCAACACGGCAGCCGCGGCGCGCAGCGGCTCCTGATCCTCACGTCGGCGACCGCAGCTCGATCACGAGCCGCGGACCGGCACCACCCGATCAGCGGGCGCACGACCATCCACTGTGACCGCACCGCGGCGGCAAGTCACTCGCTGCACCGCGGCCGGTCGCCCTCACGCCCACACGGACGGTCCCTCGCCGCGGTCGTGCCGGCGCGTGATCGTCGGCGCTCACACCGCGGGCGTGGTTGTCGCTGTGGTGGGCAGGTGCTGCTCGGCGAGCGGTGGGGTCTGGAACGAGGCGTCGTCGCGCAACCCACCGAGCAGCTCGCGCAGCACAGTCGCAGCGTCACGCGTCGGGGCCCAGCTGAGCTCGGTCGTGGCCCGTTCGGTGGACATCAGCGGCGCCGAGGCGGCGAGGGTCAGCCAGCCAGGGTCGACGGGCACCAGCCGGGCTCGCCAGGCGGCCCCCACGAGGGGCTTGGTCGCTGCGATGAGCGGTGGGCCGAGCCGCACGGCGTGGCCGAGCACCCCGGGTGCCGCGAGGTTGAACGCGCCGCGGACATCGGTGACCAGGCAGCGGTGGATCGCCGTGGCGACGTCGTGGGCGTGGACGACCTGGAACGTCAGCGGGAGGTGGGCGACGGCGCGGGCGACCGCCTCGACCGGCAGCAGCCCGAGCGGTAGGAGGTGGCCGATGAAGAGGTTGCGGACGTGGCGCGCCGAGGCCCGTTTGAAGATCAGTGCCGGTCGCACCCGCACCACCCGGCATGCAGGGCGGCGTTCGGCGAGGACGTCGAGCGTGCGTTCCTCGAGCGCCTTCTGCCACGAGTACGTCGACTCGGGCGTGCCGTCGGTCGGCCAGGACTCGTCGACGACGTGACCCGGCGGCGCCGGTGAGTAGGCGCCGACGGAGCTCGCTGCCACCAGCGCCGGCACGCCGCTGCGGGCGACCGCGTCGGCGAGCCGACGGGTGCCGACCACGTTGGTGGCCCACATGGCGCGGACGTCGCGTGCCGGTTGGATGAGCCACGACAGGTGCACGACGGCGTCGGCTCCGGCGACGATGGGTGCGAGGTCGTCCACCGCGACGTCGGCCTCGACCCAGTCCACCTTCGGCGGGAACCAGGCGGGCCGGCGCCGGGCGACCCCGACGACGACGTCCACGGCCGGATCGTCGCCGAGGAGTGAGACCAGGCTGGTGCCGACGTTGCCGGTGGCTCCCGTGACGACGATGCGCATGCCGGCCTGTACCCATGGCGCGGCGGTGCCATGCCCGCCGCAGCGTCGGTCCCACCGTCGCTCCCCACCGTGGCCCCCATCTGCGTCACGCTGACGCTGCGAGGGTGGTGCAGCCAGCCCGACGCCAGGTTCACCTGAACGGGTGACGTCGCGCGATGAGTCGACCGAGCGTCGTCGGGGGATGAGAAGGCGGGCGGCCGTGTCGATGGACGTCCACACCTCTCGACAGGAGCAGACATGGACGTGGCGATCCTCGCCGCCGCCCGTTTCCCGATCAGTGAGCCGTTCGCCGGTGGCATGGAGATGCACACCCACCTGCTTGCCGACAACCTCGCCCGCAGGGGCCACGATGTCACCGTCTACGCCGCCGGTGGCAGTGGTCGCTTCCACGTCCGCCCCATGCTGCCGATGGACTTCGAGGCGTCAGTGACGGCGCGCCGGGACGTCTCGGCCGGCGCGAACGACGGCATGGCCGAGCACCACAGCTACCTGGAGGCAATGGTCGCGCTCGCGTCGTCCGGTCACGACGTCGTGCACCTCAACGCCGTCCACCACCTTCCCTTCGCGTGCGCAGGGCTGCTCGACGCGGTCGTGACGGCGACGTTGCACTGTCCGCCCACGCCGTGGCTGGAGTCCGCCCTGCAGATCGCCGCGCGGACCGCACGACCACCGCACCTCGCGTCTGTATCGAGGACCAATGCCGCGGCGTGGCGGCCGACCGCCATCGACCGTGTCATCGGCAACGGGGTCGACCTCACCACCTGGCTGCCCGGACCGGGCGGCGATGCTGCGGTGTGGATGGGTCGGCTCGTCCCCGAGAAGGCCCCGCACCTCGCCATCGACGCCTGCCGAGCCGCCGGTCGCGAGTTGCGACTACTGGGACCAGTTCACGACATCGGGTACTTCCGTGCCGAGGTGCAGCCGCGCCTCGGCGCGGATGCGACGTACCTCGGTCACGCCAACGTCGGCGAGGTCGCGGCCGTCGTCGCCGAATCAGCGGTCGCCGTTGTCACGCCGGTGTGGGACGAGCCGTTCGGGCTCGTGGTGATCGAGGCGATGGCGTCCGGCACGCCCGTCGCCGCCCTCGCCCGTGGTGCCTTGGCCGAACTGGTCGACGACGAGGTGGGCGCACTCGCCGACGATCCGGCGTCACTGGCCTCCGTGATCGAGGTGGCCGCGACCCGCGATCGCTCGGCCTGCCGCCGGCGGGCCGAGCGCGCGTTCTCCGCCGATGTCATGGTCGATGCGTACGAGACGTGGTTCGCCGAGCTGCTCGCATCATGAGCGTCCGCGTGCAGCACCACCCCTACGACCACCCCTACGTCGCCGGGCTGCCACGGTCGTCACTGCCGCTGGGAGTCTGGGACGTCGGCGCGCTGGTGGAGGCGGGGGTGCGCATCGTGCACCTTCACTTCGGGTTCGAGACCAGGACGGTCGACGAGATGGACCGCTGGATCGACGTCCTGCGCGCCGACGGGATCCGGTTGGTCCACACGGTCCATGACGTCGACAACCCGCACCTCGTCGATCAGACCAACCACCATGCCCTGTTGAACCTGCTTGCGGCGCGGGCCGACCGGTTGCTCACGTTGAGCCACACCGCGGCCGACGCGGTCGACGAGATGACGGGCCGGCGCCCGATCGTCATCGCCCACCAGCACGTCGTTCCGTTGGCGTCGATGCTCGGGTCCCGGCGTCGCACCCGGTCCGGTGTGTACGTGCACGCGGCCACGTGCCGACCGAACCTCGACGTCGACCTGATCGAGCGGGTCGCGGCGGGCGCCCGAGCATGGGGCGGTCTACGCGTCTACGTCCGCACCCCGCTGAGCCCACACGGCCGCCAGGTCGCACGCCGTCTCGACGCCCATCCCGACATCGCCGTCGAGCTCGGCCGTCGTCCGAGCGACCGCGAGCTGTGGCGGCGCATCGCTGCTTCCCGCGCCGTGCTGCTGGCGTACCGCTGGAGCACTCACTCCGGGCTCCTGCACGCCGCCCACGATCTGGCCGTCCCAGTGCTCGCGCCGGATGTCGGCGCCCTGCTCGAGCACGGAGCGTGGCCGGTGGACGTCGACGACGTCGAAGGTTCGGTCGGGCGCGCCGTCGTGGCCCGGCCGGTCAGTGGCATCGCCCGTCGCGCCCGCGAGCACCACACGGTCGCCCGCGCCCACCGCGCGCTGTACGCGGGGCTGGTGGCATGAGCTCGATCCTGTGGTACCTCCACGACCATGGCCTCGGCCACCTCGGCCGGGCACAAGCCGTGCTTCCCCACGTGTCGGCTCCCGTCGTCGTCGCGGCCGGGCCACGCATCGCCGAGGCCGCCGGCCGCCACTTCGACGTCGAGGTCGTCACCCTCCCGCCCGACACCGACGCTGACCGCCCCACGCCCCGAGGACCATGGCACCACGCGCCACCCGGTCCGCTGCTGCGCGCCCGCTCGCTCGCGCTGGTCGATGTCGTCGCCCGTGCCGGCTGCACCACCGCCGTCGTCGACGTGTCGATGGAGGTCACCGCGCTGTCGTGCCTGCTCGGCCTGCGTACGGTAGCGGTGCGGCAGAGCGGCCGGCGCGACGACCCGGCCCATCGGATCGGTCTGGACTGCGCCGACGTGGTGTGGGTACCGCAGCATCGCGACCTCGAACCGCTCTGCGAGCCGCCCGATCACCGGTGGTTCTTCAGCGGGCCGTTCAGCCGTTTCGATGCCGAACCCAGCTCGGCTCCAACCCGTGGCCGTGGCCCTGGCGTTCGCCGGCGTGTCGTCGTCGTGATCGGTCGCGGCGGGACCACGTTCGATGAGGACGACTGGTACCGGGCCGTCGCGCCCGCGGGCTGGGAGGTGGTCATCGCCGGCGGTTCGTCGCGCTGGGCGAACGGAACGATCACCGCCGTCGGCCACGTCGAGCCGCTGTTCGATCTGCTGCGGACGGCCGACGTCGTCATCACCAGCGCGGGATGGAGCGCAGTCGCGGACGTCGTGGCAGCCCGCCGCCCACTCGTCGCCATCGCCGAACCGCGTCCGTTCGACGAGCAGGCCGTTCGCTGCACGGCCCTCGCGGAACGGGCCCTGGCGGCGGTCCGGACGAGCTGGCCGTCGCCGCACGAGTTGGGCGCGCTCGTCGACGAGGCGATCGCCCTCGACCCGAGGGCGTGGGCACCGTTCCACGACCGGGCGGGGGCCGCTCGGGCGGCCGCAATGATCGACAGGGTTCACCGGTCGTGAGCGTCGCCGTGCTGATCACCGTGGCCGGGCGTCCCCTGCACCTCCACCGGCTCCTCGGCGGTCTCCGCCGCCAGCGTCGGCATGCCGATGACATCGTCGTCGTCGAGATGCGAACCGATCATGACGTGCGTCCACTGGTGCCGCCTCCGGCGCGACGCGTGGTCCAGCCGGCCACCACGACGGCCGGTCTGCCCCTGGCCGCGGCGCGGAACCGGGCGGCGGCGGCCACGGACGCCGACCACCTCGTGTTCCTCGACGTCGACTGCATCCCGGGCCCGGACCTGGTCGCCCGTTACGTCGCCGTCCTCGAGGCTCATCCGGCAGCGATCGCCTGCGGCCCAGCGCGGTACCTCGAGCGTGACTGGGACGCCGACGTCGACGCCTTTCCCACGCTGCAGGAGCTGCACGACCGCAGCGCGGCACCGTCGAACCGCCGCCCGCCACCACGCGACGTCGTGATCGGCGACGATCACGAGCTGTTCTGGTCACTCAGCTTCGGCATCCACCGGGACACCTGGGAGCTCCTCGGCGGGTTCGACCCCGGCTACGTCGGTTACGGCGCCGAGGACACCGACTTCGCCCTGCGCGCACGGCACGCGAACGTTCCCGTGGCGTGGTTCGCGGGAGGCACCGCCTACCACCAGTGGCACCCACCGACCCGGCTCGACCCGGCTCGTCTCCCGGAGCTGATCGCCAACGCTCACCGCTTCCGTCGCCGGTTCGGGCACTGGCCGATGGCCGGCTGGTTCGACGAGCTCCAACGCCTCGGGCGCGTCCGGTTCGACCCGCGTCACGACGTGCTGAGCCCCGCGGACGACCGCTCGTGAGCGCCACCGCCACCCGCGCGATGACGGTCATCGTCGGACCCGCCGAGCACGGCGTCGTTCAGCACGCCTCCGCTGTCGCGGCGGCGGTCGGGGGCCGGACGATCCATGTCGATCGCAGCGAGGACGTCGCACCGATCGACGGGGCCGATGCCGACGTCGTGCACCTGCACTACACCGACCAGCTGTTCGGACCGGACACGACCAGCGCCGCGACCGCCTTCGCCGCGCTGGCACGCCGCATCAACGCCCCCATCGTCGTGACCCTGCACGACCTCCCGCTCCTCGACGGAACGGCCCGATCGGCCCGCCGCGCGCGGACCTACGGCGCCGTCGCCGCCGCCGCCACGACGGCGATCGTCTCCAGCGAGTCGGAGCGACGCCGGCTCGGCGACCACGCCATCGTCGGCGCCGTCGCAGTGATCCCCTTGCCGGTGCGGGAGCCGGCGTCGATGCCCGAACGATCTTCGATTCGTGCCGGAACGGCCCACACGCCGGTCGTCGGAATCCTCGGGTTCATCTACCCGGGCAAAGGACACGACGAGGTGATCGACGCGCTCGCCACGGTCGACCGCGGTGACGCCGTCGTGGTCGCCATCGGCCGGGCGAGCGACGGGCACGAGGACCTCGTTCCCGAGCTCGCCGAACGGGCACGGCAGGGCGGACACCGATTCGTGACGACGGGCTACCTCGACGACACCGCCGTCGCGGCGTGGCTCGCCAGCGTCGACGTCGCCGTCGCGCCGGCGACTCAGCCATCGGCCTCGGCGTCGCTGCACGCCTGGATCGGTGCCGGCCGCCGGCCACTCGTCGCGGCCAGTCCGTACGCGTGCGAGATCGCCGCCCACGGCGACCATCTGGTCACGCTGTATCCGCCGAGCGATGCCCGGGACCTGGCCGCCGCCATCGGCCGGGCTCTCGATGATCCGGCATCCACGTGGCGCACCGGACCACCTCCCCCGCGCCTGACGATGGCGGCGGTCGCCGACGCTCACCGCGCCGTCTACGCGAAGGCGGCCCGCGGTGGCTGAGGTGATCCGCCACGGCACCCGAGCGTGGGTTCACGACAACCGCTGGGACCTCGTCGACCGGGAGCGAGATCCCGATGTCGCCGTGGCCATCATCGTGCCGTACTTCGAACAGCCCGCATCGTTGGAGCGCATGTATGCCGTGATCGCCGCCGACGCACGGCCCGCCGACCGGTGGGAGTTGATCGTCATCGACGACGGCTCGGCGGTCCCGCCGCCGGCGCCACCCGCCGGGTTCCCGATCCCCACCCGTCGCCTGTCCCAGCCCGACCGCGGCTGCCGGCCCGGCCGGGCCCGCAACCTCGGCGTCGCCGCCAGCTCCGCCGAGGTACTGGTCCTTCTCGACGCCGACACGTTGCCCGCCCGCGGCACCATCCGACGCCTCGCCGCCTGGCCGGCCCGCATCCCGGACGCCCTCGTTGTCGGGCGTCGCCACCACGCCGACCTGTCCGGGTGGACGCCGGCGGCGGCCGTTCAATGGTTGGCCGGTCGCGGGCCGGCTCCGCCGATCGGGAGCGATCCGGCATGGCTCGACGAGGGGTATCGAGCGACGGGCGATCTCCGTCGCATCGACCGGCGCTCCTACCGGTTCGTCATCTCCGCCGTCATGGCGTGCCACCGCTGCCTCTACGAGGACATCGGCGGGTTCGACCCCTCGCGCACCGAGTACGGCGGCGACGACTGGGAGATGGCCTCCCGCGCCTACACGAACGGGGCCGTCTTGGCGCACGATCCCGGGGCCATCGCCTGGCACGACGAGCCCGACTGGAGCGAACGCGATGGCCGGCTCAGCACCAAGAACGCCGAGACGATGTGGCTCGCCGAGTCCATCCCCGATCCACTGGCGAGGGGTGCCGGCATCCGCCACGCCGATACCGACGTCCTGGTCGATCTCGACGTGCCGGTCGGCGTGACAGCCGGCGGGGCTGTGGCCACGATCGACAGCATCCTGGCGCAGCTCCCCGACACCACGGTTCGCCTCCCACCGCACAGCCCGTCGAGAGTGCTCCACCACACCGCCGCCGATCCCCGAGTCCTCGTTGGCGAGTTCAGCCGGCGTCAACGCGAACGAGCCAGCCTGCAGATCACGCAGCACGTGCCTGGTGTGTGGCAACCCGGCCGACTCGTTGCCCTCACCGAGCAGTGGCGCGACTGCAGCGACGGCGTCCTCGTCGTGGGCGACGCTCGTGGCCCAGTGGCGACCGTGACGCCGTCACGCGCCGCCGGCCGCCGGCGGCGCGCCCGGACGCTCGCGATGCCCGCCGAACAGGTCAGGCAACTGGTGCGAACGGTCCACGTGAGCGCCGACGACGCCGGGCTGCGCCCGCTGACCGGTGAGGTCAACCTGGCCGCGCACTTCGGCCAGTGGGGGGGCGTCACCCGTTGAGGTGATTCTGCCGGCGGCACCGCCCGTTGGCCGGAGGCCGCCGATCGCGCAGTTTGCCGCCCGCTCGCGCCGGGCAGGTGGGTGACGATGAGAGCAGCTGTCTGGCATGGTCGTCGTGACGTTCGAGTGGACACGGTCCCTGACCCGCGGATCGAGGAACCGACCGACGCCATCGTGCGGATCACGTCGACTGGGCTGTGCGGCTCGGACCTGCACCTGTACGAGGTGATGGCGCCGTTCATGACGGAGGGAGACATCCTCGGGCACGAGCCGATGGGCATCGTCGAGGAGGTCGGCTCGGCAGTGACCCAGATCTCGGTGGGCGATCGCGTGGTGATCCCCTTCAACATCTCGTGCGGGCACTGCACCAACTGCGCCAGTGGTCTGCAGTCGCAGTGCGACACGACGCAGGTCCGCGAGCACGACAAGGGCGCCGCCCTGTTCGGCTACACGAAGCTGTACGGCCAGGTGCCGGGAGGCCAGGCCGAGCTGCTGCGCGTCCCGCAAGCGCAGTACGGGCCGATCAAGGTCCCCGAGGGGCCGCCCGACGACCGCTTCGTCTATCTGTCCGACGTGTTGCCGACGGCGTGGCAGGCCGTCCAGTACGCAGCGGTCCCCCACGGCGGAACCGTCGTGATCCTCGGTCTCGGACCGATCGGCTCGATGGCATGCCGCGTCGCCACCCACCTCGGAGCGTCGCGGGTGATCGGAGTCGACCTGGTGCCCGAACGGCTCGTGCGTGCCAAGGCGCACGGCGCCGAGGTGATCGACATCGCAGCGGTCGGCGACGACATCGCGGACGCGATCCGCGACACCCTCGCCAGCAGCGGCCCCGACGCCGTCATCGACGCGGTCGGCATGGAAGCCCACGGCTCCGGCGGCGCCAAGTTCGCCCAGCAGCTCACGGCCCTGCTGCCTGACAGCCTGACCGAGAAGCTCATGACCCGAGCGGGCATCGACCGTCTCGCCGCGCTGCAGACCGCCATCGACGTCGTCCGTCGCGGCGGCACGATCTCGCTCGCTGGTGTCTACGGCGGCATGACCGACCCGCTGCCGATGATGGTGCTGTTCGACAAGCAGATCCAGCTGCGGATGGGTCAGGCCAACGTCAAGCGGTGGATCGACGACCTCCTTCCGCTCGTCACCGACAGCGATGTCCTCCAGGTCGAGGACTTCGCCACCCACCACCTGCCGCTCGAAGACGCCGCCCACGCCTACGAGATCTTCCAGAAGAAGCAGGACGGCGCGGTCAAGATCCTCTTCCAGCCGGCCTGATCGCGACGTCATCCCGATCCGCGTCGACCGGCGCGGCGGCCCGCTACCGAGTGCGGATGAGCGCGAGGAGGGCGGTGTCGTCCTCGACGAGGTGGGAGCCGACCATGGCGCCCATGACGGTGCTGCAGACCGTCTCGGGGTCGTCCGCGGTCACGGCGGCGCGGAGCCGCTCGAGCTGGCGGTCGATCGGCGCCGTGCGACGCTCGTACAGGCCATCGGTGAAGCACGCCAGCGTGGTGCCGCGTGGAAGCGGTACGTGGGTGACGACGCAGGGCCGATCGGACGGAACACCGATCGGCGGCCTCGGCACGCAGGCGAGGAACTGCGCCGCCTCACCGGGGCTGGCGCCGATGGGTGGCGGATGACCGGCCGACGCGATGGTCACGGTCTCACGGTCGGGTGAGATCGTGAAGTACAGGACGGTGGCCATCTGGCCGGGCTCGAAGTGCATGAACTTGCGGTTGAGCTTGTCGAGCGCTTCGGCGGGTGTCGCCGCGTCGATGGCGTAGGCGCGGAGGGCACTACGCAGCCGACCCATGACGACGGCGGCGGCGAGGCCCGAACCGGTGACGTCGCCCATCACGATGCCGAGGCTGTCGTCGGGCAGGACGAAGGCGTCGAACCAGTCGCCCCCGAGGCCGAACCCGGCAGCGGGCACGAACCGCGAGGCCATCTCGATGCCTTCGACCTCCGGCAGGCGGCTCGGCAACAGGCTGCGTTGCAGGATGAGCGCCGCCGAGCGTTCGCTCGCGCTGCGCTCCATCACGAGAGCCGTCGCAATGCGCTCGCCGATGACCTGCATCACGGCGAGGTCGTCGTGGTCGAAGAAAGCTGGTGACTCCGATCCGGTGTGCAGGACGCCGATCAGCGTGCCCGTCGCGATCAACGGCACCGCAGCCATCGACCGGAGGCCACGGTTGAGGATGATCGGGTTCGTGACGGTCGACGACGTGACCTCGTCGAGGATCGTTGGGGTTCGCGTCTCGGCGACTCGGCCGGAGAACCCGGCACCGACCTTGATCCGGAAGCCTTGGAGCACCTCGTCCTCGAGGCCGATCGCAGCGAGCGCCACGAGGTGCGACCCCGACGGGTCGACGACGAGCACCGTCGCGGTGTCAGCGGCGAGCTCGTCCCGCAGCCGTTCGAGGAGGGTGTGCACGAGCTCGTCGGTGGATCGGGTGTGCACGTCGATCGACGCGACGACGGCCAGTCGATGCTCGAGCTCGCCGTTCGCGGCCACGTTCGTCAAGGGCGGCACGCTACCCCGGGCGGCGTGTGGAGACCGCACACCACGTGCTCGCTCCATCGGTTCGTTTCGGAAGACCGCATCACGGTTGGTGACCAGCGAGCTCGTGACGAACGTCGTCGTCCACACCGATGACGGCGGTGAGCTGCGGGCCTGGGACCCACGCCCCGACGTTCCGTTGCGCGTCGAGGTCGAGGACGCCGACCCGGGACTACCGGTGATCCCGATGAACGGCCGGCGGTCGGCGGGCTCGATGACGAATGACCGGTGCGACGTCCGATGCGCTGGACCGAGCGCCCAGGGTCGTGATGACGTCGAGGTGACGGTCGCCCCGTCGAGGACCACCTCGTGGCGTCGGCGGACGGCTCGACCCTACGGTCTCTCGAGTCCGTCGACATCTACGGCGTCGGGCACCCGGGGGGCGGAACGGATGTCGGGGGACATGCCCGCGATCGTTCTCGGGATCTCGTCGCAGAGCTCCCGGGCGAGGTACCCCAACGGTGCGATGGTCGATGACAGGCGCGTCGCGGCGAGGCGATGGGTCAGCGTGGACCAACAGGCAGCCTGAGCGGCGTCGCCGCACCGGGCCCCGATGCCCGCCACCATCCCGGCCAACACATCGCCGGCACCGGACGTGCCGAGACCGATGACGTCGGTCGGGTCGGTCCACGATCGCCCGTCGGGTGCGGCGACCCGACCGAACGATGCCACGACCACGCCGTAGCGGTGGGCGACCGTCGCTTCCGTCGGGCGCTCGCCGTCCGAGGTGACGAGCAGATCGTCGAGCTCGTCGCGGTTCGGCGTGATCACCACGCGACCGCGACGAGGTGGCAGCGCAGGATCGGCGACCACCGCTGAGATGCAGCAGGCGTCGACCACGACCACAGCGTCCGCTCTGGCGCGTGCCAGCACGAACGCCACGACGTCCACGGCTTGGACGCGATCCAGGAGGCCGGGTCCGACGACGACGGCGTCGGCTTCGGCGACGATCGCGGACAGGGAGCTACGGGCACTGAGATCGGTGGGCACGACCAGCGCCTCCGGCATGGCGACGGCCACCATCGGTGCCGCCACGCGATCCGTCGCCAGCTGCAGCCGGCCGGCTCCGGCCCGCAGGGCGGCCGTGCCCGCGAGCATGATCGCGCCCGGCGTCATCGCGGTGCCACCGATGGCGAGGACCGTGCCGCGGGTCCGCTTGTCGGCACGTTCGTGCGGTGGGAGCGGCCACCCCCGCAGCGCAGAGGCGTCGAGGTCGAGCTCAGCGCGAGGCAACTGCCGCATCCGGCTCGTCGGTCACCGGTGTGTCCTCCTCCTCGAGCGGGACGGTCCACGCGTCACGGTCGAGTCGGAGGCTGGTGTCGGGGTCGCGGACGAACGATGTCAACGAGCAGTTGGCGACGCGCCCCGACCGGCTCAGCTCGAGCGCGCCCTGTTCGTCCATCCGTTCGATGAGGTACCGAGTGAGGATGATCGGCACCTCGTGGGTCACCACGAGCACCCGACGGTCCGGATGCTCCCGGACGAGCGAGTCGCGGAGGGAGCGCAGACGCAGTGCGACGTCGACCCAGCTCTCGCCCCCCGGTGGCCGGTAGTAGAACTTGCCGAGCCGTTCGCGACGCGCCGCCTCGCCCGGGTACTCCGCGACGATCCCTTGGTGTGTCAGCAGATCGAGCATGCCGAACTCGCGCTCCCGCAGCCGCTCGTCCTGGATGATCTCGACCTCGAGGCCCGCACCCTCGATGACGAGCCGAGCGGTCGCGACGGCCCTCACATACGGCGAGCTGACCACGACCTCGGGGTGATCGTGCTCCGGCTGCTGCGCCAGCCACGAGCCGAAGGCAGCGGCCTGGTCCGCCCCCAGGTCCGACAGCGGCACGTCCATGTCCCGGTCCGCGATGTCGAGGCGATCGACGGGATGCAGACGGGCGGCATCGTTGGCGAGGTTTCCCACGCTCTGACCGTGACGCAGCAGCCACAACGTCGCCAACTCGTCTCCCACGCCACCGACCTACCCGCGAACCACCGCGCACACACTCGCGTCGTCGTGGGCATCGGTGTGCCGACGCTGACGGACGACGGTTCGAACCGCGAGCTGCTCCACGCGCTGTGGTGCGTCGATCCTGATCCGTTGATGCGGTGGACCGGCCGTCCGTCGATCTGGGCGGCGAGCGTGACAACAGTTGTCACGGAGCCCGCCCAGAACGGCGTCGGCTGCGGTTCGCACCGTCGCGATCCGGACGAGTACGAACGGCTGAAGTCGTCCGGCGTCCTCCAGTAGCCCTGCACCGCTCCATCCGGGCAGCGTCAGAACACGACCGGTCGTGGAGGCCGAGCCGGACGATCGGCACGGGGATCCCGATCACCGATGGCGGACCGCCGCGAGCCGCACTTAGGATCGGACAACCATGGCGGCCCGACGATCACCCGAGGTCTCGGTGGTCGTGTGCACGCGCGATCGCGGCTCGGAGATCGTCGGAACCATCGACAGCGTGCTCGCCAACGACTTCGCCGAATTCGAGTTGATCGTCATCGATCAGAGCACCTCGGACGCCACCAGCGAAGCCGTCGAGCCGTTCCTGAGCGACGAGCGGATCCGCTACATCCGAACGCAGGAGACGGGAGTCAGTCGATCGAGGAACCGGTCACTCTCCGAAGCACGTTGCGAGTTCGTCCTGAACACCGACGACGATTGCGTGGTTGCCCCAGACTGGATCGCCGTCAACGTCCGTGCCCTGGCGGCCGCCCCGAACGCGGCGATCGTGTTCGGTGACGTCATCGCGCCCGACGTTCAGGCGAGCGAGTTCTACACACCCGAGAGCAAGGCCACGTCTGACTTCGTCGTTCGATCGATCTGGAGCTGGAAGAGCACGGACGGAGCGAACGTGGGCATCGGTGCGTCGATGGCGATGCGCAAGTCGATGCTCACCGCGATCGGCGGGTTCGACACGTGTCTCGGGCCGGGGAGCGAACTGAAGAACGCCGAGGACACCGACATCAGCTTGCGGGCGGTGCTCGCCGGCTACGAGCTCGTGCGTACTCGGGCCGTCCATGTCACTCACTTCGGCGCCCGCCATCACGATGAGTACCGGCGGCTCATGCGGGCCACGATGCTCGGAGTGGGAGCGGTCAACGGAAAGCTCTTTCGACGGCACCCCGCCGCCGCATCGTGGTACTTCCTCGGTCTCGCGTGGAGCACCATCGCTCGCGTCGTCATCGTCGATCTCGCCCACCTGCGCAAGCCGCCTGTGCTGGGGCGAGCCCGATACCTCGTCAAAGGACTCGCCCTCGGCCTTCGCAAGCCGCTGCAGCCCGGTCCGGCACTCCTGTTCGAGGAGCCTGCGGAGGTTTCCCCGTAAGAGGGCTGTTCGGATCGAGGTCGGATCGAGGTCCGCAGTTCGTCACCTCGGTCAATCGGGAGGCGTCATCCGCCTCATTGCGTGATCCGCACCTGGTCGATCTCGAACGTCTGTGGGAACGAGTCGGGATCCGGTTCGCCGCCGCCCGTTCCCCCGATGGCCGTATGGATCACGACGTACATGGGCACGTCGGGCACGTCGTCTGAGCCATCGACGGAATAGAGCTCCCGGAACCCTTCGCCATCCTCGGCGTCCACCGACCAGACGAGGGACTCCGGCGTCCACTCGAGACGGTAGACCATGAAGCGAGTGGTCGCATCGAACGGAAGTGGCTGGAGGTGGAGTCCGCCCGGCTCGTTGAAGTGAACCGTGGTGTTGACCTCGTCGCGCGTTCCTTGCCAGAACTCTGCGATGTCGATCTCAGACCATCCGGCGTTCGGCCAATCCGACCCTTCGAAATTGGCCGTCTGGGGTTGGCTCTCCTGCCACTCGAAGCCCAACATCCAGATCGCTGGCCAGGCCCCGATGCCTCCCGGTGCCTTGGCCCGGACATCGACCGTACCGTAGAGAAATGGCGCCGTTGCCTGTTGGACCTGGCCTGATGTGTAGTGCATCGTCCGCGGAGCGTCTATCGAGTCTCCACAGTCCTCATCCTCGAACTTGGAGATGATCTGGAGGACGCCGTCGCGCACTCCGACGTTCTCCGGCGTGACGCAGTTCACTTCGCCGTTGTACTGGTCGCTCAACCGATCGAGAACGATCCACTTGGCAGGGTCGACGGTGGCGCCGAGGAAGTCATCGAAGAAGACCGTGACCGGGGGTCGGCGTGGTCCTGCAGACGTGTCCGAACCGCGCTCCTCCGTCACGTTGTCACCGCATCCGGCGACGCAGACCGCGGCAGCGACCAGCAAGAAGCGAGCGTGCAGTGGTCGCCGCTCGGGCCCCCTCGATCGTCCTCCGTCGCGCCGCTGTCCGCCAGCCGCCCCTCCGCTCGTCCGCCCTCGCATCCGCCGCCCTCCTCTATCCGTCCGCTCCCGCCGTCTCACGGTGCCTTTGAGATCTCGTTCCGGACCTTCCCGATGAACGTGCTCGGCGAGCCCAGGATGCCCAGCCCGGCGGCGGCGACGCCCCTCGCCAGCAGGGTTGGGCTGAGCTCGACGCCGATGTCGCCGAGGTGCTGGCGCTGGAACTCCCAGAATCCCTTCTTCTTGCTGAAGCGGATCCTGTCCTTGAGCCACTGCTCTCCCAGACCCCGGTACATCTCCTTGGTGACCTCATCGTAGCGCGCTTCGAATTCCTGGTCAGTGAGGAAATCACGACCGTACTGTTCCATCATCAGATAGTGCAGTAGCGGCCACGAGTTGGAGTTGCTGGCGATGTCGGTGACGGTCTCTGGCTGGTAGCGACTGAAGGTGAGCACCTGGTGCACGAACCCGAAGTTCGCATCCCTGAGGATCAGGAACGCGATGTCCACGTCCATGAAGAATCGATTCTCTGGGAAGAACGAAGGTGACCGATCGCGCACGACCTGGGCGTTGTACATCACGGTGGATTGGCTCCCGAAGGGATACGCCGTTCCCAGCAGCTGCCATCTGC
The DNA here is from genome assembly GCA_040507575.1 of Ilumatobacteraceae bacterium. Lineage (GTDB taxonomy): Bacteria > Actinomycetota > Acidimicrobiia > Acidimicrobiales > Ilumatobacteraceae > JALZMG01. The sequence continues at coordinate 39,932 of JBEVOM010000097.1, forward strand.
ACGGCTCTGTCCCGGGAAACGAGGATCGGCCCACGGGCACTCCGAAGCAGTCGGGCCGCTCCTCGATCAATCGGTACGCGCTGACGAGCGCGATGCGCGGATCGGCCTCGGCAACGTCGATCATCTGCTGCAGGCACTGCGGGTACATCCAATCGTCGGACAGCAGCATCTTGCAGTACGTCGAACGGCCGGAGATCTCACGCAGGGCGAAGTTGAAGTTCTGGGCCTGCGGTGAGAACACTGGTGGACTGACGACGCGGATGCGTGGGTCCTTCGAGGCGTAGTCGGCCGCGATCTCTCCGGAGCGATCATCGCTGTGGTTGTTGCAGATGATGTACTCGAAGTCCTGGTGAGACTGCGCCAGGACGCTCCGGATGCACTCCTCGAGGTAGGGCTCGTCGTTGTAGACGGGCGTCACCACGCTCACGAACGGATCGGTCATCGACTGCTCTCCCACTCCTCCAACGATTGCTGCGGTTCCCGCCGGGTGCGCCAGGAGGAGAACTGGTCCTGAGGCGTGAGGACGGTCCCGCCATCGGCGTTCGCCCCCTCGCGAGGGTGCGTGGTGGTCCGCCGCCCACCGCCGGAGACACTAACCGGACTGAGCGACGGGTATCACGTCGAGGCCGGGTACGTGCACCCGATCACCACATGGGTGCTCACGGACGTTGCTAGCCTCGACGTGGCGGGGTGGTGCGTGGCAGAGTGGCCGGCCGCCCCCCGGAACACCGTCAGCGAGGTCGAGTTGCAAGCTATGGGCGATGAAGCTCGTCGAGCCTGACGTCGATCGCGTGGGCGCCGCTGTCCGCGAGATCCTCGTCGGTACCAAGGTGGCGCCATGAAGGCGCTGATCCTCGCCGGCGGTCGTGGCACGAGGATCAGTGAGGAATCGCAGAGTCGCCCGAAGCCGATGGTCGAGATCGGCGGCAGGCCGATCCTGTGGCACATCATGAAGATCTACGGCGCCGCCGGGATCAACGAGTTCATCATCCTGCTCGGGTACCGCGGCTACATGATCAAGGAGTACTTCGCCAACTACTTCTTGCACATGTCCGACATCACCATCGATCTGGAGACGGACAAGGTGGAGGTCCACCAGTCCAACAGCGAGCCGTGGAAGGTCACGCTGCTCGACACCGGTCTCGAGACGATGACCGGCGGACGGCTGCTACGCGCCAAGCACCACATCGGCAACGACGACTTCTGCTTCACGTACGGCGACGGCGTCGCCGACGTGGATGTGCGCGACGTGATCGCCGCTCACGATGCGAGTGACGCCCTGCTCACGCTCACCGCCGTGCAGCCCCTCGCGCGCTACGGCACGCTGTCGATCGGCGACGGTCCCGTCGGCTTCAGCGAGAAGCCCGAGGGCAGCGTCGGCTGGGTCAACGGCGGCTTCTTCGTCGCCTCGGCCGCCGTCCTCGACTACATCGAGGACGACAGCACCGTGTTCGAGCGGGGCCCGTTGGAGCGCCTGGCCGCGGCGGGCGCGTTGGGGGCGTTCCAGCACCACGGCTTCTGGCACGGGATGGACACGCTGTGGGACAAGATCTACCTCAACGGGTTGTGGGACGAGAACCAGGCGCCGTGGAAGCTCTGGACCGACTGACCTGAGCGGCGCACCCTCGGTCATGACGGCGAGGTGATGACCCCGGCTCAGCCCGGCGCGAAGACGTCGGCGACGAAGCCCATCGAGGTGACCCACGCCGCGCTGCGGCGGGCACCTTCAGCGAACGGGATGGGCTGGTACCCGAGGATCCGCTCGGCCTTGGCGATCGGGAGCTGGGTGTCGCAGATCTGCACGAGCAGCTCGACATCGGGCACGGTCGAGAGGAAGTCGCGCGCTCCCGGTCGAACGCCGTCGGCCGCAGGTCGCCACGCCCCGCGCAGCCGACGGAAGCGCTGCATCGCTTCGTCTGGGAGCTTGGATGCGAGCCGCCGGGCCCGCTCCGATCTCACCTGCCGCGAGATCCTCGCCGACACGCCGGAGGGGGGTGTGAGAAGGGTGCCCACCTCAGCACGGTCGATCGAGTGGATCTCGCTGGTCGGGACGCCGACGGCCTCTGCGATCGGACGGTACATGTCGGCCCACGTCACGCGCTCGCGGTCCGCGACGAAGAACTGCTGGTTCGCCGCGCCCGGAACGGTGGCGGCCAGCCACATGGCGTCGACGAGGTTGTCGACGTAGACGGCATTGCAGACGTTGGCGCCGCCGTCGACGACGAACGCCGTGCGCCACAGCAGCCGTTGGGCGAGCGCGGTCGTCCACGACAGCGAGCGCGGCCCATAGACGATCGACGGGCGCAGCACGACGACCTCAACGCCCGTCTCGTGGCGCAGGTCGTCGATGAGGTTCTCGGCGCGTGCCTTGGCCCGGTTGTACGTCCATGGCTGGTCGGTGACCGGTGGTGTGTCGTCGTCGGTGCCCGGTCCGGGGTTGAACCCGAGCGTGACCGCCGTGCTCAGGTACACGACCCGGCTGACCCCGGCGCGGCGGGCGGCGCGGATCGTCGCCGCCGGACTGCCGAGGATGAACGGCTCGGGTCCGGCGACGGAGAGGAAGGCAACGTCACAGCCCTTGAAGGCCTCGGTCAGGGCGTCGCCGTCGAGCCCGTCGGCGAGGCGCCAGTCGAGGTCGAATCGGGCGATGCGGCTCAACGAACCGTGAGTGCGCACGATCGGCACGACATCGGCCATCCCACCCAGGTGGAGGCGCTCGATGAGCCGGCTGCCGACGAAGCCGCTGGCGCCCTGGACTGCGACCTTCATGCCGGGATCTTCCGCTCGAGCTCGGTCGCCCGAGCGATCTCGTCCGGGTCCATCCACGGCATGTCCATCAGCCGCCGCGACGCGTGACAGCTCTCGAGGAGCGCGATGCCCGCCGCGGCCTCGCGAGCGCTGACCAGCAGCGAGGCGGTGCCCCGGATGGCGTCGGTCATGTTGCGATGCTGCGCCACGAAGGCCGCCGACAACGCCCGTGGCACCTGCAACTGGGGGTCAGGGCTCGCCCACATCGGGCGGTCCCACCCCGGCTCGCTCAGCATCACGCAGTTCGCGGTGGGCGAGCCGTTCCACCCCCAGTAGAAGCGGTCGGAGACGTCGTACTGGTAGATGACCCAGCCGCGCTCGCATTGGATGAGGTGGCGGTTCGAGAGGAAGGTGTCGCGGCTCAGCCGGACCGTGCCCGTCACACCGCCGGCGCCCGTCAGCCGGAACCTGCAGTTCGCCTCGACCCCGCCCATCGCATCGTCCGCGTAGTCCGCGAGCTCGAGGTCGTCGAACCAGAAGAGGAGCACATCGACGAGGTGCGGGCCGGAATCGAACAGGACGCCCCCGCCAGCCCCACGTCGGAATGGGTGCGCCGACTTCCCGGGCCACCCGAACGGGACCCCTTCGAGCACGGCGAACGACACCGGCGCCCCGAGCACACCGTTGCTCACGATCGACGCGATGGCCTGCACCGATGGGAAGAACCGGCGCATCAGGCCGACGCCGAGCAGGCGGTCGGCGGCCTCAGCGGCACCGATCATCTCCGTGCACGCCGCGCTGGTCAGGGCCATCGGCTTCTCGCAGATCACGTGGGCGCCGGCGCCGAGCGAGGCCAGCGTGTTCTCGAGATGGAACTCCGCGGGCGACGCGACGACGACCTCGTCGGGCGACAACGCGGCCAGCGCGTCGCCGAGGTCGGCGAAGGTGGCGGCCAGTGGGGCCCGCCGGGCACAGATCTCTCGACGCACCGGACTCGGATCGACGAGCCCGACCACCTCGACGTCATCGGCGAGCTTGGCCAGGGCGGGCAGGTGGGAGAACTCCGCCACCAGGCCGCAGCCGGCGACGACGACTCGAACGGGTTCCATCGCTCGGAGACTATGCCGCCAGTCCTCGCTCGGTCCTGCGGTGAGCATCGAGGTCGTCCACGGCCACCATGCCGTCAGCGGTACGCTCCTGCGAGATGGGACGAGCGCATCGAGGAAGCTTCGCATGCGGTTGACCAACATCGCTCGGACGATGGTGAGTCGTGAACGGCTCACGAATGCTCTGAGAACTCGGTGGCCCGAGACCCTGCCCGACAGCGACGTGGAAGTCGCACGGCGACTCGCCCAATACTCCGTGCTCTCGTTGGATGTCTTCGATACAGCGTTGGTCCGACTCGTTTCTCATCCCGCTGACATCTTCGAGATCGTCGAGCACGACTACCGCGCTCGCCATCCGAGCACTCCTGCCTTCGGGTTCGCCGACCTGCGCGTCGCGGCCGAGGTGGAGGCCCGGCGCGCCGATCGACGGCGCGCTGACGGTGAGACCACCCTCGATGAGATATACGGCCACCTCCGATTGCCGAGTGATTGGCCAGAGGGTGTCGCACAGGAGCTCGAGCAGATCGAACTGGCGGTCGAGGTCGAGTTCTGTCGGGTCAATCCCCGGATCAAACGCGTCTACGACCGTGCACGTGACAACGGCATGCAAGTCATCTTCATGTCCGACATGTACCTTCCGTCATCGACGATCGCCGAGATGCTTGCTTCGGTTGGATACCAGCACGAAGATCATCTGTTCGTGTCGTCCGGTCACCCGGCGACGAAGAGATCGGGAGAGCTCTATGCCCTCGCCGCCCAGACACTGGACGTACGCCCTGAAGACATCCTTCACATCGGGGACAACCGTGTCGTCGACGTGGCAGGCGCGAGGTCGAGTGGCGTCTCCGCGCTCTGGTACCGAGCACCGCTGGATCATTCGAGACTCGTCAACTACGAGTTGACCGAATCCATCCGCCGCGCCTTGGCCTCCATTCGTCGATTGCAATTGGGGACCGACACCGAACTCGACGATCGCCAGTTCTGGAAGCAGTTTGGCTACGAGAACGTCGGAATTCTCTACCTCGGTTTTGCAATCTGGCTGAGGCAGCAGCTGTTGGCCGACGGCATCGAACGAGTCTTCTTCTTGTCCCGCGACGGCCAGATCCTCCAGCGTGTGTTCGACCGACTGCCGAGCAGTGCACGGTCGACCTACCTGTACGTCTCTCGACGATCGTTGAACTTCGCATCCATCAGGGCGCTCGACGAGCAGGCGCTGGCGTTTCTCGGCAGTCCGTTCAACGGAATCGTGCTGACGGTGGCTGAATATCTCCGACTGGTCGATCTGGATCCACGTGACCATCTCGACGCTGTCGAACGGGTGGGATTTGCGACGGTGGATCATGAGATCTCGACCGCCGACGACTTCGCCACGTTGCACGCGCTCCTCCTCGACCTCGAGCCGACACTTCTGGAGCAGGCTCGGCTGGAGAAGTCCAGCCTCGTGCCCTACCTCCAGCAGGCCGGCATGACAGACGGCGGCCGAATCGCTGTCGTGGACATTGGATGGCACGGGAGCATGCAGCGTTCGCTCGAGTCCATGCTGCGGGAGATCGAGCCGGGGACCGAGGTCTACGGCTACTACGTCGCGACGCTCCAGCATGTGGCGAACCTGAAGGCTCAGGGGCAGGTGAGCAAGGGGTTCCTGGCGGATGCGGGCGCCCCACTGTCTCGAGCGAACTCCGTCTTGCGGTCGTTCGCGATCTGGGAGTTCCTCCACCAGGCGCGACATGGATCCGTCGTCCGGATCCGCACGAATGGCGATGAGTACGAGCCGGTCCTCGCTGCGAACGACTGGGGAGACGAAGAGCTGGCGGTTCTCGACCACATCCAGTCCGGAGCACTCGAGTTCGTCGACGACATGCTGGAAGTCATCCGCACACGGCCTTCTGTGGTCATCCCCGCTGCCACCGCCGCCGCACCGATCGAACGCTTGATCGAGTGGCCGACTCGGCGCGAGGCGAGGATGTTCGGGGACCTGATGGCCCCGAACGGATTCGGATCGGTGTTCCGCCGTGTCCCGATCGCCAAGCCGCCGTCGATCGTGGCCATCCTGCGTTCGCCGGGGAGTGTGAGACCTCTGCACGCCGCGAGCTTCTGGCCGCGAGGCTTCCGACAGCGACTCGTCCCCGGGTCACTCGCGGTTCAAGAGGCGGTCAGCAGGGTGCGGGGCGTCCTCCGGCGAACCCTCCACCAGGGGACAGGTTGACGTCGTCGAGGTGACCACGCTGGACGTGCCGACGTCAGGGGGCAGACCGAGGCGCGGAACCCCTACGCGTCGAGCACGGTCGGGTCGAAGACGAGCACACCGTCAGCACTGCCATCCGTGTCGTACTCCGAGATGAGCTCGCTCGGCAAGGGCTCCAGCGTGTCGATGCGCAGGAAGTCGCGAAGCGTCGTGCCGGTGGAGCTTCCGTCGACGTTCGCCGGACCGGCGTGGGCGGCCACGTCGTTGATGCTGACCGTTCGGAAGTCGAAGCTGAACCGGGCCCGCTCCGTCGTGTTCGGCACGGTGGCGTGCAGCTGCGCGCCCGAGAAGGCGAGGATCGAGCCGGCTTCGCCGACCAGGCGGACGTCGGTTCCCGGATCCGCGTCCACCAGGTGCGGATGGGGACGCGGATCAGACGTGATGTAGCTCGCCGCGTCACGTCGCGCCGTCTTGTTCCACTCGTATGCGTCGAACTCGTCGCTGGAGTTCGGAGCCGGGTGCTGCCAGAAGTTCGGGAAGTACGCCATGCAGTTGTCGGGCGTGACACCCCGGATCGGCCCCCACCAGTTCACCTGGCACTGCGGGGCGGAGTACCACGTATCACGATGGGGCTGGTAGTTGTACCCGAGGCCGGCGGTGAGGTACGCGGCTGGGGTGACCGTACGCAGCTTGGGGACGTCGAAGAACGTCGTCTCCGGATCGCAGCCGAGCGCGGTCAGCAGGTCACGGAGCAGCTCCTTGCAGTGCGGGTGGTGCGTGAAGCCGGTCTTCAGTGGGCCGAGGAGCGCGACGTACTCCTCGACCGCGAGGTCATCGTGGGCCGTCATCGGGTCGAGGTCGCCGAATGCCGAGCAGATCAGCTCCCAGGCGAACTCGGCGAAGGCGGCGACGGCCGGAGTCGGCGGGATGGCGAAGACCTCGCCTCGGAAGAGTCGGCTACGGCGCTCGCTGTCGGATGCACCGGGATCGGTGGAGATGACCATGGCCATGCCGACATTCTCCCTGCTCGTTGATGGCACCCAACGTGCCATGTCGCATCGATGGTATCCGCCGGGGGCTGACGGGCGGCGAGCGGGCTCTCGCGCCTGGGGGCGGTCGACCCCAGCATGCGGATCGGTGCCCATGGAGCGCGGGCTGGTACGACCTCACCGTCTCGGTGCCCGGCACGTCCTGGCTCCGCACGTTCGCCGGTCACCTCGCGAACGGTCGCCCGTCGTTCAGCGATCCGGCCCTCGGTCGACAGTGAGACGAACGGTCGGGGTCAGACGGTCAGGCGGGACCGCAGCGCGTCGAGATGGTCCGGGGAGACGCCCGCCGTGATGAGGTACCCCTCGATGCTGCCGAAGCGGTGGCGCGCCTCGTCGAGCGCTCCGGAGAGCGCGGACCGGTGCGTGCCGAGTAGGCCGGCGACCAGCGCGGGCGGCAAGCCGGATCCCTCGAGCTTGCCGGCGATCTCCCTGACCCGCTGAGCGGCCTCGTATTGCGAGGTCAGCTCGTAGTCATCGAGCACGGTCGCGTCGTCGACGCCGAGCGCCAGGAGCAGCACGGCGATGACCACACCCGTGCGGTCCTTGCCCGCCGCACCGTGGATCACCGCCGGGAGGCAGTCGTCGCGGGCGACCGTCACGAGGATGGAGCCGACCGTGCTCGCCAGCTCGAAGAGGATCTCGTCGTAGCGCGTCCGCAGGTAGGAGTAGCCGTCCGGGAACGCCGAGATCTCACGGGACACCTCGCTCCGGGTGAGTGGGACACTGATGGGGCGGACGAACGGGGGCGCCAGTGGCTCGGCAGCCTGCTCCGCCTCGGATCGCAGATCGAACGCAGTCCGGACGTCCATCGCCCGCAGACGCTCGACGTCGGCATCGGTGAGAGCGTGCAGAGCGCCGGATCGATACACCATGCCGGTCCGAACGGCGTGACCGTCGGCGGTCGCGTAGCCGCCGATGTCCCGGAAGTTCGTGGCGCCCTCGAGCAGGCTCCGGGGGGAGGCGTCGGGCGACGTCGACATCGTTGCAACGTACGGGACCGATCCGAACGAGAGGTGTCCGCGGCATGAACACGAGACGGAGCGACGATTGATGTCGCCGCCACGGTTCGACGACGCACCGACCCGCGCGATCCCAGGTCGGCGGCGTCCATCCGTCAGGATGGTGAGCGATGAGCTCAGGCTTCGACGCGCTGATGGCGCACGCTGATCCGGCCCTCGTCATCGTGACGGTCGCCGCCGACGACGAGATGGCCGGTTGTGTCGTCGGCTTCCACTCGCAGTGCAGCATCGAGCCGCCGCGCTACGCCGTGTGGTTGTCCAAGGCCAACCGGACGTGTCGGGTGGCGCTGTTCGCGGCGCAGTTCGCCGTCCACTTCCTGTCGGACCAGGACCACGACCTCGCCGAGCTGTTCGGCGGGACGTCCGGCGACGACGTGGACAAGTTCGCGCGGTGCGACTGGGAGCGGGATCCGGGTGGTGTGCCACTGCTGGTGCAGTGTCCGAACCGGGTCGTCCTCCAACGCGTCACGCAGCTGGACGATGGCAGCGATCACGTCTGCCTCATCGGCGCGCCGCTGCGAGCCGATGCGACCGCAGAGCTCCCGGCGCTGCGGGTGTCGCGTGCTCAGGACATCACGCCAGGACATGGGGCCGACGACCTCGGGCCGCGGCCGACCCGGCCGGCATCCGATGACGCGCCGCCGCCGACCGCCGGGCCGCACGGCGACGACGCCGAGGTCGCCGCCGCAGGCGCCGGTCACGCCATCGACCTGGAGAACCCCGAGTCGCTCTCGTAGGTGCCGCGCCGGCGGCCGTCGTCGGCCGCGGGGACGCGTGTGGTCGCTCGCTGGCAGATCCCGTCGGCCGCCTCCGCACGGTGCAGCTCCGTGAGCGCCCTGCAACGTACGGCCGTCGTCGGCGTCGGCGCGACGCCGTTCTACGAGCGGGGCCAGTCGTTGCCGCAGTCTCCTGTCGAGCTCGCTCCTGGAGAACTGAACCCACGAGCACGAGGATCTCCGGCCTGCTCCCGGCCGGCATCGCCCAGATCGGACCGAACGCCTGGACCAAGCCGTTCTGGGACGCCGCCAAGGAGCACCGCCTCGTCATCCCGCAGGACGCCGAGGACGGTCGGTTCTTCTTCCCGCCGGCGCCCTTCACCGGCCGGCCGTCGCAGAACATCCGGCTGGTCGAGTCGTCCCGTGAGGGGTCACCTGAGCTCTCTGTGAGATCAGGGGCCACATCTGGCCCCGGAACAGCGTCAGAAACGGTCGGGTCGGGACTGAGGGGTCACGGCTCGGGGGTGGGGCGGAGCTTGCGGTTGGCCCACGAGATCGTCCGCACGTCGCCGGTCACCTCGATGATCGCCTCTCCCGCCGAGTAGTGCCGGCGCCCGGCGTCCGACAGGGCCGTGCGGCGGCTCTGGCGGAACGGTTCGTACTTGTCGTGCAGCAGCTCGCGGGCCCGGTCGGCGACGTCTTCGTCGTCGACGACCGCGGCGTGGCCCACGACGAGGGCGGCACGCAGGTCGACCCAGTCCACGCCGTCCTCGACGAGGAAGCTCACTCGGTCGTCGCGGCTGATCCGCCGGACCTTCGCCGCCTTCGACACGGTCCGCAGGTAGATCCGCTCGTCGAACGCGACGTGCCATGTCGGAAGCGCGATCGGGTACCCCGCGGTGTTCAGCGTCGTCAACACCCCGGTGTGCGCGGTCGCGACGAACTCCCACAGCTCGGCGTCCGTGAGCTTGATCCCCATCGCGGCTCCCTTCGTCGGAAGAACGAGGACCATCTAACTTCATCGACCATGTACGAGCCCATCGGGGTGGTGCTCGGCCGGCTGGCTGACGACGGGCCGACGGTGCCGGCACTGACGACCGCTGATGTGACTCGCACCCGGGCCGAGCTCGACGTGCGGACGAACCGGCTCGGCCGGTCGTTCCTGGAGCGCGGCGCAGCACCGGGCGCGATCGTCGCCGTCTCTCTTCCGAACGGCAGCGCCGTCGTCGAGTCGGTCGTCGCGGCGTGGAAGCTCGGCGCCGTCCCCCTCGTGCTGTCGGCCGCGATGCCCGCCGCGGAGCGCGCCGCCGTGCTCGAGCTGGCCGCGTCGAGCTCGGGCGGCTGCCTCGTCGTCGACGACCCGGCGGCGGCCGAGCCGCCCGACGGCGACGGCAGCCGCCTGCCGACCGCGACCCCGCCGTACTGGCGGGCATCGACGTCCGGCGGCAGCACCGGGCGACCGAAGCTCATCCTGTCGAGCAAGCCGGGCATCGCCGACCCCGACGAGCGCACGTTCTACTTGCGGCGCGAGGGCTGCACGGTCGTACCCGGGCCGCTCTATCACGGCGCGCCGTTCCTGATCGCTGCGAACAGCCTGTTCCGAGGCAAGCACGTCGTGCTGCTCCCGAAGTTCGGCGCCGAGTCGACGCTCGCCGCCGTCGAGCGCCACCGCGCCGACTACCTCCCGCTCGTGCCCACGATGATGAGCAGGATCTGGAAGCTGCCCGACGACGTGAAGGCGCGCGTCGATCTCTCGAGCCTCCAGGTCGTCTTGCACTTCGGGTCGAGTTGCCCGGTCTGGCTGAAGCAGGCGTGGATCGACTGGCTCGGTCCGGAGCGCATCCACGAGCTGTACGCGGGCACCGAGGGCCAGGCGACGACGTGGATCAAGGGCACCGAGTGGGTGGCCCATCCCGGCTCGGTCGGGCGCCCGGCGAACGGTGCCGAGATGCGGGCGTTCGGGGTGGACATGGCGATCCTGCCCGCCGGTGAGATCGGCGAGATCTACATGAAGCCGCCGCCCGGTACGCCGCGCACCTACGAGTACGTCGGCGCGGAGGCCAAGTCGCAAGGCGAGTGGGAGTCGCTCGGCGACATGGGGTGGATCGACGACGACGGCTACGTCTACATCGCCGATCGGCGCACCGACATGATCGTCACCGGCGGGGCGAACGTGTACCCGGCCGAGGTCGAAGCCGCACTCGAGCAGCACCCCGACGTGCGCACGGCCGTCGTCGTCGGCCTGCCCGACGGTGATCTCGGCCACCGCATCCACGCCATCGTCGAGGGCTCGCCGACGCTGACGGCGGACGCGTTGGCCACGTTCATGGCCGATCGACTCGTCCGCTACAAGATCCCGCGCACGTTCGAGGTCGTCGACGCCCCGCTGCGCGACGAAGCCGGCAAGGTTCGCCGGTCCGTCCTGCGCGACGCTCGCGCCGGTTCGGTCTGACGGCGCAGAACGGAGACGACATGGACCTCGGACTGATCCTCGGCACGTGGGACGGCAACCCCGCGGATGCCGAGGCGATGCTGGCGACGGTCCAGGAGGCCGAGCGCTCGGACTACGACATCGTGTGGGTCCCCGAGGCCTACGGCGCCGACGCCGTCACGCTCATGGCCTGGCTGGCGTCGAAGACCGAGCGCATCAAGGTCGGCAGCGCCATCCTGCAGATCCCGGCCCGCCAACCGACGACGACGGCGATGACGGCAGCGACGCTCGAGTCGCTGTTCCCCGGCCGCATCGTGCTCGGCCTGGGCATCTCGGGGCCCCAGGTCACCGAGGGCTGGTACGGCGTGGCGTGGGACGCGCCGATCGAGCGGACGCGGGAGTACCTCGACATCGTCGACCTCGCCCTGCGCCGCGAACCGGTCGCCTATGCCGGCCGCACCATCACGGTGCCCCGGACCGACGCATACCGCCCGATCAAGTTGATCATGAAGCACCACGGCCGGGTGCCGGTGTACCTGGCGGCGATCGGTCCGAAGAACGTCGAGCTGGCAGGGGAGCGGGCCGACGGCTGGCTGCCGTCGCTCGTGCTGCCCGAGACCCATCACCTGGCCCGCCAGCACCTCGAGAAGGGAGCGGCTCGGGCAGGACGAGACGTCGCCGACATCAAGGTCGCCTGCTCGACGGCGGCAGTCGTGACCGACGACATGGTGGTCGGCCGCCGGGTCTACCGGCCGTACCTCGCGCTGCTCATCGGCGGCATGGGGACGGCGACGAAGAACTTCTACAACGATCTCGTCTCCGGCTACGGCTATGCCGACGAGGCGGCCGAGATCAGCCGCCTGTACCGAACCGGCCGGAAGCACGACGCCGAAGCACTGGTCCCGGACGCGCTGATCGACGGGCTGACGCTGATCGGTGACGAGACCCGCATCCGCGCCCGCATCGCGGCGTTCGCGTCCGCAGGCATCGACACCCTGTCGATCGCCCCGTCCGGTCGTTCGATCGACGAGAAGCTGGCGGTGGTCCGCACCGTCGGCGCGCTCGCGAGAGCTGAGAGGAACAACACATGATCACCGACGAGAAGATCCTCATCACCGGCGTGACCGGTGTCGTCGGGCGCTCGGTCGCCATGGAGCTGGCACCCCGGAACGAGGTGTGGGGGCTCGCCCGCTTCGCCGCGCCGGCCGACCGGGCCATCGAGCTGGCGGCCGCCAATGAGCGCGACACCGTGTCGCACCGGCAGAGGTTGGAGGCCGCCGGGGTGACGTTGCGTCCGTTCGACCTCGTGTCCGGTGACGTCACCGAGCTCCCCGACGATTTCACCTACGTGCTGCACCTGTCGTGGCTGCGGGCCGAGATCGCCCAGCTGGAAACGGCGCTGCGAGCCAACGTCGAGGGCCCGGGTCTGCTGTTGCAGCACTGCCGCAACGCCAAAGCGGCGTTGATCATGTCGGGCATGGGGATCTACACCGGGAACCCCGATCCGTGGCACGCCTACACCGAGAGCGACCCGATCGGGCGGGGGGCGACGGCGTACGCGGCGACGAGCCCGGCGTCGAAGCTCGGCATCGAGGCGGTCGCCCGCTTCTGTGCCAGGGCGTTCGACCTGCCGATCGTCATCACCCGGCTGAACACGGTGAACGGTGTGCCCGAGACGTTCCCCGGCAAGCACATCTCGGCGGTCCTCAACGGCGAGACGATGGTCGCGCCGAGCGACCCCAACCCACACCGCCCGATCCACCTCGATGACATCAACGGCCAGCTCGAGGCCATGCTCGACGCGGCGCGCACGCCGGCCACGATCACGAACTGGTGCGGTGACGATGTGGTCACCGCGCAGCAGATGATCGCCGAGGCGTCGGCCTGGTCGGGCAAGCCGGGCTCGATCGAGGTGCGCGCCGTGCCAGGTGCACCGGCGGGGACGATGGCCGACAACACGAAGCGCCTGTCGATCACCGGCCCCTGCCGCACGAACTTCGCCGACGCCTACCGCAAGCTCTACGACGAGATGGTCAGAGCCTGACGGCCCTACGCTCGGCTCATGGCTTCTGAGCACGATCTGGTCATCCGCAGGGGCACCATCGTCGACGGGACCGGTGCCGAGCCGTTCGAGGCCGACGTCGCCCTCGCCGGTGGGCGCATCGTCGCCGTCGGTGCGGACCTGACGAGGGGCCGGGAGGAGATCGATGCCGCCGGGATGCTCGTGACGCCGGGCTTCGTCGACATCCACACCCACTACGACGGGCAAGTCATCTGGGAGGACCGGTTGACGCCGTCGTCCGACCACGGCGTCACGACCATCGTCACCGGCAACTGCGGCGTGGGGTTCGCGCCGTGCCGGCCCGAGGACCACGACGAGCTGATCGAGCTGATGGCCGGGGTCGAGGACATCCCCGAGGTGGTGATGACCGAGGGCCTGTCATGGGCGTGGGAGAGCTTCCCCGAGTACCTCGACGCCGTCGACTCCCGTCCCCACGACCTCGACATCGCGGCGATGCTCCCGCACTCCGCGCTGCGCGTCTACGTGATGGGTGCGCGGGCCGTGAACCGCGAGCCGGCTACACCCGATGACATCGCGCAGATGGCGGCGCTCACCAAGGAGGCCATCGAGGCCGGGGCGGTGGGGTTCGGCACGTCGCGAGCGCTCCAGCAGCGCAGCAGCAAGGGGGAGCCGATCCCCACGGTGCGGGCGGCCGAGGACGAGCTGCGAGCCATCCTCGGGGCCATGGCCGAGTGCGGCAGTGGCGTGTTCCAGCTGCTGTCGGACTTCTTCCAGTTCGACGACGTCGACGGCGAGTTCGCCATGTTGCGGCGCATCGTCGAGCAGACCGGCCGGCCGATGTCGTTCACGCTGAACCAGAAGCACAGCATGCCCGACGGGTGGCGTCGCCTGCTGGAGCTGACGGCCGAGGCGGCCGCCGACGGCGTACCGATCAAGGCCCAGGTGCTCGGCCGCCCGACCGGGCTCATGCTCGGGCACGACCTGACGGTGAGCCCGTTCGCCAAGTCGGCGACGTACGCCGAGCTGTCCACGCTGCCCCTCGGCGAACGGGTCGAGGAGATGCGCCACACCGATGTCCGGGCCCGCATCCTCGACGAGCTCGACGCCGAGCCCTCGTCGTCGTGGGACCAGCGCTACCTGCTGGAGGACCCGCCGAACTACGAGCCCGAACCGTCAGCGAGCTTCGCGGCCCAGGCGGCTCGCGCCGGCACGACCCCTCACGCCGTCGCCTATGACGCGCTGCTCGAGGACGGCGGGAGGCGGCTGATCCTGCAGCCGTTCCAGAACTACGCCGCCGGGTCGCTCGACGCGTGCTACGAGATGCTGCAGCACCCGTCGACGGTGCTCGGCCTCGGCGACGGCGGAGCCCATTGCGGGCTCGTGTGCGACGCCAGCTACCCGACGACGATGCTCGCCTACTGGACCCGCGACCGGACCCGCGGCCCGCGGCTGTCGGTGCCCGACGTGGTGCAGTCGCTGACGTCGTCGACGGCATCGACCGTCGGCCTGCGCGACCGTGGCGTCGTGGCCCCGGGCTACCGCGCCGACATCAACGTCATCGACTACGACCGCCTGCAGGCCCGCCTCCCGCAGGTCGTGCGGGACCTGCCGGCGGGCGGCCGCCGCATCGTCCAGAAGGCCAACGGCTACGTCGCAACGGTCGTCGCCGGCACGGTCACCGCCCGCGACGGGGAGTCGACGGGGGCCCTCCCCGGCCGCCTCGTGCGCGGCGCCCAGCCGGCCCCGCGCTAGCGAGCCAGCGGGTCTTGGTCCGGATATTG
>JBEVOM010000134.1:0-5346 GCA_040507575.1 Ilumatobacteraceae bacterium
CGGGTCAGGTCCAGTCGTTCCAGGTCGACGTCGCCGATCGCACCGGCTTCTTCGAGGACACCGGCGTGTGCGCCGAGTTCTGCGGTCTCGACCACCACAAGATGCGCTTCTCGGTGCGTGTCGTCACGCCCGATGAGTTCGACGGGTGGCTGCTGGACCAGGGAGCCGACCGTTGACGGCGTTCCCGGGCCGCGCAGGCCGTCGCCGGCCGCTCGCTCGCTGGCGCTCGCTCGCTCGCATCGCAGAGAGCGTCCAATGATGGCAGCGGAACACGCGGCGGGGATGGTGTCGGTCGATGAGGTCGTCGCCAGCCATGTCGGCAACCGCCACCCCGGGCTGCCCCGCACGCTGATCGGGTGGCTCACGACGACCGACCACAAGGCGATCGGCATCGCCTATGCGGTGACCGCGCTCGTGTTCCTCGCCATCGGTGGTGCGTTGGCCGGCATCATCCGCGCCGAGCTGGCCGAGCCCGGCCTGCAGATCGTCGACGAGGCGACGTACAACAGCATCTTCACGATCCACGGCAGCGTGATGGTGTACCTGTTCGCCGTGCCGTTCGGCTTCGCGCTGGCGAACTACCTCGTTCCGCTGCAGATCGGCGCACCGGACCTCGCCTTCCCCCGTCTGAACGCGCTGTCGTACTGGCTGTACCTCTTCGGCGGCATCGTGATGCTGCTCGGCTTCGTCACCGACGGCGGGGCGGCGGGGTTCGGCTGGTTCGCGTACCCGCCGCTGTCGGGCCCGTCGGGCTCGCCGGGTCTGGGGGCCGACCTCTGGATCATCGCCATCATCCTCACCGGCACGTCGGGCACGCTCGGGGCCGTCAACATCATCACGACGATCACGATGATGCGCGCCCCCGGGATGACCATGTTCCGCATGCCGATCCTCACGTGGAACCTGTTCCTGACGAGCTTCATGGTGCTCGTCGCGTTCCCCGTGCTGACCGGCGCGCTCGTGATGCTGGAGGCCGACCGCCGCTTCGGCACCCACTTCTTCGACCCGACCGCCGGCGGCTCGCCCGTGCTGTGGCAGCACCTGTTCTGGTTCTTCGGCCACCCGGAGGTCTACATCGTGGCCCTGCCGTTCTTCGGGGTGGTCACCGAGATCTTCCCGGTGTTCTCGCGCAAGCCGGTGTTCGGGTACAAAGGTCTCGTCCTCGCCACCCTGACCATCTCGGCGCTGTCGACGTCGGTGTGGGCCCACCACATGTTCGTGACCGGTCAGGTCGTCCTGCCGTTCTTCGCCGCCACGTCGTTCCTGATCGCTGTGCCGACCGGGGTCAAGGTCTTCAACTGGATCGGCACGATGTGGGGTGGCTCGCTGTCGTTCGAGCCGCCGATGCTCTTCTCGATCGGCTTCCTGGTCACGTTCGTGATCGGCGGGCTGACGGGCGTGATGCTGGCCTCGCCGACGCTCGACTTCAACCTCTCCGACACGTACTTCGTCGTCGCCCACTTCCACTACGTGATGGGCGGGACGGTCGTCTTCGCGCTCTTCGCGGCGATCTACTTCTGGTGGCCGAAGGTGACCGGCCGGATGCTCTCCAAGCGGCTCGGCACGATCCACTTCTGGCTGGTCATCGTCGGCTTCAACTCGACGTTCTTCGTGATGCACCTCCTCGGGCGCGACGGCATGCCGCGGCGGGTCGCCGACTACGCACCGCAGGACGGGTTCGAGGCGTTGAACATGGTGGCGTCGATCGGGACCGTCGTGTTGTTCCTGTCGTTCATCCCGTTCGCGATCAACGTCGTCCGTTCGCTGCGTTCGGAGCCGACCGTCGGCGCCGACCCCTGGCAGGCCAACTCGTTGGAGTGGGCGACGTCGTCACCGCCGCCGGAGCACAACTTCGCGTGGTTGCCGCCGATCCGCTCCGAGCGCCCGGTGTTCGACCTGCGCTGGAGCCAACACGACGAGATCGCCGCGCCAGGCGAGGCCGCCGCGCTCGCCGCCCGCGGTGACGATGTCGGCGCGACCCGGACCGCCGTCGCCGTGGGCGGTGGCGGTGGCGGTGACGGGCCGGACGGGGTGGACACGCCCGACCTGTCAGGGTCCGGCTCGTGAAGCTCGAGACGATCCTGTGGGCCGGGGTCACCGGGTACTTCGGCCTGATCGGCGGGCTCTACTGGGCGGTCGGCGGTGATCCGGCGGGGGCGTCGCTGCTGCTGATGGCCACCGGTCTCGGCGGTCTCGTCGCCGGGTGGGCGTGGGACTGGCGGCGTCACCACCGCCTGCCCCGCCCCGAGGACCTCCTCGACGCCGATGCCCCCGACGGCGCCGGGGTCGTCGGGGTCTATCCGACGGCCAGCCTGCGGCCGTTGGCTCTCGCCGTCGGCATCACGGCGGCCGCCCTGGGCGTCGTGCTCGGGTCGTGGATGCTGCTGGCCGGGGTCGGCATCATCGCCTCGCAGGTCGCGCTGCTCGTCCGGGATGCCGACCGGTGATCGCCCACGCCGGTGTCGATCACGTCGCCATCGGCGTCGTCGCGGCCGCCGTCGTCGGCGTGCACGGGATCGCGTGGCTGCACGGGTCGCGTCCCTCCCGCGGGGCGTTGTGGTGCTGGATCGGTGGGGTCGTCGGTGTCGTCGTGGCGTCGTCGCCGTGGGTCGAGCGCCTGGCTGAGCGCACGTTCACCGGCCACATGGTGCAGCACCTCATCGTGATCCTCGTCGCCGCGCCACTCCTCGTGCTGGGCCGCCCGGTGCACACGTTGATGGCCGCGGGCTGGATCCCGACGACTGCGCTGGGGCGCCGGCTGGGTGGGACGTGGCATCGCACAGGTCCGATCCTCGGGCCCGGGCTGTTCGTCCTCGTGCTGTTCGTGACGCACCTCACGGCCATCTACGACGACGCGTTGGGCAACCGTTGGCTGCACGAGCTCGAGCACGCGGCGTACCTGCTGAGCGCGACCGCGATGTGGGCGGCCGTCCTCGGCGTGGGGCGGGCTGCTGCGCCGGCCCGCATCGCGGGCGTGTTCGGCGTGATCGTCGGCGGTTCGTTCCTCGGGATGATCCTGTTGGCGGCGACCGCTCCGCTGATGCCGACGTACGAGGCTCGGCTCGGCACGGCGCGTGCGCTGGACGACCAGCGAGCAGCGGCAGCGCTGATGTGGGTCACCGGGATGGTGACGACGCTGCCGCTGCTCCTCCTCGCCGTGTGGCGGTGGGCCGCGACCGAGGAGCGGATCGCCCGTCGGGCCGAGGCGCTGAGCGACGGCGTGGTGACCGGGCCGCGCTGACCCGCCCGCGGTCAGCGACGGGCCGTGCCGCCCGTGCCGGCCGCCAGGACCGCAGTCCGCGCGTCGGCGCGGGCCAGCTCACCGCCGGTGATCGCCACCTCGAACAGATCGTCGCCGCGTTCGTCGAGCACCCAGTAGGTGCCCTCGGTCAGCGCGAGGAACAGTGCGGCGGTGACGGGACCGTTCGGTTGCTGGCGCGGCCAGACACCGGTGTGGATGCTCGAGCCGACGTCGCCGTCGGCCCGCAGGTGCAGCTCGTGTCCTGCCGCCTCGTCGTCGGTCCGTACGACGAGCGCTCCGATGTCACCGCCGATGTCGAGCACGGCGGCTCCACCACCGGCCCGCCGGGCGGGTTCCGGAGGGTGGGGGTGGGCGTGACCGTGGCCGTTCACGCCGGCGTCGACAGCGGCAGCACGTCGTAGCCGCTGATCGGGTGATCGAGGTACGGGAACGTGTCCAGGTAGCTCACGTCGCCGAGGATCTGCGTGCCGTCGTTGACGAGGCCGGCCGCACCGTCCGGCGTGAACGTCGGATCGACGAGCGGGATCGTGACCCCGGCGACGGCCCGGAGCTCGATGGTGACGATGTCGTCGAACACCCGTCGGCCGTTCGGGAAGCCGGCGAGATCACCGCCGAGGATCCCGTTGGCGCTCGGGCTGGCGCTCGGCGGGATCGCCACGTTCAGCCGCAGCATGTCGGCCTGGGTCTGGCCGGTGAAGTTCTGGAACCCGGGGATGATCCCCGACGGGATCCCGGTGAGCAGGATCGCCAACAGGTCGGCCCGGTCGGCCGTGTAGGCGGCGAGCTTCGGGAACACCCCGGGGTAGAGCACCGGCAGCAGCCGGGCGAGCTCGGGCTGGGCGACGTAGCTGGCGAACGAGCTGTCCTTGTTCGGCTTCTTGCGGTTCCACTCGTCCTTGCGACCCATCGGCACGATGACCTCGTTGAAGAGCGGGTTGCCGAGCCGGGACACCTGGGTGAACGGGCCGACCTCGTAGGACTGGTCCTCGTCGCGGTACTTCGCCTTGCGCCGGTGGGCGGCCGCCCAGACACCGATCACCGCGTCGGGCGACATCGGGTCGGTCGGCGGCGTCGGCGTCCCGGTCAGGCGGGCGATCGGCACCTGGATGGCGATGCTGTGGACGTTGACGGCACGCAGCGCGTTGACCCCCGGCCCGGCCAGTGTCGGCACGAGGTGGAGGTTCTGGAACGGACGCAGCGCGGCCAGGTCGAACACCGAGCCGAGATCGACGAAGAAGCCGTCGAGGCGTTGGCCGGCGAAGACCCGGATGCCGTCGCGGAGGTCGGCGATCGCGCTGTTCGCGAGGCCGGCGTAGTTCGGCGTCGAGCGCAGCCCGACGTTGCACGGCGGCGACTTCAGGTTGCGGCCGATCTTGGTGCTGCGCCCGCCGCGGATCTCGGTGACGTCGTAGATCTGGGGCCGGTTGAACGACGGGCTGTCGATCGACGCGATCGGGCCGGTGTTGTACAGGAAGCTGTCCGGGTCGACGACCGTCGTCTTGAAGGTGAACTGGTACTGGACGTCAGCTTTGCCGTCGCCGTCGTTGTCGACGTTGATCTCGTACAGCACGTCGTCGCCGAACTCGAAGAAGTTCGGGCCACCGGCCGGGTCCTCGAGCGGGATGTAGTTCGTGATGATCGTGATCGTGTCGGGCCGGTCAGGGCTGACGAACGCGTAGGTGTCGGTGGAGTCGGCCACCGGGTCCTTGGAGATCTCGGGTGCTTCGCGATGCGATGACATGGGTCGAGTCCTTCCTCAGGCGGTCCGACGTGCTGCGGCGTCGATGATGCGGGCGACGAGTTGGCGGTCGTGGACGACGACCTCCGTCGTGCCGTGGATGATCGACACCTCGCCCTTGGACGCGTCGTGGACGCAGAACATGACCGGGCCGGAAGCGCTGATGGCGGCGTGACGCTCCGGATCGACGTCGGGTTGGCGTTCGGGGGCCGCCGCGCCGGCGGTGCCGGACGCGCCGAGCGCCCCCATCGGTACGGCGACGGCGGCGGCGCCCACGGCCGACGCGCGCAACAGGGCGCGTCGAGAAAGTTCGGACATGGCGGATCCCCTTCCCTCCCAGGGCCGT
>JBEVOM010000209.1:0-18164 GCA_040507575.1 Ilumatobacteraceae bacterium
ACGACCAATATCCGGACCGAAACGCGTCGCGCCGGCCCCCGACCGCAGCGGGCATCGTGGGCCAGGTCGAGCGTGAGCGAGACACGCGAGCGAAGCGAGCTACTAGAAGTAGATCACCTGTTCGGCGGCGGCCTCGGCGGCATCGAGGTCGTCGGTGTACGCGCCCGTGGAC
This sequence comes from Ilumatobacteraceae bacterium, assembly GCA_040507575.1. Taxonomy (GTDB): domain Bacteria; phylum Actinomycetota; class Acidimicrobiia; order Acidimicrobiales; family Ilumatobacteraceae; genus JALZMG01. The sequence continues at coordinate 173 of JBEVOM010000209.1, forward strand.
AGGTACTTCCAACCCCCGTCGCACACGATGAACACGATCGAGCCCTGCTCGATGTCACCGGCCACCTTCACGGCGCCGGCGAGGGCGGCGCCGGCCGAGAGGCCGGCGAAGACGCCGATGTCGACGAGCCGACGGGTCCACTCGATCGACTCCCGCGGACGCACGACGCGCTTGCGGTCGAGCAGGTCACGACCGTGCCAGGCGTCGAAAACCGGGGGGATGTAGCCCTCGTCCAGGTTGCGCAGGCCCTCGACGCGCTCGCCGAGGGGTGGCTCGACGGCGATGACCTTGATCGCCGGGTTCTGCTCCTTGAGGAACCGACCGGTGCCCATCAGCGTCCCGCTCGTACCGAGACCGGCGACGAAGTGGGTGATCTCGGGGCAGTCCCGCCAGATCTCCGGTCCGGTGCCCTCGTAGTGGGCCCTGGGGTTGGCGTCGTTGCCGTACTGGTACAGGAAGCACCAGTCCGGGTGCTCGGCCGCCATCGCCTCGGCGCGCCGGACGGCGCCGTTCGAGCCCTCGGCGCCAGGCGTCAGGATGATCTCCGCGCCGAAGACCTGCAGCATCTGGCGACGCTCGACGGACACGTTCTCCGGCAACAGGATCTTGATCGGGTAGCCCTTGATCTTGGCGATCGCCGCGAGCGCGATCCCGGTGTTGCCGGACGAGGGCTCGACGATCGTCTGGCCCGGCCGCAGCAGGCCCTCCGCCTCGGCCCGTGTGATCATCGCCTTGGCGATTCGGTCCTTGACCGAGCCGAACGGGTTCTGGCTCTCGAGCTTGGCGAAGAGGCGCACGCCGGGGTTGGGCGAGAGGATCGAGACGTCCACCATCGGCGTGTTGCCGATGAGGTCGAGCACGGTGTCGTTGACGCTGGCAGTGGTGATCATCTTCCCGACATCCTCGAGCGACGAAATGGCGATCGCTCCGGTCGGAATTCTACCCCGTCACCTGCACCGGCTCCTCGGTGGCCTCGTCGTCGACGATGCGCCAGCTGCGCAACGACGGCTCGTCGTCATGGCGCAGGCTGACGATGGCGTAGTGCCAACCGGGATCGGGGGCCTGGGCGACATCGGTCGGGCTGGGCACAGCGTCGGTGTGCGTGTGGCTGTGCAGGACGCCGACGATCTCCCAGCCGTGGTCCTCGGCGTCGCGCTCGGCCCGCATGTGGTCGCGCGGCTCGACGGTGTACACGCGTGCCGATCGGGCGGCGTTGTGGCAGGGATAGAAACGGGTCACGGCCGATCCTCCGGGGGCACCGGCCAACAGGCCGCAGGCCTCGTACGGATAGTGCTCGACGGCGTGGGCGACGATGTCGTCGAGGATCTCCTGCGACAGCTCCAGCACGCCGGCGCACGGTAGCGCGCGGTCGTGGCGGACGGCTCCGAGCGCGACCCGGATGGACGACGCGGTGGCACGGCTACCCTGGCTCACCCCATGAGCGCCCAGAAGATGTCGCGTGACGGCACGGTGCCGATCGCCAGCAACCGTCGGGCGCGCCACGACTTCTCGGTGCTCGAGACGGTCGAGGCCGGGATCGTGCTGCAGGGCAGCGAGGTCAAGAGCCTGCGCCTCGGCCAGGTGCAGTTGGCCGATGCGTTCGCCCGGTGGAGCAGCGGGGAGCTGTGGCTGGAGGGTGTGCACATCGCGCCGTACCAGTTCGCCAACGGAGTGGGCGCCCACGAGCCAGACCGGCGCCGCAAGTTGCTGTTGCACCGCGAGGAGATGGACAAGCTCGAGGCCCGGGTCGCGCAGGAGCGATTGGCGCTGGTGCCGCTGAGGCTGTACTTCCGCGACGGCCGGGCCAAGGTCGAGCTCGGCTTGGCGAAGGGCCGCCAGAAGGGCGACAAGCGCCAGGCGCTCGCCGAGCGGGACTCCCAGCGCGAGATCGAGCGGGCCCTCGGGCGTCAGCGCAAGGGCATGGAGTAGGCGCACCGGTCGACGACGCCGATGATGCCGGCCCCGCCGCGGGTGGATGCCGTCGGCCTCGCCGGCCGGTGATGCCGATCTGCCACGCTGGCCGGGTGCGCAAGTTCGTGATCATCGGCGTCCAGGGCAGCGGCAAGGGCACGCAGGCCGCCAGGTTGGCCGACGACCTCGATCTCGTTCACCTCAGCGCGGGAGACATCTTCCGGTGGCACGTCCAGCGCCACACCAAGCTGGGTGCGCAGGTCCGGCGGATCATGGCCGCCGGGAAGTTGGTCGACGACGAGCTCGTCGAGCAGGTGATGGGCGACCGCCTGGCGATCCACGACTGGAACTACGGCTTCGTGCTCGACGGCTTCCCGCGCAACGTCCGCCAGGCCGAGTTCTTCCTCGAGAGCTACGACATCGACGGAGTCATCAACCTGGAGATGCCGGACGCCGTCGTCCACGAGCGGGTGTTGGCCCGCCGGCTGTGCGCGGGGTGCGGGCTCGACTGGAACCTGCTGGCCCACCGGCCGAAGGTGCCCGATGTCTGCGACATGTGCGGCTCGGCCCTGTTGACGCGCGAGGACGACACGCCCGAAGCTCTCGCCAACCGGCTGCGTGACTACCACGACAAGACCACGCCGGTCCTCGACCTGTTCGACCGCAAGGAGGTGGTCGCCTCGTTCGACGCCACCGCCTCGATCGACGAGATCCAGTCGGCGATCCGGGCTCGCTTCGGGCTGCCACTGCCCGCGACCTGAGCCGGCGCGCCGAATCATCCCAGCTCAGCGGCCCGATTTTCGCTGTCACACCCCCTCCTCATGATGGTGGCATGACCTCGACAGCCACCTCCTCCACCACCGCTGCAGACGTCACTCCGGCGCCTGCGGAGCAGCTGCGCCTGCTCCCCGACGCCCTGCTCGACGCCGCGGTACCGCTGCGCTTCCGCCTCGACGAGGCGACCCGGCGTCGCGGCCTGCGCCACATCGCCGAGATCCGGGCCCGCCTCGCCGCCACCACCGACGAGCGCCGGCCGGCGGCATGAGCATGTCCCACGCCTCGTCGTACGCCCGATGCGCCGGACCGCGCCCTCGGCGAGGTGCGGTCTCGCCGGACGCGGGCGGACGTCGTCTCGCGCCTCGGCACTCCAACGGTGGGTTCAGCCGGCGGACGGGGACAGGGCGCGGGCCGCCTCCCAGTAGCCCAGGCCAGGGTCCAGCGGCAGCAGGGCCAGACTCGTCGTCGTGACACCGGCGTCGATGTAGGCCTGGATCCGCTCGCGACACGCGGCGGGCGACCCGTGCACGACGAGGTCGTCGACGACGTGGTCCGGGATCGCAGCGAGCGCACCCTTGCGGTCCCCGGCCGCCCAGGCGTCCCACATCGGTTGCAGCATCTCTGCTCGACCGAGCCAGCGGTGGAACTCGGCGTACACCGGCACGTTGAGGTAGGCCGCCATCGCGAAGCGGGCGTTCGCCCGCACCACGTCGGTGTCGTCGCTCGGGCAGACGAAGATGCGGGCGACGACCTCGCGATCCTCACCGCCGGCCGCGTCGCGGACCACCGCGGCGACGGTCGGCACATCGCTGGCGGCGAGCCAGTTGATGATGACGCCGTCGGCCTCGTGCCCGGCGAGACGCAGCATGCCCTCGCGCAGCGCAGCGACGAGGATCGCAGGCGTCTTCTCGGGACGGACCCCGAGCCGGAAGCCCTGCACCTCGAACGTGTCGTAGGTCCTCGTGACCTTCTCTCCGGTGAAGGCATCGCGCAGGAAGCGCACGACGTCGCGGACCCGGTGGTACGGGTCCTCGAACGGGACACCGTTCCAACGCTCGACGATCACGTTGCTCGACGAGCCGATGCCGATGGCGAACCGCCCGGGCGCGGCGTCGGCGAGCGAGGCCGCCGACTGGGCCAGGCACGCCGGCGCGCGGGTGAACGCAGGCACGATCGCGGTGCCCAAGCGCAAGCGCGGCTCCCAGGCGGCGGCCATGGCGAGGGGCGTGAACGCGTCGGCGCCGTCGGACTCCGCCGACCACAGGTCGCTGTAGCCGAGGTCGGCCAGTTCGATGAGCTTGGCCTGGTGGGTGTGCAGCGGCCCCGGCAACGGAGCGGTCATGCCGTGGCGGACGGGAAGGTTCATCGTCGCTCCTCGTGATCGCGGTGTCCAGGCGATGGGTCCGGACGCGGGGCGGCGCCGCCGGTCATGGCGCCTGCTCCCGGTCGCCCGCCTTCCAGTAGCGCAGGACGCAGCTCTGGCTCGCCGTTGCGAGCATCGTGCCGTCCTGCGCGTACAGGTGCATCAGCCCGTGGCCGAACCCGCGCGCGGCGGCCTGGATCTGGATGTCGAGCAAGACCCACTCGGTCTTCGTCGCGGTCGTCACGACCCGCAGCGTGTTGTCCAGGCTCGTCCCACCGGCCAGGATGCCCAGCGCCTGGCCGACGCCGCTGGGCACGAAGTCGCCGAGCACGGCCAGGATCGGGGCATCGATGCCGTCGAGCTCCTCGGGGATGCGGGCCCAGATCATCGTGCGCCCGTCGCCGAGCGTGCCGTCCAGCTGGCTGAACGTGCGACCCTTGGCGAACCGCTGGTCGAGGTGGCCGTGGATCGTCCCCGCGGGCTCCCATCGGAACAGCCGGGTCGGGCATTCGAGCGGCCCCGGCACGCCATCGGGCATCGCCTCGAACTGCGCCGCCCGGTCGAACGGACGCTCGCCGAGCGCGCCGTTGACGGTCAGGATCTCCCGGTCGGCGACGTGGCACACCGCCCGCGCCTGGGTCATCTGGTGACCCTCGACCGCGATCGTCACGTCGATGTCCACGACCTCGCCCGGACGGGCGAACGACAGGTACTGCCCCGTGGCCCAGATCGCCTTGCGCCCCGACGTGCCCTCCATCGCGGCGATCGCCGCGGCGAGCCCGGCGCCGCCGAACAGGAAGCCGCCGCCGACGCAGATCGCCTTGGTCACGGGCAGCTTCCACCGGAAGCGGTTGTGCGTCTCCTCGAGCCCGAGGAACGTCCGTGTGTCCACGGGCGTGGATGGTAGGTGTCGCAGCAGCCGCGGTTGCCGATCGGGCGCGAGCCGGCGGCTACCTTCCGGTCCGAGCGGGGATCGCCGGAGCGCGGGGATCGCCGGAGACCGGAGCACCGGCGGCGTGGAACATCGAGCGAGGAGCACCCATGAAGGTCCCGTTGACCGTCAACGACTTCATCCGCAGGGCCGAGCTGCTGTATCCCGACCGCGTCGGGATCGTGGACGAGCCCGACCAGCCGGCAGCGTCGTGGGGTGCGCTGACGTACCGCGACGTCGCGTCGCGGGCCCGCGCGATGGCGGCAGGGCTCGACGCGCTGGGGATCGACGTCGGCGAGCGGGTCGCCATCGTCAGCCACAACTCGGCCCGCCTGATGACGGCGTTGTTCGGCGTCTCCGGCTCGGGGCGGGTGCTCGTCCCGGTGAACTTCCGTCTGGTCGCCGAAGAGGTGTCCTACATCGTCGAGCACTCCGGCGCCCGCCTCCTGCTCGTCGACCCCGAGCTCGAGGACGCGCTGGCCGCGGTGAGCTGCGCGCGCAAGGTGGTGATCGGTGCGTCCGCCGACGACGAGGTGATGCGCGTCGGCGTCGACCCCCGACCCTGGGCGGGCGACGAGGACGCGACGGCGACGATCAACTACACGTCGGGAACCACGGCACGCCCGAAGGGTGTGCAGCTGACCCACCGCAACCTCTGGATCAACGCCTCGACGTTCGGTTGGCACATGGGGGTCAGCGACCGGGACGTCTACCTCCACACGCTGCCCCAGTTCCACTGCAACGGGTGGGGGATGCTCTACGCCGTCACGGGGATGGGCGGCCAGCACGTCATCGTGAGGAAGATCGACGGGACCGAGATCCTGCGGAGGGTGGAGCGCCACGGCGTGACCCTGATGTGCGGCGCGCCGGCCGTCATCAACATGGTCCTCGACGCGGCCGCCGAGTGGGACGGCGCGATCCCGGGTCGGGACCGGGTGCGCGTCGTCGTCGCCGGTGCCCCGCCGCCGACGCGCACGATCGAGCGGGTCGAGACCGAGCTCGGCTGGGAGTTCAACCAGATCTACGGCCTGACCGAGACGTCGCCGCTGCTGACGATCAACCGGACGCGCGCCGAGTTCGACCACCTCACCCCCGCCGAGCGGGCCGTCGAGCTGAACCGCGCCGGCGCGCCGGTCATCGGCTGCGAGATGGCGGTCGACGCCGACGGCGAGGTGCTGGCCCGCAGCAACGTCGTGATGGCCGGCTACTGGGAGCAGCCCGAGGCCACGGCCGCGGCGATCGTCGACGGATGGTTCCACACCGGTGACGGTGGCTCGATCGACGAGTTCGGCTACGTCACGATCTCGGACCGCAAGAAGGACGTCATCATCTCCGGCGGCGAGAACGTGTCGTCGATCGAGGTCGAGGACGCCATCTTCCAGCACCCCGATGTCACCGAGGTCGCCGTCATCGGCATCCCCGACGAGAAGTGGGGTGAGCTCGTCACGGCGCTGGTCGTGACGATCCCCGGCAGCGCCCTGACGGCCGAGGACGTGATCGTGTGGACCCGGGGCAAGCTCGCCGGTTACAAGTGCCCGAAGCGCGTCGAGTTCCGCGACGCGCTCGATCGCACCGCGACGGGCAAGCTGCAGAAGTTCAAGCTGCGGGCGCCGTTCTGGGACGGCAGACAACGCAAGGTCAACTGACCGCCTCGCAGGGCCGGCTCAGGGGTCGACGACCGGGTCGTTCTCGAGGTAGCGGATGCGGGGCGCACCGGTCATCAGATCGGCCATGTGTCCGACGCCGCCGACCTCGACCCGCCACCGCATGTAGCCCTCGTGGTCGGCTCGCTGGCGCCAGCGCTCGATGACCACGTAGGTGCCCGGGTCGTCCGAGTCGACGTACCCGCGCAGGGACTCGAAGCCCTCGCGGGCCCGGGTGTCGGGGAGGAGCTCGGCGAGCGCGGCCGCGAACTCACCGACCGCACCCGGCCGGACGGGGAACTCGACCAGGACGACGATGGACATCGGACGCCACCGTCAGCTGACGGGTGCACCCCGATCGACGCCGAGGGTGAGGTTCTCGCCGCTCTCCATGTCGAACAGCAGGACGCTGCGCGGATCGACCCAGAGGTTGGCGTCGCTCTCGTCGCGGATCCGGCTCAACGGATCGAGGGCGACGACGAGTTGGCTGCGCATGCGCTCGCTGTCGAGCTCGCGCTCCAGCTCCTGCAGGCCGGCGACGAGGCTGTCGTCGGCGTCATAGGGGATGTACGCGTACTGCTCGTTGCCCAGCCACTCGATGACGTCGACCTTCACCGTGAACCTGACGCCTCGATCACCCTTCGACGTGTCGAGCACCGAGGCGTCCTCGAACGACTCCGGTCGGATGCCGGCCATCACGTGGTGGCGCTCCCCGACGACGGCGCGCATGTCGTCCGGGAGGTCGATGGAGACGAACGGGAGGTGCAGCTTGCCGTCCTCGAACGTGCCGGGGACGAAGTTCATCGGCGGCGAGCCGATGAACCCGGCGACGAACATGTTGACCGGGCGTTCGTACAGCTCGCGGGGCGAGGCCACCTGCTGCAGCACGCCCTTGCGCAGCACGGCGACGCGGTCGCCGAGCGTCATCGCCTCGGTCTGGTCGTGTGTGACGTACACCGTCGTCGTGCCCATCCGGCGCTGCATGCGCAGGATCTCGGTGCGCATCTGGCCCCGCAGCTTGGCGTCGAGGTTGGACAGCGGCTCGTCGAACAGGAACGCGTCGGCCTCGCGCACGATGGCCCGACCCATCGCGACGCGCTGGCGCTGACCGCCCGAGAGGTTGGCCGGTTTGCGTTCGAGGTGCTCGGTGAGCTCGAGCGTCGCCGCCGCGGTCTCGACCTTGGTCCTGATCTCGGCATCGGACAGGCCGCCGCGCAGACGCAACGGGAACGCGATGTTCTCGAACACGGTGAGGTGCGGGTACAGGGCGTAGTTCTGGAACACCATCGCCAGGTTGCGGTTGCGGGGTGCCTTGTCGTTGACCCGCTCGCCGCCGATGAGGAGGTCGCCGGAGGTGATGTCCTCGAGCCCGACGATCATCCGCAGGAGCGTCGACTTCCCGCACCCCGACGGTCCGACGAGGATCATGAACTCGCCGTCGGCGATGTCCAGGCTCACGTCGTTGACGGCGGGGAACCCGTCTCCGTACTGCTTGACGAGGTTCTTGATCGTGATTTCAGCCATGTCGAAACGCTCCTTCGATCAGCCCTTGACGGCGCCGGACGTGAGGCCGGCGACGATCCGGCGCTGGAACACCAGCACGAGGATCACGACCGGGATGGTGACGACGACCGAAGCCGCCATGATCGCAGTGACCGGTGATTGGAACTGCGAGGCACCGGTGAAGAACGACAGCGCGGCCGGCACGGTGCGGGCCGCGTCGGTGGACGTGAGAGAGGCAGCGAGCAGGAACTCGTTCCAGCAGAAGAAGAACGTCAGGATCGCCGTCGTGAACACACCGGGCGCGGCGAGCGGCACGATGACCTTGCGGAACGCCTGCCACGGTGTCGCCCCGTCGACCTGGGCCGCCTGCTCCATCTCCCACGGGATCTGTCGGAAGAACGCCGACATCGTCCAGATCGACAGCGGCAGGGCGAACGTCAGGTACGGGATGATCAGGCCGATCCAGGTGTCGTAGATCCCCAGGCTGCGCCACATGTCGAACAGCGGGCCGACGAGCGCGGCCTGCGGGAACATGGCGATCGCCAGGGCCATCGACAGCAACACCTTCTTGCCCGGGAACTCGAGTCGGGCGATCGCATACGCGGCGAACATGGCGATGACCACCGACAGCAGCGTGGCGATGATCGAGATGCCGAACGAGTTCCGCAGCGCCGACGTGAACAACGAGTTGTCGAACACCGTTCGGAAGTTCTCCCACGTCCACTCCTTGGGCAGGAACTGCGGCGTGCCGCTGCGGAACGTGTTGGGGTCCTTGAAGGCCAGCGACAGCATCCACAGCAGTGGGAACAGTGCCCACAGGAGGATCGCGATGCCGGCTGCCGTCCACCAGTTGCTGGTCTTTCGACCGTCCATCGTTCAGTCTCCTCGCACTTGCGACAGGTCGGTCCGGAAGCCCTTGATGAAGATGAAGGCGATGATCACGACGGTGAAGAAGAGCAGCACCGAGACCGCCGAGCCGGCGCCGAGGTTCACCAGCGTGACGTTCTGGCGGTAGGCCAGGAACGACAGCGTCTCGGTGTTGTTGGCGCCGTTGGTCATCACGAACGGGTTGTCGAAGATCCGCCACGCGTCGAGCGTGCGGAACAGGAGGGCGACCATGATCGCCGCCTTCATGTTCGGCAGCGTCACCTTCCACAGCCGCTGCCAGGCCGTCGCGCCGTCGACGCTCGCCGCCTCCTGCAGCTCACCGGGGACCTGGACGAGTCCGGCGAGGAGGAGCAACGAGATGAACGGGGTCGTCTTCCAGATCTCGGACATGATGATCACGAACAGCGACGACCAGCGCCCGCCGAACCAGTTGTAGTCCTCCATGCCGAACCACTGGTTGACGAAGCCGGAGTCGAGCTGGAAGGCGTAGCGCCACACGAACGCCGAGACGACCGTGATGATCCCGTACGGCACCAGGATCGCCGTGCGGATGACGGAGCGCCCGCGGATGATCCGGTACATCACCCAGGCGAAGCAGAAGCCGAGCACGAGCTCGACGACCACGCTGGCGACGGTGATCACCGTCGTCGTGACGAAGTCGTTCCACCAGATCGGGTCGGTGAGGACCGTCACGTAGTTGGCCAGCCCGACGAACTCCTTGCCCTCGGGATCGGTCAGCCGGTACTTGTACAGCGAGAGGACGACGGCGTAGATGAGCGGGTAGGCCGTCACGAAGATCATGACGAGGAACGCCGGGGCGGACAGCGACAGGCCCAGCCGGCGCTCGTGGCGCAGCCGCTCGCTGGCGTGGGCCTTGACCTTCTTCGCCGGAGGAGGGGCCGGTTCCTGGTCGATGCGGGTGTCGACGGTGGTCATGACGCTCCTCGCTCGTGCCGGATGGGGCGGCAGGTGGACGGACGGGACATCGCTCGGTGCTGGGCGCTCACAGCAGCCGGTCCCCGCTGAGGACCTTGGACATGTAGTCGTCGGTCTCCACCGGCGTGGCCGGTTGCTCGACGCTCGCCGGCGGGTGCCACGTCCGCTGCACCGACTGCGACACGTCGCCGTAGTAGGGCGTGATCGGCCGCGGCCCGGCGGAGTCGATCGAGTCCCGGATGAGGTCGGCCATCGGGAACTGCTCGCGGACCTGCGGGTCGTCGTACGCCGCGTCCTTGGCCGCCGGGTTGCCGGACTCGAGCATGTACTGGATGCTGCTCTCGAGCGACGTGATGCACTTCGCGGCCGCCAGCGCCTGGTCGGGGTGCTTCGTGAAGTTCCCGATCGCCAGGTTGATGCCCCCGAGCGGCGGCATGCTGGCCGTGCCGGCGACGACCTCCGGGTAGCGGGCCCAACCGATGTCCTCGACCATGTCCGGCGCGTCACCCTGGGCGGCGCTGTAGACGTAGGGCCAGTTGACCATGAACGACCCGTTGTCCCCCTGGAACAGCGAGCGGGCCTCTTCCTCGCCGGCGGTCGACATGTCGGCGGGAGCTGCCGACGAGCGGGCCAGCGTGCCGATGATCTCGGCCGCCTCGTCGCCTGCTTCCGACGCGACCGTCGGCGTGGCGTCCGCCCCCTGGTCGGCGTTCTCGATGATCTGCCCGCCGCCCGAGCTGATGAGCGCGTTGATCCACACCATGTAGCCCTCGTACCGTCGGGCCTGGACCCCGATCCGTTTGCCCTGCGACTCCGCCGCCTCGATCATGTCGGCCCACGTGAAGTCGGCGGCCGTCGGGTCGACGCCGGCCGCCTCGGCGACCGACTTCCGATACCAGAGCAGCTGCGTGTTCGCCCAGAACGGCGGCGCCACGAGCTGGTCCTCCCAGTACGCCGTCTTCAACGGCGCCTCGAGCGTCCCGTCGGTGAGCTCCGCGACGTCGGCCGGATCAGTGATCGGCAAGAGGTAGCCGGCGTTCGCGAACTCGGCGACGAACGGCGGGTCGAGGCTCATCAGATCGATCGACGGGTCGTCGGCGGCGAGCCGCCGCACGAGCTGCTCTCGCTGGGCATCGGCGTCGTTGGGCAGGACCTGGGTCGTGATCTTGAAGGCGCCATCCGACTCGGCGGCGCAGCGCGCGGCGAGCGTGGCCTGGCCGCCGTTGTCCGGGTTGATGTACCACGTGAGCGTGGGGATCCCCCCACTGTCGCTGCTGCACCCGGCGAGGACCAACGGTGCGGCGACCGCGACCGCCGCGATGATGCCAACCCGCCGGCGGGCCCCCTGGTGATGTCGAGCTCGCACCAGGTGTCTCCGCATCCGTGACACATCAGCCCCCTTCGAGATACCCCCCGGCACGACGTGACTGCCCGCCCCCAGGCGTCGCGTGTGGTCGGAACTTACGTTCCGACCGGGTGCAAGTCAACGATCCGGCGACGGTCAGTAGCGGGACGGCACCCAGCGCTGCGGTCGATGGGCGGACGGACGTAGTTGTCGTCAGCCTTCTGAAGGCGCGGCAGGACAGGCTGCTCGACCTCGTGGTACGGGATCATCGCCGACAGGTGGGCGATCGCGCTGAGGCGGGCCCGCTTCGTGTCGTCGGAGTGGACGACCCCACCACGGCGACTCAGGGATGTCGGTGTGCAGGAACATCACGTCCGTGGCCCGTCTTCTCGACTCCATCCTCCGGCGGCGGGAAGGTGCGGCACGTAGCGCTGGAAGTACCACTGGTGCGCTGCCGTTCGGTCGGCGTGCTCCCTCGCTCGTCGGGCTCCGAGCTCGACGGCCGGCGAGCTCGGCATCGGCCGACTGTACCCGTCGCCGACGACGGCTCAGCCGAACGTGATCCCGGCCTCGGCCACCGACCGGTCGAAGACCCCGCGCAGGTCACCGGTCTCCCACGGGACCGGGCCGCTGACGAGGATCGACCACGTCACGCCGTCCGGCCGGTCGAGCACCATCGCGTGAGTCTGCTCGACGGTGCCGGTGTGGCCGAACGACCCGTCCCCGAACGCCATCGTGCCGAGGCCGTACCAGTGCTCCGGGTCGGACGGTGGGCTCGGGGGCGGCTGACGCATCAGCTCGGCCATCGGCGGTGAGAGCGGATGGAAGCCGCGGGTGCGGGGGTCGAGCGAGCCGAGGATCTTCACGAGGTCCGACGGGGTCGCGACCCAGGCACCGGCCGCGCCGAGGACCTCCATGTAGTTGCGCCCGGCGCCCGAGACATGGACGACCTCGGCCGGGTCGGGGTCGAACGTGCCGGCCAGGCGCATGCCGTCGATGCCCAGCGGTTCGAGCAGGCGGTCCTCGACGACGTCCTGGTACGGGCGGCCGGCGACGTCCTCGACGAGGAGGCCGAGGAGGCAGAAGTTGAGGTTGGAGTAGCGGTACGCCGTGCCGGGCGCCGCCGCCAGCCCGGTGCCGAACGCCTGCTGCGCCACGGACTGGCACGAGTCGACCCGGCCACCGAAGAACGTGCCCTGGTAGCTGGCGAACCCGCTCGTGTGGGAGAGCAGCTGACGAACCGTGATCGCGGACGCCGCCGGGTCGCTGACCGTCGTCCCGACGATCGCGGCGAGGCGGTCCCCGAGGGGGTCGTCGAGCTTGATCTGCCCGGCCTCGACGAGCTGCAACACGACGGTCGCGGTGATGACCTTGGAGATGCTGGCGATCCGGAACCGGTCGCCGGGCTCGATCGGCTCGCCGTCCGCGCCGTCGGCACCGCCGGCGGCGATGCTGGTCGCCGCGGCGTCCGTCGAGCCGGGGACGGTCGACGCCGGAGGTGCGGGCGCGGGCGGGACGCGCTCACCGAAGTCGGCGGTGTGCACGATCTGGCCGTCCACGGCGACGGCCACCGCGGCCGCCTGATCGCCCGCACCCACGAGGCGCGTCGACAACGCGGCGTCGAACGCAGCCCATGCCTCGGCGCTGATCGTCTCGACCGACGTCTCCGGGGCCGGATCGTCGGTGGTCGCGGTCGGTGCGACCGTGTCGTCGGACGGGACGGTCGCGTCGGGAGCGCCGCGATCACCCAGGTCACCCGTGTCATCGGGTCGCGGCGTCTGGTCAGGATCGCCGCCGTCACCGGTGTCGTCGGGATCCGCGGTGTCGCCGGGGTCCGCGGCGTCGGCATCCGCGGTGTCGGCGCGACGCCCCGGGCCCTCGTCGGTCGTGACGATCGGCGGGTTGGTCGGTCGGGCGGCGACGGGCGGGAGCCGGTCGGCACCGCACGCTGCGAGCAGCGCCAACACCGTGACGGTCAGCGCCGCCGCGACGGTCCGCCGATCCGTTCCGAGCACTCTCCAATGATGGTCGTCGCGAGGGCCCCCCGAACGTCACCCTTCGACGGCCGCACGCTGGTGCTCGGTCAACCGGGTAGGCGTTGCTCCACGGTCAGGACGGGTGCGAACAGGTCCCCGTGCTCGCCGACGCGCGCCAGGACGTCGCCGGCCTCGAAGCGCAGCTCGATCTGCTTCTCCGCCGCCTGCTCGACCTCGTCCCACGACACGGGCGTCGACACCGTGGGATCAGGCCGGGCCCGCAACGAGTACGGGGCGATGGTCGTCTTGTGGTGGGCGTTCTGGCTCCAGTCGACGAAGATCTTCCCGGGACGCACGGCCTTCGCCATGACCGTCGTGACCTGCTTCGGGACCTGCTTCTCCAGGACCTGGCCGACGGCGAGCGCGAAGTCGGCCGCGGCGTGGTGGCTCACGCCAGGCGTGTTCAACGGGACGTAGAGCTGCAGGCCCTTCGAGCCCGACGTCTTGCACCAGCCGACGAGGTCGACGGCCGCGAGCACGTCACGGACGCGCAGCGCCACCACGCAGCAGTCGCTGACGTCGGTGCCGGGGCCCGGATCGAAGTCGAACACGACAGCTCTCGGGGTGTCGAGGTCGACGGCCAGTGCCATGGGCGCATGCAGCTCGATGGCCGCCATGTTGGCGGCCCACACGAGGCTGGCCGTGTCCTCGATGCAGCAGTACTCGATGCCGCCGCGGCGATCACCCGGTCCGAGTGCCACGGCCACCCAGTCGGGCCGGTGACCGGGGCAGCGCTTCTCGAAGAAGCCCTTCTGCTCGGTGCCGTTCGGGAAGCGCTTGAACGTCAGCGCCCGCCCGCGCAGGTGCGGGACGGCGACGGGCGAGATGCGGGCGTGGTAGTCGATCACCTCGCCCTTCGTGAACCCGGACGGGTACAGGACCTTGTCGAGGTTCGACAGCTCGACGTGATGACCGTCGACGTCGGCGACGACCGTCGGCTTCTTCGGCATCGGGCCGGGCGTCAGCCGGCGCTCAGGCCGACTTCTTGGCCTTGGTCTTGGTCGCCGTCGGATGGCGCGTGCGGGCCGTCTTGGCCGCCTCGACGCTGGCCTCCAGGGCGGCCATGAGGTCGACGATCTTGGGCTTCTCGGCGACCTGCTCGGGCATCTCGAACGACTCCCCGGCCGCCTTCTGCTTGATCAGGTCGAGCACCTGCACCCGGTAGTCGTCCTGGTACTTCGACGGGTCGAACACCTCGGACAGGGACTCGACGAGCGCTTCGGCCATCTTGACCTCGCGGTCGGAGACGTCGATGTCCTCGAGCCCGCTCAGCTCGTCGATCGACTCCGGTCTGACCACCTCGTCGGCGTACGCCAGCGTCGACATCATCAGTCGGCCGTCGATGGCCCGGATGGCGGCCGTGTACTGCTTGTTGCGCATCACGAACCGGCCGATCGCCACCTTGCCGGCCTCCTCCATCGCCCGGGCCAGCAGGACGTACGGCTTCGGGTTGGCGTCAGGCGCCACGTAGTAGGCGCTCTCGAAGTACACCGGGTCGATCTCGTCGAGCTCGACGAACTCCTCCAGTTCGACGGTCTTCGTCGCGGACGGGATGAACGGCTCGAGCTCGTCCGGGTCGACGGTGATGTACTGCCCCTTCGAGACCTCGTAGCCCTTCACGATGTGGTCCTCCGGGACCTCCTCACCGGTCTCGTCGGACACCTTGCGGTAGCGGATGCGGCTCATCGTGCGCTCGTCGAGCTGGTTGAACGACACGCTCTTGCGGCTGACGGCGTGGAAGAGCTTGATGGGGATGGCGATCAGCCCGAAGCTGATCGTGCCACTCCAGACCGGCCTGGGCATGTCGATACGGTACCGCGCCGCACAGGAGTTCGGGAGCGGGGGTTCGACGCCGGACCCGCCGGTGGCGGCCCGACCGGCCCCTACGAGGCGAGGACGGCCCGAGCCACCAGGTCGGTGCCGAACGCGGTGAGGATGGCGAGGTAGAGCAGGCCGGTGGCGGCCATCACGGCCGAGTACTCCCGTTCGCGCAGCGCCGCCTTGGTGACGAACACGAGCGCGATCGTCGTCACGGCGCAGGCCGCCCAGAACCATCCGAGGGTGCCGCCCCAGCCGTCGTCGACTGCGCCG
Source organism: Ilumatobacteraceae bacterium (assembly GCA_040507575.1). Taxonomy (GTDB): domain Bacteria; phylum Actinomycetota; class Acidimicrobiia; order Acidimicrobiales; family Ilumatobacteraceae; genus JALZMG01. Next base: position 15,597 of record JBEVOM010000209.1, read on the forward strand.
GTCCACACGCTGACCATCCCAATCGGCAACAGCAGCGCCAGCACCTCGACGGGCCACACCCACCCGACGGCGTCGACGAGCTCGTGCAGGAGCCCCCGCGGCAGGCCGGGCTGCACGAGGTACCAGTGGCCGAGGAGCATGGCGTCGGTGACGGCGCCGAGGAACGCCGCCCCGGCGAGCGTCCGCAGGACGGCAACGAACGGGTTCCCGCCGGCCTCGAGCCCGGCGGCGACCAACCCCACGACTCCGATCGCCACCGGAACGAGATCGAGCACCGGCGGGAACTCGGGGCCGGTCACGCGGGTCGTCGTCGCGGCCGCGGTCCGGTCGATGCCGGTCATCGCCGCGACCCGGCTGGAGCGACGGTCGTGCTCGGCGACCTGCCCGCTGACGCCGGCCGAGCGTCGCACGACCGACACCACGAGCGCGAGGAGGCAGCCGGCGGCGACGCCCGCCGACGCGACGTCGCGAACCGGCACCGTGCCCAGCGCGAGGCCGGCCGCCAGGGCACCGAGTGCGAGGGCCAGGTAGATCCCCCGCAACAGCCAGCCGTAGCCCAGGCCGACCTGCCGGCGACGCGTCGTGAACCAGCAGAACGCCATGCCGCCCACCGCCCACTGCAGCAGCACGGTGGCGGCATCGAGGCTGATCACGACGCGCACGGTAACGGCGCCACCCGGATGCCGACACGCCGCGGAACACGCCGCACGACGCTCAGGACGGCGGTCGACGGCGGGCTGCCCGCGGACGGTCGCTCCGGGTGCGGCCGTACGCTGACGCCCGCCATGAGCCGCCGCCGCCGCCGATCCCGCACCGCGACGGGCTCGCTCGCCGCGTCGGTGCTGGCCACCCTCGCGCTGACCGGTTGCTTCACGGGCGAGCGGCCCCACCTCGCCGAGAGCGCGGCCAGCACCGGGGACCCGGCGGTCGACGCCGTCCTCACGCTCCTCGACACGTCACGGACGGCCACGTTCAGCGCTGACTACACCGTCCTGACCCGGTTCGGCGGTCTCGAGTCACCGGCATCCGTCGTGCAGGCGGGTGACCGTCGGTCGATCACGGTCGGCCCGATCCGGTTCATCTTCGACGGGTCGTCGACCGCGACATGTCAGCTGGAGACGGGAGCGTGCACGGAGACCATCGATGCCGGGATGATCAGCAACACCCAGCTGGCTCCCGACTTCTACGGGTCCAGCGCGGCAGCCCGGCTGCGGCGGGACGCCGCCGCCCGCGTCGGCCCGACGACCGCACGCGTCGAGACGATCGGGGGCCAGCCGGCGACGTGCGTCACGCTGCCGATCGCCGAGACCACGACCACGTACTGCGCGCTGTCCGACGGCGTCCTGGCCCGGCTCGACGGCGCCGACGTCGTCATCGAGCTGACGGCTCACTCGGCCTCGGCCGACGAATCGAAGTTCGCCAGGACGAGCAGCTGATCAGACGCTGACCAGGCCGTGGTCGGACGCGTTCAGCGCCTCGGGGCCGGCGTCCGTCGCGACGACGATGTCCTCGAGGCGCATGCCCCAGCGCCCGGGCAGGTAGATGCCGGGTTCGACGGAGAACGCGTGGCCCGGCGCCAGCGGTCGATCGTTGCCTTCGATGATGTAGGGATCCTCGTGCTCCTCCATGCCGATGCCGTGGCCCGTGCGGTGCACGAAGAGCTCGCCGTAGCCAGCGCCGGTGATGATCCGGCGGGCGGCGCGATCGACATCCTCACACGGGGTGCCGACGGTGGCCGATGCCACGCTCGCCTGCTGCGCCTCGTGGAGCACCGCGTATGCCTCACCGATCTCGGCCGGCACGTCCCCGGTGAACACGCAGCGAGTCGTGTCGCTGCAGTAGCCGTCCATCGTGCCGCCGAAGTCGCAGAGCACGATCTCGCCGGCCGCGATGACCCGGCTCCCGGCGTGGTGGTGCGGGCTGGCGGCGTTCTCACCGGCGGCGACGATCGCGAAGTTGACCTTGTCGTGGCCCTCGTGGAGGAGCCGCGCCGAGATGTCGGCTGACACCTGGGCCTCGGTGCGTCCGACGAGGGGGATCTCGCCGCGGTGCAACTGGTCGGCGACGCGATCGGCCGCCGCGCCGGCGGCTCGTAGGGCGTCGACCTCGGCGGCATCCTTGACCATCCGCAGTGGGCCGACGACGTCGACGGCCCGCCGGAACGACGTGTGCGCCAGGCGGGGCAGGAGCTCGACGAGGAACCGGGCCCACATCTGGTCCCCCACGGCGGCCGTCTCCGCCGGACCGACGAGGTCGGCGACGATCGCCGACGGATCATCGGTCTCCTCCCACGCCCGCAGCGAGAACGCGCCGGGCTGCTCGACGACCCGCGGGGCCTCGAGCCGGGGGATCACCAGCGTGGCCCCGCCGTCGCGCGGGACGACGAGCATCGTGAGGCGCTCCAGCGGCATCGCCTCGTAGCCCGTGAGGTACGGCAGGTCGCGGCCGACCGAGAGCAGCAGGACGTCGACGCCCTTGTCGGCCATCGCCTTGCGCACCCGGTCGAGCCGGTCGAGGTAGATCGACGATCCCATCGGTCCAGTCTGCCACCGCCGACCGACGCCGGCC
>JBEVOM010000231.1:0-12759 GCA_040507575.1 Ilumatobacteraceae bacterium
CCCTCGCCGACACCGTCGATCCTGCCGACCTGGCACCACGAGCCCGCATCCGCGACGCTGCCCTGCGCCTGTACGCCGAGCACGGGATGCGCGCGACGTCGATCCGGATGGTGGCCGACGAGGCCGGCGTCTCACCCGGCGCCGTCATGCACCACTTCCGGTCGAAGGAGGCGCTGGCCGAGTCGGTGCAGGAGGTCGTGCTCGCCCGCATCCGTCAGGTCGTCGGTGGGGTCGGACTCGATCTGGCGCCGCACGTCGCCGCCAACGCGCGACGCCGGGCGTTCGACCAGCTGATCATCGACAACCCGTACATCGCCGGGTACATCCGCCAGGCCCACCTCGAGTGCGGCCCGGCCGGACTGGCGTTGTTCAGCGAGAGCTACCGACTCGTGGCGCAGGAGATGCAGGCCCTGATCGACGCCGGCATCGCCCGCCCCCTCCCCGACCCGGAGGTCGGGCTGGTGCTGTACCGGGCCCTGCACACGATCCACATCGTGCTCGGACCGCTGATCGAGCAACTGCTCGACGTCGACCTCACCGACCCGGTGACCCTGGCCAGGTTCCGCGCCGCAGCTGTCGACCTGCTCGTCAACCCCGTGTTCGCCGGAACGTCAGATGTCGGGCAGCTCGAGGGCGAGCAGGCTGACCCGCTTGGTCCCGTCGGGTGAGTCGAGCTCCCCGACCGACCGGAACCCGACCGATTCGTGGAAGGCCAGCGAGATGTCGTTGCGGGGCTCGACGTTGACCTCGCAGAACAAGACGGATGCCCGTCCCGAGAGGGCGTCGACGAGCCGGGCGTAGAACCCCCGCCCCACGCCGCGGCGCCGGGCCGCCGGTGCCACCGCGATGCGGTCCAGGTAGGCGAAGTCGGCGTGCCCGAGGCCCGCGGCGTGGTCCGTGAACCACCGGTAGTTGACACTGGCGTAGTCCACGCCGGGGGGCATCACCATGCAGAACCCGCCGAACGAGCCATCGTCGAGATCGGCGACCAGCGCCACGCTGGTCAGGCTGGTCAGCCGAGCCAGCTCGGGCGCGTCGAGCTCGCTGACCGCCGGGACGTTCGCGTTGTTGAGTGCGAGCGCGGCGGGCAGGTCGGCCTGTCCCAGGTCGCGGATCGCCACGTGGTCGCCGCGTCAGGTCGCGGGATCGCGCCGGAACATCAAGGCCTTCTCCTCGGCACCGGGCACCTGGACCAGCTCGGCGCGAGCGGGCTGGCCGACGGCGACGCCAGGACCCTTCTCCCCGATCAGGATGCCGGGCAGGCGGGGGCCCTCGTCGAACTCGACGATGGCGATGACGTACGGGATCTCGCCGGCGAACGTCGGGACACCCGGGTGGTGCACGACGATGAAGCTGTAGATGGTCCCGGTGCCGGCGACGTCGTCGAACCCGGTGGGTCCACCGCACCTGTTGCAGCGCTCGAGTGGGCGTTGCATCCAGTGGCCGCACTCCTGGCAGTGGCACAGCGCGACGCGTCCTTCGCGGGCGGCGGCCCAGAAGCCGGCGCTGTCGGTGTCGATCGTCGGCGCCGGCGGGGGCGGCGGCACGGGGAGGGTCTCGGTGGCGGTCATGATCAGCGGTCCGCCTCGTAGATCAGGGCGCCGCCGCCGGGCCCGGCACCGGCGGTGACGAGCGCATGGTTGGCGTCGGCGACCTGGCGGTCGCCGGCTTCCCCGCGCAGTTGGACCACGGCTTCGTAGTGGTGGTTGAGGCCATGGAGGTAGCCCTCCGACAACAGCCCCCCGTGCGGGTTGACGACGACCTCGCCGCCGTACGTTGCTCGGCCCTCGCCGAAGAAGGCGCCCGTCTCACCCTTCGGGCACAGGCCGAAGTCCTCGACCGTCGCCATGACCGTGCCGGTGAAGCAGTCGTACATGCACGCCACGTCCATGTCGGACGGCTTCAGGTGGGTGCTCCCCCACAGCCGCTTCGACGCGTAGGACGAGTACATGTCAGCCATGTCCGGGAAGTTCGTCCACGAGCCGCCGTGGGTGTGCGCCTCACCGAAGCCGACCATGCGGATCGGCGTGTGCTTGAGGTCACGGGCCCGGTCGAGCGTCGTGATCACCAGCGCGACGGCGCCGTCGGTCTCGAGGCAGCAGTCGAACAGGCGGAACGGCTCGTAGATCCAGCGGGCCGCGAGGTAGTCGTCCATGTCGATGATCTGGCGCTGCATCGCGTGCGGGTTGGCCGAGGCGTGCGTCCGGGTGGTGATGGCGATGTTCCCGAAGTCCTCGTCCGTCGTGCCGTAGACGTGCTTGTGGCGCTGGGCCCACATGGCGATCCACATCGGGGGGATCACGAAGCCGTTCAGGGCGGCGAACTGCATCTCGCCCTTCATGGGCACCGACGGCGACTCGCCGCGGCCGTACCGGTTGCCCGAACGGCCGTTCAGCGAGCGGAAGACGACGGCGGTGTTGCAGGCACCGGCCTGGACTGCGGCGATCGCCTGGCCGACGACGGTGACGGCGATGTTGCCGCCGCCGGTCGCGTCCAGCGTGAGGCCGAGGTCGAGCGCACCGATCGCGCCGCCGACATCGAGCGCGGAGGCCGAGTCGTTGGTGTGGAAGTCGACGATGCCGTCGACGTCCGACGGAACCAGCCCGGCGTCGTCGAGCGCGGCGCGCGTCGCCTCGGCGGCCATCGCCAGCGGAGTGCGGCCCGATGACTTGCTGAACACGGTGCGGCCGATCCCGACCACCGCAGCTTCCCGATTCACCATCTGGCACCTCCACATCGACGTCGACGTCGACGTGATCCTTGCGCGACCGCCGCCACGATGGCGACTCGAGCACCGCCCTCAGCTGCCGATCGGTCTGACCGACCCATCCGACGAGGCGACCTTGGGGGTTTACGGCGACCTGTTCGGCCCGTGGATCGCCGGGCCCGAAGGCTGCACGCTGTACGGGTTCGTGGCCGCCGAGGGTGGGTCGGGCGGTTCGGCCTACATGGGCAGCATCGACCTGTGGAACAGCTTCCTGGAGGAGCACGGCGCCGAGTCGATGCCGGTGCCGATGCCCAAGCGGATCCCGCCGTGGTGGGCCCACAAGTTCGGCCCGCCGGTCGCCGTCACGAAGTGGGAAGCCTGACCCACCCCTGACCTGCCCCAGACGCGCCGGGTCCGGTGTCCAGATCCCCCAACTGTTGACGTCAGAGGACGAAAAACGTCCGGTGGGGTCAACAGTTGACGGAACCGGACAGTGCCGGGGTTCGGGGTGCGGGGTTCGGGGTGCGGGGCCAGGGTTGCGGCGTCAGGGCGGGTGCGGCGTCAGGGATGGACGACGACCGGTAGGCGGGTGAAGGACCGGTAGTTGAACGAGTCGGCGCGGGGCGGCATGTCCTCGACGAGCTCGATCGTGGCGAAGCGGTCCAGCAGCGCGTTGAACGCCACGTCGGACTCCAGGCGGGCCAGCGCGGCGCCGAGGCAGAAGTGGGGTCCGGCGCCGAAGGAGATGTGACCGCCTTCGTCGCGGGCGACGTCCAGCGAATCGGGGTCGTTGAACACGGCGGGATCCCGGTTGGCGGCGCCGAGGAACACATGGGCGGGCGTGCCCGACGGGACGTCGATCCCGTCGACGACGGTGTCCGCCTGGGCCCGGTAGTCGACCGAGACGACCATCGTGTCGTAGCGCAGGAACTCCTCGGTCGCCCGCTTCACGAGGGAGCGGTCGGCCCGCAGCAGGTCCATCTGCTCCGGGTTGCTGACGAGTGCATGCAGCCCGTTGCCGAGCATGTGGGCGGTCGTGCTGTGGCCGGCCAGGTACATCATCAACACGAGCGCCAGCATCTGCGGCTTCGTGATCTCACCCGAGTCCATCACGGCCAGGAGGTCGGTGAGCAGGTCGCCGGCCGGGTGGCGACGACGTTCCTCGGTCAGCCCTTCGACGTACGCGGCCAGCTCGCGTCGCGCCCGGACCGCCAGCAGCAGCTGGTCGAACGTCGACGCCGGATCGCGCTCGGAGCGCTGCGTGCCGGCGCGCTCGGCGAACCATCCCCGGCGGTCGAGCGGCAGCCCGACGAGCTCGCCGATCATCGTCGTCGGCAGGGGGTAGGCGATCATCTCGATGAAGTCGAACGGTTCGCCCGGGACGATCGCGTCGCACAGCTCGTTCACCCGCTCCTCGATGCGGTCGCGCATGACGGCCAGCCGCTTCGGCGAGAACGCCTTGTTGACGGTCATCCGCTGGTGGACGTGCTCCTGACCGTCCATCAGCTGCAGCCACGGGCCGAGGTCGGGCGCGTCCTCGTCGCGCAGTTGGGCGCGCTGCTCGGACGTCATCGAGTGCTGCCACGTCGCTCGGATCGTCGGGTCCGGGGGCTTGCGGCCCCACGCCGGCGAGCGCATCAGATCGGTGCTGGCGGCGTATCCCCACACGGCGAGGTAGCCCTCGTCCATCATCGTCGCCGCACCGTGGGCGTGCAGCGCGGACAGGTACGGGTAGGGGTCGCGGCGACCGTCCTCGCTCAGCATCGCCGCCCTGAGCAGGGCGGGGGCGTCGTCGAGCTTGTCCACGATCGTCAGGGTGGCTCCTCGGGTTGGTCGGCTCGGTCGGTCGGCTCGCCCGACCGACATCTAGGGTAGTGAACCTCATCGGAAGCGTCGGGGTCGTACCGGCGCCGCGGCCCTCGCGACGCGCACGACGGCCACGACGGGCACGACGGGCACGACCGGAAGGGGGTCCCATGTCAGGCGCACCGCTGGCCCACGCCACCGCCGCCGTGGTCGGCTCACCCAACGGCCTCGTACGGGCCTGCGTCGCCGACCTCGCGGCACGCGGCGCCGACGTGCTCGCCGTCATCGGACCCGGGGACGACCCGGCGGACGTCGCCGGCGCCCGCGCTGTGGCCCACCTCGCCGATGACGACCTCGACGCCATGCAACGACTCGCGTCGTCCCTCGCCGACGGGTGGCCACCGGTGCGCGTGCTCGTCAACGGGCACATGGGCATCGAGGCGACATCGATCGAGGCCTCGACGCTGTCCGGCTGGGAGCGCGTGCTGCGAACGAACATCCTCGGCCCGATCGTCGCCACGAAGGCGTTCCTCCCTGCCCTCCGGCGGGCCGGTGGCGGGGCGATCGTCCACGTCGGCTCGGTCGACGGCATCCAGGGCAACCCGGCGTTCCCGTCCTACTCGGCGTCGAAGGGGGCACTGATCCCGCTGACCCACGTGATGGCCGACGAGCTCGCCCCGTTCGCCATCCGCGTCAACTGCGTGGCCCGTGCCGCGATCGCGGAACCGGGCGCCGGGCCGCTGCCGGGACGGCTGCTCGACGAGACCCCGCTCGGTCGCGCCGCCGATGCCGCGGAGGTGGCATCGGTGATCGGGTTCCTGGTGTCCGCCGAGTCGTCGTACATGACCGGCTCCGTCGTCGTCGTCGACGGCGGCCGGACCGGGATCACGCCGGGCACTCGCGCGATGGTGGAGCGGTGACCTCCCCCTTCGATCACGGATCCGTCTCCCTCGGCACGTACGTGCACGACCTCGCCCCGACGGCGATGGTCGACACCCTGCTCGCGCAGGCCGTGCTCGCCGACGAGAGCGGCTTCGACGGGGTCACGATCGCCGAGCACCACGCCGGCTACCCGACGTACATGCCGAACCCGATCCTCGGCGCGAGCTGGCTGCTCGACGCGATGCCCCGTGCCTGGTCCGGCCCCAATCCCGTGCTGCTGCCCCTGCGCACCCCGGGCCTCGTGCTGCAGGACCTCGCCTGGCTGGCGGCCCGCCATCCCGGCCGGGTCGGCGCCACGTTCGCGTCCGGATACGTCGAACAGGACTTCGTGGCGTGCAACGTGCCGTTCGCCGGGCGCAACGCCCGCTTCCGTGACGCACTCGGGGTGATCGGCGGTGAGCTGACGAAGCCGAGCGAGGTCTTCGCCGGTGACCCCGTCGTGCGGGCCGCAGCCGACGCCGGCGTGCCGATGATCGTCGCCGCCAAGGGCGCCCGCGCCGTCACGCGGGCCGCCGAGCTCGGCATGGGCCTTTCGGTCCCGCTCACCGATCCGGCGCAGATCGCCGACGTCAACGACCTCTACCTCCAGGCCGGCGGGACGGGGCCCCGCCTGATGATGCGATGGGTCTGGATCGGGGACCTGCCCGAGGCCGCCATCAGGCGTTGGGACGAGGAGCACCGGTACTCGATCGACAGCGGCGCGCCGCGTCAGGTCGAGTCGTCACTGCGAGTCGCGTCGGCCGCCGACGCCGGCGACGTCGCTGCGCTTCTGGCGGCCGAGCTGGTCGCCAGTCACTGCACGTGCCTCAGCGTCCGGATCCACATGCCTGACGTGCCACCCGAGCAGGTCGCCGAGCAGATCGCGGGGATCGGCACGGACGTGTTGCCCCGACTACGCAGCCTGCTCGCCACCTGACCACCCAGAAGGGGAACGAACGATGGACAGCTTCGACGGCAAGGTCGCCGTGATCACCGGGGGGGCCAGCGGCATCGGCCTCGCCCTGGCCCGCAGCTTCACGCGCGAGGGCGCCCATGTGGTCATCGGCGACGTGGACGCGGCTGCGCTGACCGCCGTCGGCTCCGAGCTGCCGGATGCCGTGACCGCGCTCGTCGACGTCGCCGACGCGGTGTCGGTGGAGGCGCTGGGCCGCACCGCGCTCGACGCGTTCGGCGGCGTCGACATCATCTGCGCCAACGCCGGCATCACCGGCCCGACCGGTCGACGACTGTGGGAGGTGACCAGGCCGGAGTGGGACAACGTCATCGGCGTCAACCTGATCGGCGTCATCAATGCCGTGCACACGTTCGTCCCGCTGCTCCTCGAGCGACCGGAAGGTCACGTGCTCATCACGGCGTCGATGGCCGGACTGACGCGGGCCTCCGTGCTCCCGTGCTACTGGGCGACCAAGCACGCGCTCGTCGCGATCGGGGAGTCGTTGCAGACGCAATTCGAGGAGGAGGCGCCGACGCTCGGCGTGTCCGTCCTCACCCCGGGAGGCGTGCGCACGAACCTCGGCCAGTCGCGCACCGACGCCGACGACGCGCAGACGGGTGTGCCGGGCCGCAGCGACCGCGTCATCGAGGCCGACGAGTGCGCCGACATCACCCTCGACACGATCCGTCGGGGTGGGCTCTACGTCATCACGCACCCCGAGGGCATCATCCGCGTCGAGAGCCGCTTCGCGGTGATCAACGATGCGTTCGCCGACGCGGCGGCGCGGATCGAGGTCTGACCGGCGGGGCTCCTCGGGTCAGGGCATCCCGCCGTCGACGGCGAGGATCGCCCCCGTCGTGAAGCTCGAGGCATCACTGGCGAAGTACAGCGCGGCGCCGATGATCTCCTCCGGCTCGCCCGCCCGCTCCAGTGAGTACTGCTCCTTCTGGCGCTCCTTGACCGTGGGGATGTCCCACGCCTTGGAGATGTCGGTGTAGAACGGGCCCGGCATGATGCAGTTGACCCGGACCGTCGGGCCGAACGTGCGGCTGAAGCCGACCGTCATCGCGTTGAGCCCGGCCTTGGCGGCCGCGTAGGGGACGATGTTCGGCGCGGGCCGGATCGCTCCACCGCTGCTGACCGTGATGATCGACCCGCCGTTGCCGCTCTCGACCATCCTCGTGCCCGCGTAGGCGAGCAACCGGTAGGGACCCTTCAGGTTGACGTCGATGACCTTGTCCCACAGGGACTCGGTGACGTTCACGACGTGGTCGTACAGCGGGGACATGCCGGCGTTGTTCACGACGACGTCGAGCTTGCCGAAGCGCTCGTAGGCCGCGTCGACCATCGGGTCGATCTCGTCCCAGTTCCCGACGTGGCAGGCGTACGGCAGCGCCTGCCGATCGGTCGTCGCCTCGATCTCGTCGGCCAGCTCCTTGCACTGGTCGAACTTGCGGCTGGCGATGACGACGTGGGCGCCGACACCTGCGAACGCCTTCACCATCTCCCGCCCGAGGCCTCGGCTGCCTCCGGTGACGAGCACGACACGATCCTGCAGCAGGAAGCGGTCGGTCGGAGTCGTGTAGCTGGTCATGGTTGTCGCGGACCTTTCATCCTGGGGCGCCCTGACGTCCCAGGGCGCCCGCATCGCGAAGCGGCGGTGATCTCGTCCCACTCGAAGCCGGCGTCGACGAAGACCTCCTCGGTGTGCTGGCCGATCTCGGGTGCCGGACCTCGCGGAGCCGTCAGCGCCCCGTCGAACTGCATCGGCGGGGCGACGATCCGCACCCCGTGCATCGGACCGGTCATCGGGGCCGCACCATACCTATGTCGCACCGGTCAGGCCGAAGCGGGATCACGGCGTCGCCTCGAGGAGCTCCGAGAGGTGGCGACGGTGGTCGTCGGACGTGCCGTGCAGGAGCGCGTTCTGCGTCGCCCGGCGCAGATACAGGTGCAGGTCGTGCTCCCACGTGACGCCGATGCCGCCGTGGATCTGGATGCAGTCCTGCACGAGCGCCACCGATCGGTCGGCGATGTAGGCGGCGGCCACGGCGATGAGCTCGTCGACGTCCGCGGCCCCGGCATCGAGCGCCGCAGCCGCGGCATCCGACGACGCGTTGGCGGCCTCGACCCACGTGCGCATGTCGGCGAAGCGGTGCTTGAGCGCCTGGTACGAGCCGATCGGCCGGCCGAACGCGACCCGGTCGAGCGAGTACGCGACGGTCATGTCGAAGACCCGCTCCATGATGCCCACCGTCTCCGCGCACTGCAGCGCGATCACGACGCGGCGCTGGTGATCGACATCGTCGTCGACCCGACCCGGCACGCCCACTGCGCTGCCGGCCGCCGCCGCCAGCTCCACGTCGGCGTAGTGGCGCACGAGGTCGAGCGACTCCAGCGGCCGGACGGTGACGCCGGGTGCGTCGCGCCTGACGAGGAACTGGCCCACGCCGTCCGGCGTCGTCGCCGTGACGAGGACGACGTCGGCGACCGCGGCCTCCGGCACCTGCACCTTCACGCCGTCCAGGTGCCAGGTGTCCCCGGCGGGCGTCGCCCACACCGCCGGTGCCGCGGGGAACGGATCACCTACCTCGGCGACGGCCCAGGTCGCGATCGTCTCGCCACTGACGATCCCGCTGAGGGTGTCGGCCTGCTGCCCTGACGATCCTGATCGGGCGATCGCCGCGGCGACAGCGTTGGCCACGGCGAACGGCCCAGGCCCGACGAGGTGACCGATCGCCTGGGCGACGAGGGCGAGATCCTCGACCGGGCCGCCGCTCACGCTGCCGCCGCCCAGCGCCTCCGGAACGAGCATCGACGTCCAGCCGAGCTCGGCACCGCGGCGCCACACGGCCGGATCGAACGAGCGGCCGGCCTCGTGGAGCGCGCGCACGCTGGCCAGCGGGCTCTCGCGCTCCAGGAACCGGCTGGTCGTCTCGACCAGCAGCGTCTGGTCCTCGGACACGTCGTACCTCATGGCTTGCTCCGCGTCGGTTGGCTGTTGCGGCGCACCTGGTCGTAGGGGATGCCTTTGTCCGGGGCCGGTTCGCGGGGCAGGCCGAGCAGTCGCTCGCTGATGATGTTGCGCTGGATCTCGTCGCTCCCACCGGCCAGCGACCCGCCCTGGCGGATCAGGAACGTCATCGCGGCGTCACGGGACCGGTCGTCGTCCCCGCGCCAGGCGACCGTGGCCGGTCCGCCGACGGCCAGCTCGGCCTCGGTCTGGCGGAGGTGGCCCGTTGCGTTGAAGAGCTTGAGCAGCGATCCGGCTGGCGCCGGGAGCTGCCCGCCGGTCATCCCGACCTTGACCCGTCCGGCCAGCTGCGAGCCGACGACCGAGTCGATGTGCGCCTGGGCGACCCGGTCCCGAACCACGGGATCCACCCACCGGCCGGTCGCCGCAGCCCGCCGGGCCAGATCCCGACCGACGTCCATCGACGTCTCGCCGCCACCGCCCATGCTGAACCAGGGTGAGCCGCCGCCGAGCGCGTTTCGCTCGTGCTGCAGCAGCCGCGAGGCGACGTTCCAGCCGTCGTTGACCGACCCGACGACGGCGTCGACGCCGACGGTGACGTCCTCGAGGAACTCCTCGCAGAACTCCGAGTCCCCGCTCGCCTTCTTGAGCGGCACGACCGTCAGGCCGGCGCTGCGGACCGGGACGATCAACATCGAGAGCCCGGCGTGCTTGGGCTGGCTCCAGTCGGTGCGGGCCAGGCACATCGCGTAGTCGGCCCACTGCCCGAACGTCGTCCACACCTTCGAGCCGTTGAGCACCCACGTGTCGCCGTCACGGGTCGCCCGCGTCACCGCACCGGCGAGGTCGGAACCGCCCGTCGGCTCGGAGAAGTACTGCACCCACAGGTCGTCGCCGCGCAACAGGCGAGGTAGGTACTGCGACTTCTGCTGCTCGGTGCCAAGCTCGATGAGCGTCGGCCCGACGATGCCCACGCTGACGCTGAGCTCGCGGAACGGCGTCTCGTACCCGCGCAGCTCGTCGTCGAGGGTCCGCATGTGCTCGACGGTCAGTCCTTGGCCGCCGTACTCGCGAGGCCAGGTGATCCCGGCCAGCCCGGCATCGAACATCCGCGCCTGCAGCGCCTGGGCGTTGCGCACCCGCGCCTCCGTGAAGTGCGCCGACTCCTCCTTCGGCGCCAGGTTGCTCGTGATCCATTTGCGGGCCCGGGCCCGGAAGTCGCCAACGCTCTCCATGACCCGGCTCACCGCCCTCGTGCTCCTCTGGCGCTCACGTGTGCAGGACGGCCGCGCCGGCCAGCTTGAGCGCGCCGCCGTTGATCATGCATGCCTCGGCTCCCGGCACCTGGCGGGTGCCGGCCTGCCCGCGCAGCTGCAGCGTCGCTTCGACGACGTGGCCGATGGCGTGACTGCGGCCTTCGCTGTTGTTGCCGCCGTGCGGGTTGAGGGGGAGCGCGCCACCCGCCCGGTGGGCGCCGGATTCGAGGAACGCGCCGACCTCGCCCTGGGGCACGAGCCCGTACTCCTCGAGTCCCAGCAGGACCAGCGGCGCGAAGCCGTCGTACATCATCGCGAAGTCCATGTCCGAGGGCGACAAGCCCGAGCCCTCCCACAGCGACGAGCCGGCGAAGTACCCGGCACTCTGCGTGTAGTCGTGCCAGAAGATCATGTCGGGTCGCGGGCCGGTGCCCGTCGAGACCGCGCTCACGTAGACCGGCTGTTGGGCGAGGTCCTTGGCCCGCTCGGCGGTCGTCATCACGAACGCGCCGCACACGTCGACCGGCAAGTCGCAGTCGAACCTGCGCAGCGGCTCGCAGACGAACGGGGACGCCAGGTACTCGTCCATCGTGATCGGCGTGCGGAACACCGCTCGCTCGTTCCGGCTGGCGTTGTCGCGCATCGCCACGACGTACGCGCCCATCTGCTCGTCGGTCAAGCCGCGCTCGTACCGGTAGCGGCGGTACCACGGCGCGAAGTACTGCATGAACACGCCGAGGCCATACGGCAGGGTGAACGCCAACGGCCCGCTGGCGCCGTCCTTGCCCATGTAGTTGTACGTCATGCCCGGCCGGGGGGCGACCATCGTGCGGAACGCGAGCACGTAGTTGCACTGCCCGGTGGCCAGCGCGATCGCGGCGTCGCCGATCAGGCCGGGACCGACGCCACCGCCGAGGCCCGTTCCGTACCACCGGACGCCGGGCAGGCCGAGCTGCTCGATCATGTACGACACGTCGGGGTCGTTGTAGCCGGGAGGAGTCTGCGGCGGCAGCGTCGTGATGCCGTCGATGTCGGACAGCTCGAGCCCGGCGTCACGGATCGCCTGCACACACGTCGTGGTGGTGTACACCCCGGGCAGGACGCCGAGGTCACGCGCCGCGCCGGAGTGCCCGATCCCGACGATCGCCGTGCGGTCGCGGAGGTCGCCGGTCACGCCGGGACCTGGACGCTCGGACGCCACTGCGGCAGCGAGATCTCATCGGTCAGGTCCTCGAAGACGACCTCCACCGGCATGCCGATCTCGATCGCCTCGAGCGGGCAGTCGACCACGTTGCCGATCGCGAACAGCAACGGCTCCTCCGCCAGCTCGACGACGAGCACGGCGTAGGGCAGATCGTCCTCGAAGCCCGGGTTGCCTCCGCGGTGCATCACCCCGAACGAGTAGACGGTGCCTCGGCCACTCGCCGTCGTGGCTGCGATCGCCGCCGACTGGCAGCGCGGACACGTCGGGCGCGGCGGGTGCACGTACTTCTGGCAGTCGGTGCACCGCATGAGCACGAACCGGTGCTCGCGGGCGGCCCGCCAGTACGGTCCGTTCACCGTGTCGGGTACGGGCAGCGGTCGGGTCGAAGACCTGTTGGTCGTCATCGAACTCCTCGGGGTCGGGTGGGTCGGGGAGCGGTCGGGGGTCGGGTCAGCGCCGCAGGGCGTCGGGGGCGGACGGCGGTGTCGCCGTCTGATCGGACTGCCACAGCGGGATGTGGCGGCGGTGGCTGATCAACCATCCGTCGGTGGTGCGGGTGAGCTCGTCGACGTAGCGCAGACCCCGGGTCGTCAACGTGCCGGCCGGGCCGTCGCCGTCGAGCAGCAGGTGAGCTACTGCGTACGTGTCGGCGTGGGCCCGATCGCCATCGATCGTGATCGAGGCATGGGCGAGCGCGTGCATGCTCGAGCGGAACGCGGGTGGCGGACCGTCGACGAGCGCGCCGAGCCCTTCCACGTGCATCGCCCCGTCGAAGTAGTCGATCTCGACGTCAGGCGTGAAGACGTGGGCGAGGCCGGCGCGGGCCAGGCGGTGGATGCAGGCGCAGTATCGCGCGAGGACCCCCCCGACCCCCCGCTCGTCAAACCTGCCGGCGTGGCGGGTTGTGGAACCCAAAGGAGATTTCCACGAGCCCGT
>JBEVOM010000233.1:0-11468 GCA_040507575.1 Ilumatobacteraceae bacterium
GACGGCGCCTCGTCATCGCCGCGGCGTCACCGACCGTGGTGCGCGTGCTGACGCTGGCCGGACTGTTGAGCGTCTTCGAGTACGAGGAACCACCACCGTGAGAAGGCCCGCCCACGCCGCCGGGCCGCGCGCCGCATGTGGCGACCGGCGAACCCGTCGGCATCGCGAGGTGGGTGACAGACCCCGAGTCAATCGAGCTGCAGACGGTGCTCGCCTCGCTGGCCCTGACCCTGTTCACCGAGCGCACACTCAAAGCCGACCTCCGATGGCTCATCCGGCTGACCTGTCGACTGATCCCGGCCTGCTCCTTCGCCAGCGTCGCCCTGCTCATCGACCGCCGACCGACCCACCACTGCCGTCAGCGACCACGTCGCCCTCGAGCTCGATCTGGTCCAGTACGACGACGCGACGTGGGTCGACGGCATCGATGCTGACGTGACTTCGGGGCCGGTCGTGGCGCGCCACGCCCGGCAGGCCGCCGAGCAGCATCGAGTCGGCGAGCCGAGGGGCAGATGACGTCCCCGCAGGTTCGTCGGTCAGCTCGCGACGAGCTCGGGGGTCACGCCGCCTGGCCGTTGGTCACGCGTGGCAGCCCGTTCTCGTGGGGTCTTCGACACGAGCTGTCCGAGCGGCGTCGACCACCACGGGTCACCCTCGACGGGTCGTCCGGCAGCCGGCCACAACACGGCGTCGAGCGCAACGTCGGCGTCGACCCCCCCTGTCGCGAGCCCGCTGACGTGGCTGAGCGCCACGGCGGCCAGCCGTGCTGCGACGTCGGCGCGCGTCACGTCCGTCGCCGCTGCGCCGAGGACGCCGTGGATGGCCCACGCTCGGGCCATCAGCTCGTCGTAGAGCTGCTCGACGGCAGCATCCGACTCACCAAAGAAGTTCGCCATCGATCCTCCCCAGGGTGCGCATCGGTCATGGGCCGGCCTCCCCATACCACGTTCCGCCGGCGTCAAACCATGGGCGCGGTGGCGAGCGGTGTCGCGTCCCACTGTCCCACTCGAGGCGCTTGTCGGCGGTCGGCACGACGGCGAAGTGGTGACGAGCGCTTGTCCGGCGTGCCCTCGGCCGACGGGCCAACGCCGGTCACCTGCCGCCGATCGTCGTTCGGAGCCGGGGCTGTCGCAACTCGACGGACCGGCCACGGACAACCACCCGCCGATGCCGGTCACGCGCTCCGGGTTCGCCCACATGTCACGCCGCCGCTGACACCGGCTGTCACACCACGACCCCCAGCCATCTCGTCCAGGCACCCGCGCCTTCCGTCGCCACGTC
This sequence comes from Ilumatobacteraceae bacterium, assembly GCA_040507575.1. Taxonomy (GTDB): domain Bacteria; phylum Actinomycetota; class Acidimicrobiia; order Acidimicrobiales; family Ilumatobacteraceae; genus JALZMG01. The sequence goes on from JBEVOM010000233.1 coordinate 1,282, forward strand.
GGGCGAGGGAAGACACGGGTGACGGCTGCGTACCGCCGAGAGCCGAGGCACGGCGCCCGCCCGGGATCATCAGGCGGGTGGAGTCGTGACTTCGTCCCGCACCGAGGCGGCCGCGTCCTGGGTGGTGGCCTTGGTCGTGTCCACGCCGTCGTGCACGGTGTCGGTCAACGCTTGGGCGCTGTCACCAGCGGTCGCCTTGATCTCCTGGACAGCGTCTTGGGCCACGCTCTTGACGCCGTCGGCGACCGCTCGGCCGGTGCTGGCAAGTTCCTCCTTCAGTGGTTCGGCCTTGTCCATCAGTCCTTCGGCGGCGCGCTGCTCGGGACGGCTGGCGGGCAGGATGGCTGCCGCGAGGAACCCGATCCCGAAGGCGATGGCTCCGGCGGCGAGCGGGCTGCCCTGCGTCTGCTGACGCACCAGGTCGGGGGTCTCCTTGACGGTGTCGACGGCACTGCTCGTGGTTCCCGCGATGCCGTCGCGGGCGTCGGTGACCGACCCCATCACGCGTTCGCGGGCCGACTGCACGCCCTGCACCATCCGGTTCTTGCGTCGCTCGATGACGCGGCCCGGGCTGACCCGGTCGCCGATCGCATCGAGTGTCTCGGACAGCCCGTCGCGGGTTTCTTCGATGTCACGTCTCAGTTCTTCTGCGCTTTCGCCCATTCGACGTCCTCCTTGATGGTTTCTGTGGTCTGCGGCAATGTCTTCAGGTCGGCGAGCTTGCGTCGTCCGACCGTCACCAGGACGGCGGCGGCGATGGCCCACAGGAGCCCGACGATGGCGAACGACAGGGCGGTGTTGAGCCCCTGGTCGAGCAACCACGCCAGGGCGAGGGACAGCATGACGAGCGCCAGCCACGCGGCGAGGGCGGCGACGCCGAGCATCGCCGCGGCTTTGCCGGCCCGGCCCGCCTCGTCGCGGGCCTCGGTCTTGGCCAGCTCGACCTCTTTACGGAACAGGGTGCTGAGATCCGTGGTCATCTCGGCCAGGAGCTCGCCCAGCGACGCGTCGGGTCGCTTCGGTTCGGTCGCCGGGTCGTAGGTCGGGGTCGCGCTCACGTCACAGTGCCGTGGCCACGAACGGACCGTCGACGGCCGGGGTGGGCGGCGGCAGCTCAGACAGTTCCCCGGCGGACGCGTCGGCCGGCGACACGCTCTGGTCCTGCTGGGCGCTGGGGTCCTGCTGGACGGCCCGTCCGGCGCGTGCCAGACGGCCAACGGCGAACCCGGCGGCGCCGGCGGCGACGAGGAACACGACCGGACGACGCCGGGCGAAGTCCGTCACGTCGTCGAGCAGGCCCTGCGGTCCGCCGGCCTCGAGACGGTCGGCGATCGACGAGACCCGTGCCCGGGCGTCCTCGAGGTACCCGACGAGCGGGCCGGCCTCGCCGGGACGACCGTCGGCCAGCGCGGACACCTGGTCAGACAACGTACGCAGACCGCCGGCAGCCTGCCGGGTCCGGTCGTCGGCCTGCTGCGAGAGCTCGTGACGCGTCTGGTCGACAACGTTGGCGACCTGCCGCTTGGCCTCGCCGGCCACGACCTTGGCCTGGGTAGCGGCCTCGCCGGCGACATCCTTGGCGCTCGAGGTCGCAGCTGCGGCGACTTCTCCCGCGGCCGACTTCGCCTTTTCGGCAACCTCGGCCGGCTTGGACCGGTCATCGGGCTCGGTGTCCACCGGGATCGAACCCGGAACACTGTCGATGGTCATGACGCCTCCTCGGCGGTTCGGACGGACGGGCGCGCAGCCACCACGGACTCGGCTGACGATGTCGCCGAGCCGACCGCAGCACGGCGTGCGCTCTGGCGGAACTGCGGCATGGTCACCCCTTCCCCGCGTGCGGTCGGGACACACGTCTGTGGGCGACAGAAGGAGCGCGCGGCAGCAAGATCACCCGGCTGGGTGACGGTGCCGGGCGGCCCGACCACCGGTCGTGACCGCGAACGTCCGAGCTCTGGTTCCGGTCGCTGCAGAACTGGCAGACGATGTCTCACGACACCCGGCCTGTCCGAACCAGGCGTCGGCCGATCGCTGCGGCCGCCGATCGTCGACGCGGTCAGTCGATGTCGATCGCGTTGCCGGTGGGATCGAGCACGTACCACACCCCGCCCTGACCCTGACCGTTGGTGTCGCCAGGGGCGGAATCGCCTGCGAAGAAGTACAGCGGCCAGCTGTTGTAGGTGACCTGGGTCCCCGCCGGTGGGTGCTCGACGGTGCCGAGCAGCGAGGCGTCGACGCCGTCGCCGCCGGAGAGCTGGCCGGCATCGTCGACCGTCAGCGGCGGCCACGCCTGGGCGCACGCGTCCGCGCAGGTCGGGGTGCCTTGGGCGTCGGGCATGAACAAGTAGACGGTCATGCCATTGGAGCCGGTGAGCATCGGGCCGAGATCGGAGTCGGCGACGAGGACCGTCGGCTCGTCCCTGTCGGTGGGGGCGGTCGCGGTGGCGGGGGTGTCGGTGGTAGCGGTGGTCACCGGTGTCGTTGTGGCGGGAGTCGTGGGCGCGACGCTCGTGGCCGGCGCGTTGACGGTGGTCGGCACCGGCGAGGTCTTCGGTGGCTCGGCACGTGCTTGCTGGAACGCGGCCAGCGTCGCCGCGTCGACGACGCCGGTGGCTTCGACGCCCAACGAGACCTGGAGCTCCTGGAGGGCGGCGGTCAGCTCGTCGGTCCAGACCCCGTCGATGGGGCCGGTCCAGAAGCCGGTCAACGTGAGCACGGTCTGGACAGAGGCGGTGTGGGTGAGGTCGGCGGCTGCGGTTTGCAGGTCGAGCCCGGCCAAGAGCTCGTCGAGCGCCTCGGCCGTGGCCCGGTCGACGAACCCGGTCTCGGGGAGGTCGCTGTCGGCTTGCAGTCTCTTCACGCCCTCGACGGTGAGCGGGCCGTAGATCCCGTCGATCTCTCCGTCGTAGTACCCGACCTGTTGCAGCTCGGTCTGCAATGTCGTCGTGTACGCCGACACCTGGTCGACGGCCTCGGCCTGTTGCTCGTCGGTGAGGCAGCCCGCATCGGAGAACAGCCTGAGCCAGGCGACCTGGAGCGCGAACGCAGCCGAGTTGTACTCCGCGGTCGCGTCCGCCAGTGGCGTCGCCGCCGTGATCCCTTCGCCGGTCTGGGCGAGGTCGTCCTCGGCCTGCTGGACGCGCTCGATCGTGGCCGCTGGAACGAGCGTGGTCGTCGTCGTGGTCTCGGGAGTCGTCGCGCTCGTCGGCACGCTCGACGCAGTGGCGATCGCCTGCGCCAGCGCCGCCTGCGCGTCGGCGAGCTCCTGCCCGGCGGCGGCGAGCGCGGTCTTCGCCTCCTCGACCTCGTTCACCGAAGACGCCACCGTCTCGCGCGGCTCGATGAGGTCGGCCCCGAGCGTCTGGACGTCGCCGACCGTGGCGGCATCGTCGGTGAACAGCTTGCCGTACCGGTCGAGGATCTCGATGTAGCCCTCGGCGTCGACACAGAACTGCTCACGCGCCGCCTCCAGCGCGGCCTGCGAATCGGTCACGCCGGACTCCGCGTCCGCGACCCGTGCCTCGGCCGCCGCCACCGGATCCTCCGCGCTCGTCGCCGGAGCGTCTGTCGTGCTCGCATCGTCATCGTCGCTGCACGCCGACGCAACGAGGGCGACGGCGACCAACGCGGCCACCGACCGGCGCCCTCCGATGCGCAACCTCGCACGCACAGGCTGACTCGGGAGGCATCGATGGATGGTCACACAGCGATGTTCGCGCACGGGCGAGCTCACGCGTCCCGGTCATCGCGCCGCGTGCACCGTCGGACGGTTCTCCGTGAGTTCCGGGGCCACTTCTGGCCCCGGAACAGCGTCAGAACCGGGCGCGGGCACGGCGTCGAGGTGAACGGCATCCCCCCGATGGGGGGATGCCCGTTCTCGTCGGGCTGTCATGATCCGCATTGTGACCATCGCCGACGCGGGAGTGACTCGACGGGCTCGCGGCGACCGGGCGGGCCCGCGACGCCGAGCGTCGTGGTCGACCCGGTCCGGAGGTCGATGATGGTCGGCTCCTCGATCATCCCGATCCTGGCTGTCAACCCCGTGCCGTGGGCCCGGTCGCAGATGGCGTTCACGCTGGCGTTCCACATCATCCTCGTTCCGCTCGGCGTGTCGTGGGCCTTCATGGCGCTGATCGCCAACTACCGGGGTGTCAAGCACGGTGACGCCGACGCGATGCAGTTGGCGCAGCGCTGGTCGAAGTACATGGCGGTGACGTTCGCCGTGGGCGCGGTGACGGGGACCGTGTTGAGCTTCGAGTTCGGGTTGTTGTGGCCGCGGTTCATGGGTCAGTGGGGTGAGGCGTTCGGCGTGCCGTTCGCGTTCGAGGGCCTGTTCTTCTTCACCGAGGCGATCTTCGTGGCGATCTACATCTTCGGGTGGCGCCGCCTGAGTCCGTGGGCCCACTTCTGGACGGGTGTGCCAGTCGTCGTGACCGGGATCCTGGGCAGCGTGTCGGTGGTCGCGGCCAACGCGTGGATGAACTCGCCGTCGGGGTTCCAGCTCAACAGCGCCGGCGAGATCGTCGAGGTCGACCCGATGGCCGTGATCTTCAACGACGCCATGCCGTTGATGGCTGCCCACATGGTGCTGGCGGCGTACGTCGTCGGCGGGTTCCTGGTGGCGTCGGTGTACGCGGTCGGGATGCTGCGCGGTCGTCGGGACCGCTATCACCGCGTCGGCTTCACGATCGCCTTCAGCGTGGCCGCGATCGCCACGCCGATCCAGATGGGCATCGGTGATTCGCTGGCTCGCTGGGTGTACAACAACCAGCCGATCAAATTCGCCGCGATCGAGTTGGTCCCGACGACGTCGAGCGACGTGCCCGAGACGTTGTTCGGACACCTCAACAGCGATGGGACGGTGTCGGGCGGGATCCCCATCCCCGGTCTGGCGTCGTGGTTGTCGGATCCCACCGACGGCACGGCAACGGTGATCCAGGGCCTCGACACCGTGCCGGCCGACGAGGCTCCGACGTTGTCGGAGGTCAACACGGTCCACCTGGCGTGGGACCTCATGGTCGGCCTCGGGACGTTGCTGTTCTTGCTGTCGGCGTGGTACGGGCTGTCTTGGATCTTCAAGCGGCGGTTCCCGCGCTCCAAGCTGTTCCTCCTGCTGGCATCGGGGGCCGGGGTCGCAGCGGTGATCACGATGGAAGCCGGCTGGGTGGTGTCCGAGGTCGGCCGGCAGCCGTGGATCGTCTACGAGCTCATGAAGGTCGAGGACGCCGCGACGGGCAACACCGGCGTGTGGATCACGTTCCTCCTCGTCGCTGCGCTCTACATCGGGCTCGGGGTGACGACCATCCTGATCCTGCGCAAGATGGCGCGGCGCTTCCGCGAGCATGACGTCGGTGACGACGAGGTCCCCTACGGGCCGAGCGCACCCCCAGCCGACGACGACGACTCGGGTCGGGGCGAGCGGGAGGAGGTGACCGTGTCATGAGCACCGTCATCGCCGTCGTGCTGTTCATCGCCGTCACCGCCTACGCCGTGTTCGGCGGCGCCGACTTCGGGGCCGGTTTCTGGGACCTCGTCGCCGGCGGCGCCCAACGCGGCGAACGGCCCCGCGCCCACATCGACCGCTCCATCGCGCCCGTGTGGGAAGCCAACCACGTCTGGCTGATCTTCTGCTTCGTCGTGCTGTGGACCGGCTTCTCCGTCGCCTACGCCTCGATCACGCTCACGTTGTTCGTGCCGCTCACGCTGGCCGCGTTCGGGATCGTCCTGCGCGGCGCGGGCTTCGCCTTCCGCAAGACCGTCTTCCGCACCCGCGACCGTCGCAACTTCGGCGCCGCGTTCGCGATCTCGTCCGTGCTCGTCCCCTACTGCTTCGGCGCCATCGCCGGCGCCATCGCCTCTGGCCGGGTCCCGGCCGGCGGACAGGCCGGCAACCCGTGGTCGAGCTGGGTCAACCCGACCTCCATCCTCGGCGGCGTCCTCGCCGTCGCCGTCGTCGCCTACCTCGCCGCGACCTACCTCGTGTGGGACGCCCGCCGCCTCGACGACGACGAGATGGCCACCTACTTCCGCACACGGGCCGAGATCACCGCCGTCATCGCCGGCGCCGTCGCCGCCGTCGGCGTGTTCGTGCTGCGCGCCGACGCCCCCTACGTGTTCCACGGCCTGACATCGCGGGCCCTCCCCGCCGTGATCGTGTCGGCCGTGTGCGGCATCGGGTCGCTGCTGCTGCTCCGTCGGGGCCGCGACCGCCAGGCCCGGCTCGCCGCCATCGGCGCTGTCGTCGCCGTCATGGTCGGCTGGGGCGTCGCCCAGTGGCCCTACATCCTCCCGGAGAGCCTCGAGGTCGCCGACGCCGCCGCACCGTCCGGCACCCTCAACGCCCTCCTCGTCGCCACCATCGCCGCCGTCGTCATCGTCCTGCCCGGCTTCATCCTCCTCTACGTCCTCGACCAACGGAGCCTGCTGCCCGAGGAAGGCGGTCCCGCACTCGCCGATGGCCCGGCGCCGGCCCCCTGAGCGAAGGGCGGGGGATCGTGCCGACGTCTCGTTCGCCGCGTCGGGGGCCCGGTCAGGCGTCGCTCAGTCGCGCGCGAGCTCGTCGATCGCCACTGCGATCGCCAGCATCAGCACGGCGTCGTTACCGGTCCGCACCTCGACCCCGTAGGAGTCGCGGACCCGGAACCACTTCTTGGACACCTCGGCGACCGTGTCGCCGCCGCGCTCGATCTGGTACTCGTGGTCGAGCACGTTGCCGTGTGCCGCGAGGTCCTTCCCGCCGGCGACCTCGATGTGGAACCGGTCACGGATCCCGACCAGGGCCTTCTTCACGTGGACCTCTCCGCCGTCGAGCTCGATCCGGATGCTGTCGCGTACGGTCAGCTTCTTCTCCTTGATCCGAGCGACCTCGGCGCCGGACGCATCCTCGAGGATCCAGGTGTCGCGGAGCCGGGCCGCCTTGCCGTTCACCTTGAAGACCTTGTCGCCGGCGTCGTCCTCGATCCAGTAGTCGTCACCGATGGCGATGAGCTTCTCGCGCATCTGGAACCGCCGGTTCACCTCACGATCTCGACGATGTCGAAGCAGCCCCATCACGCCCTCGTTCCTCCGCGGCCATTCGATCGCAGGTACCCGATCGTCGTCCCGTGACGAGCGCCCGTCACCATCCGATGTGGGTGAGAGGCTCACGCGCTCGAAGTCGCATGTCAGGGCGGCTGAAAACGGACCCCTCCTGGTCGGGCAGGTTCGAGGGTCGATGAGGGGGTCAGTTTTCAGCCGCCGTCGACATCGAAGCCCAGGGCGAGCGCGAACATCGCGTGGCGCGCCGCCTCCGGTTCCGGGCGTGGTGCCCCGGGGGTGGGGCGTGGCATCGTTCGTTCACCCCGCGGTCAGCGGCGGCGGTGAGGTGAAAGGGTCGATCGAGACATGACTGGTGCTCGCCGTGTTGCTGACGGGACGGGTGTTCGCGGACCTGCTCGTCGCCGGTGCCCTGTTCGCGCTCGCCACCGAGGCCGCCCGACGAGCGTTCCGCCTGCATGTCGCCCTGCCGCCGGCGGACCCGCCGAGCCGAGCGGTGGTGGTCTGGAACCCGAGGTCCGGTGGCGGCAAGGCGGCCGCCGCGCACCTCGACGTCGAGGCTCGCGCCAGAGGCATCGAGCCCATCCAGCTCCGTCCGGGCGACGATCTGCTGGTGCTGGTGCGCGACGCCGTCGCCCGCGGGGCCGACGCGCTCGCCGCCGCGGGTGGGGACGGCACGCAGGCCCTCGTCGCCGGGATCGCTGCCGAGCACGACCTCCCGTTCGCGTGCATCCCCGCCGGCATCCGCAACCACTTCGCGCTCGACGTCGGTGTCGATCGCAACGATGTCGTCGGGGCCCTGGACGCGTTCGTGCACGGTGGTGAGCGCCGCGTCGACCTGGCCGAGGTCAACGGTCGGGTGTTCGTGAACAACGTCTCGCTGGGCCTGTACGCCAAGGCGGTGCAACAGCCCGGGTACCGCGACGCCAAGGTGCGCATGATGCTCGACACCGTCCCCGAGTTCGCCGGCCCGTCACCGTCGGGCGACGACGAGCTCCACTTCACCTGCCGTCCGCCAGTTGCTGCACATCGCCCGCACCGGGGAGCCACGGGCGTCCTGAGCCCCGCCGGTCAGCTCTGCTCCGGGGTGTCGATCGCAGCGAGGGCCTCGTCGATCGAGTCGTAGAAGTGGTCACGGTCGAGGGTCTCGAACAAGCCGTAGCGGAAGACGAGATCGTGCAACCGGCTCCGGAGCTCGACGAACGCGACGTTCACGCCCTCCCCGTTCAACTCCCGGTCGAGGCGCTCGAGCATGTCCGCGGCGGTGACGTCGATGTCGGTGATCGCTTCGCACTGCAGCACCACCCAGCGGGGCTGGCCCTTCCGTACGAGGTGCCGGACCTGCTGGCGGAACATGCCCGCGTTGGCGAAGAAGAGCGGCGCCTCCCAGCGGTACACGAGCACGTCGGCTCGCGCGACCGCATCGGGTGACCCCCGGATGCTGTGCCAGCCTTCCTGGCCGGCGACCCGGCCGAGCACCTCGCCATGGGGCCACCAACTGCTGCGGAAGAAGAGCAGGATCGACAGGACGACGGCGATCAGGATCCCTTGCAGGACGCCGAAGAACACCACCCCGGCGGTGGCGACGAGCGACAGCATCAACGACGTCTTGCGGACTCGGGCGTACCGGCGGACGGTGGTGAGATCGGCCAATGACAGCGCCGCGCCGATGACGACCGCAGCCAGCGCGGTCTGCGGCAGGTCGGCGAGCAGGCCGCTGAAGAACAGCAGCAGCAGGGCGACCAGGAACGCGCCGACGAGCCCGGTGAGCTGGCTCTTGGCCCCGGACTGCTCGGCCACCGCGGTGCGCGAACCGCTGGTCGAGACGGCGAAGCCTTGGAAGAAGCCGGCGGCGACGTTGGCGGTCCCGATGCCGATCATCTCCTGGTTCGGGTCGACCTCCTCGCCACGCCGGGCGGCGAAGCTGGTCGATGTCGCGATGGTGTCGGTCAGCGAGACCAGCGTGATGCCCATCGCGGCGACGAGCATCGGACCGACGTCGCCGAAATCGGTCCACGGCAGCGCCGGCCGCGGCAACCCCTGAGGCAGCGCCCCGACGGTCGGGATGTCGAGGTCGAGGACCGCTGTCACCACGGTGGCACCCACCACCGCGACCAGCACGGCCGGCACCGTACGGGTGAGTCGCGGCAGCCCCAGCAGGACCACCAGCGTGGCCAGGCCGAGCAGGAGCGCGGTCGAGTTGCGCCCCCCGAACCCGTCGACGAACGCGTCCAACTCGTCCACGAAGCCATCTGCGTCGGTGGAGAAGCCGCACAGCTTCGGGAGCTGTCCGACGAAGATGGTGATGGCCAGCCCGTTCATGTACCCGACCTGAACCTCCTTGGACAGGAGGTCGGCGACGAAGCCGAGCTTGCCGATGCCCAGCCCGATCAGGATCAGCCCGACCATCACCGCCATCATCCCGGCGAGGGCGATGGCCGTCGCCGGATCGCTGGTCGGCACGACCAGCGGCGTGATCGCCGCGAAGATCAGCGGCGAGACCGACGAGTCCGGTCCGAGCACCAGGATGCGCGACGGCCCCATCAGCGCGTACCCGACGAGGCAGGCGATCGTCGTGTACAACCCGGTGACCGGCGGGAGGCCGGCCAGCTCTGCGTAGGCCATCCCCTGGGGCACGAGGATCGCCGCGAGGACGATGCCGGCAACGAGGTCGGCGCGCAACCACCGGCCCTGGTACCGGCGCAGTGCAGCGGCGCCGGGCACCACCGACTCGATCGTCGACACCTTGGCGTCGGCGTCGCTCATCCGTCGAACCGGGTCGGCCGGCCGCGCATCACGCCGACGAGCTGGCGCCAACCCTCCGACCAGCCGAGCTTGCGCGCCGCAGGCGAGTAGCCGATGGCGTGGTGCGGCAGCCGCACCCGCACCGGCGTCGGTCGGATCGAGAAGCGCAGCGGTGGGTCGACGGACATCGTCTCGCCGTCGAGCCCAACGTCGATCGGTCCGCCGGAGGTGACCTCGAACGTCGGCGTGGTCCACGAGGCGAGCCCGTCGAACCGCTCCGGATGACCCGCGGCCGCCGCCGCCAGGAACCGCGCCGGACTGCGCTGTGCCGAGTCCAGCACGAGGGTGATGACGCCGAGCTGATGGGTGTCGAGGCTCGGCCGGCTCATCCCCTTGCCGTACGGGTT
>JBEVOM010000034.1:0-4682 GCA_040507575.1 Ilumatobacteraceae bacterium
TGCAGGGCCACATGTTGCTGTCGCAGGCGCTCGTCGCCGTCGCGGTCGTGCTGCTGCGGCGCGCCGGGGAGCCCGACGGCGAGCGCCACCGCGTCGTCACCCCGGTGACGTCGCGCCTGACGTGGGTGCTGGCTGCGCTGACGGGCGTGGCCATCGTCGCCGGCACCGTCGTCACCGGCGCCGGCCCGCACGCCGGCGACGAGGACGTCCAGCGCTTCGGCGTGGACATCGCCGATGCGGCCCGGGTCCACGGCACCACCGTGCTGATCGCGATCGCCCTGGCCGTCGGGCTCGCGCTGCACCTGCAGCGACGGCCCGAGGAGCGGGCGGTCCTGCAGACCGCGGTGTCGTCGTGGATCTTCGTCGGCCTCCTGCAGGCTGCGATCGGGTACGTCCAGTACTTCAACGACGTTCCCGAGCTCCTGGTGGGTCTGCACGTCGCCGGTGCGACCGCGCTGTGGTCGATGACGGTCTGGCTCGTGCTGAGCACGTCGTCATGCGTGTCTCCCGTCACATCGGCCGGACGCGCCGCATCGGACGGTCTTGTACCCTCGCGCTCCACATGACTGGGCACCAGGTGACGGCAGTGCGGGCGTCACGGGCCGCGCTCCTGGTGATGATGATGGCGATCGGCGTCGGCGCGCTGCTGTCGGCATCACCCACCTCGGCCCAGGAGCCGCCTCCACTGCAGTCCATCGGTGGACGCGTGCAGAACCGCTTCGTCGAGGAGGGCGAGCGCGTCACCGAGCCCGTCGTCGGTGTGCGGATCATCGTGCTCGACGAGGCCGGTACCGAGGTCGCCTCGGCCGAGACGGACGACGAGGGCCGTTACCTGGTCGCCATCGAGACACCGGGCACGTACACGGTGCGCATCGATGAGTCCTCACTCCCTGACGATCTGACCGTCGAGGAGGGGGGCGGAGAGCAGGAGGCGGTGGTCGCCGGCAACCAGCGTGTGACACGAGCGTTCTTCCTCGGCACGGACACCCGCGACATCCGCGGCAAGTGGAGCCTGCTGCCCCAGACCTTGGCCAACGGCGTCAAGCTGGCGATGATCATCGCGATCACCTCGGTCGGGTTGTCCTTGATCTACGGGACGACGGGCTTGTCCAACTTCGCCCACGGGGAGATGGTCACGTTCGGCGCGCTCATCGCGTTCTACTTCAATCGCGAGGTGGGCCTCAACATGTTGCTCGCCGCGCCCCTCGCCGTCATCGCGACGGCCGCGGCCGGCAGCGCCCAGGAGCTCGGTCTCTGGCGACGGCTGCGCCACAGCGGGACCAGTCTGACGTCGATGATGATCGTCTCGATCGGCTTCGCGCTGGCGGTCCGGTACGTGTTCCTGTTCGTGTACGGCGCTGGTCAGGACGCCTACAGCGACTTCACGTTGCAGACCGACCCGATCAGCCTCGGCTCGATCGACCTCGCGCCGCGGTCGGTCTGGATCATCGTGCTGTCCACGCTCGTGATCGTCGGGGTCGCGCTGTTCCTCCTGCGAGCTCGCTTCGGCAAGGCGATCCGCGCCGTGTCGGACAACCCCGAGCTCGCGTCGTCGACGGGCATCGACACCGACCGGGTCGTCCTCGTGGTCTGGACGCTCGGCGGGGCGCTCGCCGGCATCGGCGGCGTCTTCTACGGCCTCGAGTACGGCGTCAAGTGGGACATGGGCTTCACGCTGCTGCTCCTCATGTTCGCGGCCATCACGCTCGGCGGGCTCGGCAACCCGTTCGGCGCACTCGCCGGGAGCCTCGTCGTCGGCATCTTCGTCGAGCTCTGGACGTGGGTCGTCCCCAACGCCAACGACCTCAAGACGGTCGGCGCTCTCTTCGCGCTCATCCTGATCCTCCTCATCCGTCCCCAAGGACTTCTCGGCAGGAAGGAGCGCGTGGGATGAACTGGTCGTTGATCTTCTGGAACGCCCTGTACACGAGCATCAGCGCAGGTGCTGCGGGTTACTGCCTCATCGCGTCCGGTCTCAACGTCCACGTCGGATACACCGGGTTGCTCAACTTCGGCCAGGCCGGTTTCGCCGCGGTCGGCGCGTACGCCTTCGCGATCCCGGTCCGCACGTACGGCTGGGATTGGTACTGGGCGCTCCCGATGGTCGTGATCTGCTCCGTCGCGCTCGCGTTGCTGCTGGGCATCCCGACGCTGCGCCTGCGCGCCGACTACCTCGCCATCGTCACGATCGCCGCGTCGGAGATCATCCGGTACTTCCTCAACTCCGTGCGCTTCACCTGGCTCACCGGCGGCAACGACGGGCGCAACCAGTTCACCGACTTCTTCCAGGACCTCAACCCCCTGCAGAACGACGCCCGCTACAAGCTCGGCGCCCAGTCGATCGACGGGTACCGCCTGTTCATGCTGCTGCTCGGGTGGGGCCTCGTCGCCGTCATCGGGCTGTTCGTCTGGGCCGTCATGCGCAGTCCATGGGGTCGGGTGCTGAAGAGCATCCGAGAGGACGAGGAGGCCGCCCGAGCGCTCGGCAAGAACGTCCTGGCCTTCAAGATGCAGAGCCTGATCCTGGGTGGTCTGATCGGTTCGATCGGCGGCCTCGTGCTCTCGGCCCAGACGCAGTCGGCGCAATCGGGCGCTTTCGCCACCACGTTGACGTTCTTCTGCTTCGTGATCATCGTCCTCGGCGGCCTCGGTCGTGTGAAGGGGCCGATCGTGGGGACGATCATCTTCTTCTTCGTGATCCAGCTCGTCGACAACCTCCTCGACCAGGCCACCCGGAACGGGCACCTGCCGGAGTGGCTCGTCGACGAGAACAACTACGGCCAGATCCGGTTCATCGTCGCCGGCGCCGCGCTGGCGCTGCTCGTCGTGTACCGGCCGCAGGGGATCTTCGGCGACAAGCGCGAGCAGGTGTTCGATGTCCGGTGACGTGGCGCACGTCGGCGCGCCGGCCGCCGAAGCCGGATCCGCGAAGTCGGACCCGATCCTCGTCGTCGACTCCGTGCAGCGCTCGTTCGGCGGATTGATGGCGGTGTCGGTCGGCCACGTCGAGGTCCAGCGCGGCGAGATCACCGCGCTCATCGGACCGAACGGTGCGGGCAAGACCACGTTCTTCAACCTGCTCACCGGATTCGACGAACCTGACATGGGGGCATGGACGTTCGACGGCCGCGATGTGGGTCACATGGCCGCGTTCAAGGTCGCCCGGCTCGGCATGGTGCGCACGTTCCAGTTGACGAAGAGCCTGGCCCGGATGACGGTCATCGAGAACATGCTGCTGGGCGCGACGCAACAGCGGGGTGAGAAGTTCTTCTCTGGTGCCCTGTCGTGGCTGTGGCGCGCTCAGGAGGCCGCGAACACCGAGCGCGCCGACGCGTTGCTGGAGCGGTTCAAGCTGGACCACATGCGCAACGAGTTCGCCGGCAGCCTCTCCGGCGGTCAGCGCAAGCTGCTGGAGATGGCGCGAGCGCTGATGACCGAACCGAAGCTGATCATGCTCGACGAACCGATGGCGGGCGTGAACCCGGCGCTCAAGCAGAGCCTGCTCGGCCACATCAAGGCGCTCAAGGCGGAGGGACGCACGGTCCTGTTCGTCGAGCACGACATGGACATGGTCCACGAGATCAGCGACTGGGTGCTCGTGATGGCCGAAGGACAACTCATCGCCGAGGGCACGGCGGCGCAGATCTCCGGTGACCAGCGGGTCATCGACGCCTACCTCGGCGCGCACCACGACGTCGATCTCGGCGCCCTCGACGACGAGACGGCGATCGAGGAGCTGGGGCTGAGCGCCGAGGAGCTCGGCCTCGATCAGCTGCAGCACCTCGGCGAGACCGACCACACCCTGGAGGAGCCATGACCGACACCGGTGCGCCGACGGGCCGGGTGGCCGGCCAGTCGGTCGGGAACGTGCTCGAGGCGACCGACGTCGTCGCCGGCTACGTGCCCGAGGTGAACATCCTGAACGGCTGCAACCTCACGGTGGCGCCGGGCGAGTTCGTCGGCATCATCGGTCCGAACGGCGCCGGGAAGTCGACGCTCCTCAAGGCCGTGCTCGGCCTCGTCGCGGTCCGCTCGGGGGAGATCCGGCTCAGGGGTGACGACATCACGGGTCAACCCGCCCACCAGCTCGTCCGGCGCGGCGTGGGCTTCGTCCCCCAGACGAAGAACGTGTTCCAGACGTTGACCGTGCGCGAGAACCTCGAGATGGGGTGCTTCCTGGCCCCGGCCCGGTTCGCCGAGCGCTACGAGGTCGTGACCGGTCTCTTCCCACGGCTCGCCGAGCGTGCCCAACAGCGGGCCGGGTCGCTGTCCGGAGGTGAGCGTCAGATGGTGGCGATGGCCCGGGCGCTCATGCTCGACCCGAGCGTGTTGCTGCTCGACGAGCCGTCGGCCGGTCTCTCACCGATGCTGCAGGACGAGGTGTTCCTGCGCTGCAAGTTGATCAACGAAACGGGAGTGGCGATCCTCATGGTCGAGCAGAACGCCCGCCGCTGCCTACAGGTCTGCCACCGCGGCTACGTCCTCGACCAGGGCCGGAACGCGTACTCCGGACCGGGACGCGAGCTGCTCACCGACCCCAAGGTCATCGAGCTCTACCTCGGCACCCTCGCCCGTCATTGACGGGCCGGGCCGGTTCGCCCGCTCGCGGTTGCGGTCCTTCCGATCGCGGTCGGATCCGGGTCGGAAACCGGACCGAATTCGACCGAGATCGCCACGCCCGC
>JBEVOM010000044.1:0-21963 GCA_040507575.1 Ilumatobacteraceae bacterium
ATCTGGGGCACGACCCCAGATGCCCTCGACGAGGTCCGACGCAGCGGCCTTCTGGGCGCGCTCAGTCCCGGATTCGAGACCCTGCGCGCCCAGAAGTGGCGAGCGCCGGGGCTCGAGGTCATCGATCGTGGACACGGCCGTCGATCGAGAGCGGCGCCCGCACCGCGGCGATCCGGCGTTCGCAGGCGCAGCACCGGCGACTGCGGTTGAGGCCGATCGTCGGTGGGCACCTTCCCGAACCATGACGACCGTGGGTTGGCACGCCTCGCACGAGCAGATCGCGCCGAGCTGCCTGCTCGATGCGGTACGCCACGCGGAGTCCGCAGGTTTCGACGCGGCGATGTCATCGGACCACTTCTCGCCCTGGAGCGAGCGTCAGGGGGAATCCGGGTTCGCGTGGTCCTGGCTGGGGGCGGCGATGGCATCCACCGCGTTGCCGTTCGGCGTCGTCAACGCACCCGGTCAGCGGTACCACCCGGCGATCGTCGCCCAGGCGGCGGCCACGCTCGGGGAGATGTTCCCGCACCGTCTGTGGGTGGCGCTGGGAACGGGCGAGTTCTCGAACGAGCACATCACCGGTCAACCGTGGCCCGACAAGGCGATCCGAAACCGTCGGCTCGAGGAGTGCGTCGGCGTGATGCGGGCGTTGTTCGCCGGCGAGGAGGTGACGCACCGCGGCTTGGTGATCGTCGATCGAGCGCGCCTGTGGACGTTGCCGGCCGAACCTCCGTTGCTGCTCGCCGCAGCCGTCTCGCCGACCACGGCCCGGTGGGCGGCCCGTTGGTCGGACGGTCTGATCACCGTGGCCCAGGACCCGGCGGTGCTCCGACGGGTGGTCGACGCCTTCCGCGAGGGCGGCGGCGACGGCAAGCCGGTGTACCTCCAGGCCCACGTGTCGTGGGCACCGACCGAGGACGAGGCGTCGGCGATCGCCTTCGACCAGTGGCGCACGAACGTGTTCGACCCGCCGCTGTGCTGGGACCTGGCTCAGGTGGAGCACTTCGACGAGGCGGCGCGTTACGTGCGCCCGCAAGACGTGGCGTCGCGTGTCATCGTGTCGAGTGATCCCGCTCGCCACCTCGCCCGGCTCGTCGAGTTGGTCGAGATCGGTTTCGACGGGATCTGGCTCCATCACGTGGGCATCGAGCAGCGGAGGTTCATCGACGTGTTCGGTGAGCACGTCGTCCCCCAGCTGCGCGGGGCCGGGTGAGCGAGGTCCCGACGTGTGCCGTGTCCATCGACCGGGTACGGCGTGCCAATGCCCGAACGTTGGTATCGCCACGGCGTCGTGTACTGCCTCGACGTGGACACGTTCCAGGACTCCGACGGCGACGGGATCGGTGATCTCGGCGGGCTCATCGACCGGCTCGATCACCTGGCCCGGCTGGGTGTCACGTGCCTCTGGCTGAACCCGATCCACCCGAGCCCCGACCGTGACGACGGCTACGACATCACCGACTTCTACGGCATCCATCCGCGACTGGGCTCGCTCGGCGACTTCGTCGAGCTCGTGCACCAAGCCGACAACCGGGGGATCCGGGTGATGATCGATCTCGTGGTGAACCACACCTCTGATCAGCACCCGTGGTTCCGAGCCGCCCGTGCCGACCCCCGTTCGCCGTACCGCGACTGGTACGTGTGGTCCCAGACCGAGCCGTCGGACCGGCGCCAGGGCATGGTGTTCCCGGGGTACCAGGACACGACGTGGACGTACGACGAGACGGCGGAGGCCTGGTACTACCACCGGTTCTACGACTTCCAGCCCGACCTCAACATGGCGAACCCGCAGGTCCGCCAGGAGATCGAGAAGATCATCGGCTTCTGGGTGCAGCTCGGGGTTGCCGGCTTCAGGCTCGACGCCGCGCCGTTCGTCATCGAGCTGACGACGCCAGGCGACTCGAGCCCGCGGCAGGACTTCGCGTGGCTCGACGCCTTCTGGTCGCAGCTGTCATGGCGTCGCGGCGACGCCGTGATCCTCGCCGAGGCCAACGTCGAGCCGCAGCAGCTGCTCGAGTACTTCGGGTCGGGGCACCGCCTGCCGATGCTGTTCAACTTCATCCTCAACCAGCGGACGTTCCTCGCCCTGGCGCGCGGTGAGGTCGCGCCGATCGTGCAGGCGCTCGCCGAGATGCCGGAGCTGCCTGCGTCGTGCCAGTGGGCCACGTTCCTGCGCAACCACGACGAGGTCGACCTCGGACGTCTCGTCGGTCACGAGCACGACGAGGTCGTCGCTGCGTTCGGGCCGGATCCGTCGATGCAGCTGTACGGACGGGGGATCCGTCGTCGCCTCGCCCCGATGCTCGGCAACGATCGCCGCCGCATCGAGATGGCGTACGCCCTGCAGTTCACCCTGCCCGGAACCCCGGTCATCCGCTACGGCGACGAGATCGGAATGGGCGAAGACCTGTCACTGCCGGAACGCAACGCGATTCGAACCCCGATGCAATGGTCCACGGCACCGAACGGCGGGTTCTCCGCCGGAAGGAAGCGGGACCTGCGCCGCCCTGTCATCGACGACGACGAGTACGGCTACCAGCGCGTGAACGTCGAGGCCCAGAGTCGCGACCCGTCCTCGCTGCTCGCCTGGTTCCGTCGAGCACTGCTGACATTGCGCGAGTGCCCGGAGTTCGGGACCGGCGCCTGTCGCTACGTGGACACCGGTGACCGGGCCGTCCTCGCCCTCCTGCACCAGGCCCCGTCCGGCGTCATGCTCGCCGTCACGAACCTCGGTCCGACCAAGCGGACCGTCGACCTCGGTCCTCAGGACGAGGTCGAGGGCGATCCGATCGAGGTGTTCGCCGATCGCGACTACCCGGCGATCGGTCCCGACCTCGACCGCGTCGTCGTCGCCGGCTACGGCTACCGCTGGATCCGCCTACAGCGCACGATGGGGGCCCGAGCGGGGTCATCGCGTTGACGCCCCCGGGTGGGCCCTGCGATCGTACGTCATCACCGATCGCTGCGATGTCGTTCCGGTGGCTCTGAGATAGCTAGCCCTGTCCGACCCGGGCCAGCGCGACGAGCTCCGGTTGGCGGAAACGGTCAGCGATCGTGGCCGCTTCGGCAAAACCCGCATGGGCGGCCTCGACATCTCCTTCGAACGCCACGCGTAGGGAGGCGCAGTGCCGCAGGTATCCGTTCTCGACACTGTCGCGTGGGCCGTCATCGACCAGGCGCTCGGCCCGGTGGACCCACCCGCCACCACGGGCCAGTTCGCCACTGTCTCGAAGGCGGCCGACAAGGTACGAAGCCACAGCGAGCCGCTCGAGATCCTCGTGCGCGAAGCGTGAGTCGAGCTCCGCCGACGACAGCAGTGCGAACGCTTCCCCCCACGCCCGCCGTCGAAAGGACTCACGACCTCGGTCGATGGCGTCGGCCACGGCCACAGTCTCGTCCACTCCGCGATCTCGACGGACGGCCGGTCGGCGCCGGTCGAAGTGAGCGCGACGTTCGGCGCTGTTCGACTCGGTCGCTGACGTGTACGACTCGGGCCAGTGACGGAGGTGGGGAGTTCGCACGCCACCGGCGGGACTCGGTGCACGCGCGGCACGGTGTTCCTAGGGTGCCGGCATGAGCTCGACGCGGTCACCCGCCGCTCGCCCCATGGATGGACACGACCTCGACGCTCGGAAGGCCATGTCGTTCGGCTCGGTCGTGCACATCAACGAGAAGGGCGGCACGTTCGGCGGCACCGAGGAGTACATCGCGTTGCTCACCCCCGCCCTGAAGCGGCGCGGCGTTCGTTCGCATCTCGTCTGCGGCTCGACGGCGGGCTCGTTGCCGCCCGGGCTCGAGTCGGTCCAGGTCGTCGACGGACTGGCGTCACGCCGGTCACCGCCGTCGACGGCGGCTGGCCTGGTGAGCGCGGTCACCCGGCTCGATCCGGACGTCGTCTACGTGCACAACGTCTTCGACCCTGGCATCGTGCCAGCGCTTGCCGCGATCAAGGGGCGGGGAACGTTGCTGTGGTACATCCACGACCACTACCTGACGTGTTTGAGCGAGCTGCGCTGGCGTCGAGACCTGGGCAGCTGCCCTCACCGCCTCGGCGACGGGTGCCTGACCGCGATCGATGCGGGACGTTGCGTGCTGCGTCACCGCGACGCGACGTACGGCGTCGCCGAGCTCCGACACCGTCAGTCGCTGAGCCGATCGATGGGGTCAGCCGACGGCGTCGTCGTGGTCAGCGACTACATGTGGACCGTCGTCAACGAGGCCAACCCGCAGCTGGACCATCGTCTGCACCGGCTGTTGCGGCCCGTGCGCGAGCTCGGGCCGGTTCGTCCCCGCCACCGTGTCCGGTCCGATGACCCCGCGGTCGTCACCTACGCCGGCCGGATCACCGCCGAGAAGGGTCTCGCCGTCGTGATCGAGGCGCTCGCCGCCATCGGCCATCCCGGGCCGGTCGAGCTCCGCATCGCCGGGGTCATCGAAGACCCCGTCTACTGGTCCCAGTGCCTGCAGCTCGGAGCCCTGGCAACCGCGACGAACCCGGCACTCACCATCACGCATGTCGGCCACCTCGACTACGACGCCACCGACGACCTGTTGCGTCGGTCGGACATCGTTGCCATCCCTTCGCTCTGGCCGGAGCCCCTCGGCGCCGTCGCACTCGAAGCGATGGCCGCCGGCGCGGCCGTCGTCGCGGCTGCCATCGGCGGACTGGCCGACACGATCGTCCACGAACACAACGGACTCTGCGCCCGCCCCGGCGACCACGATTCGTGGGTCGACGCGTTGGGCGCGCTGCTCCAGCATCCCGAACACGCTCGGCGCCTCGCACACCAAGCGCAGCTCGATGTCGCCCACGTCGACATCGACGACCATCTCGACGATCTCGACGAGATCGTGACCACTCACCTCGCGTCTGGCGCCTCGGATCGCTCTCGCACCCACCAACACTGAGATCCACGACCGACGGGCCACGGATCGGTCGCTGCCTCGCTCGGCGACGTCACCTCGGCCGCACGTCGCCACGGGGTTGTGACGTCGGTCTCAGACCGCCAGCACGGGGTTTCCGGGGTTGTACGGATGTAAACGCTGGTGTATACATAGCACTGTCCTCGACGGAACGAGCCAGCTTCGAAGGAAGCGCCAAGGCGGATTGGCGGCGGCTCCGACGGGAGAGGGCGGGCGGAAAAAATTGCGGGCGACTTCGTCGGGCGGACGAAGACGTGGGCATCAAGGCTGACACCGAACGCTGCGAAAACGTGAGGTCGATGCACCGGGTGTGTCCGGGGTCAGAGCGCGGGCGGCGCGACGACCCTGGACACCCCAGCACACAGGCCGTGTCGAGGCAGCCAGCCTCCACCGTCGTGGGCCAGCCGGACCGAGGGCCGTCAGGTCGGTGCGAGCTGGGCGTCGAGGTGGGCGAGCAGCACCGGAACCTCGGCGAGCGCGCGGAGCGCGTCGTTGAGGTGCGTGCACCCGTTCGTCTTGGCGAGACGCTCGAGCACGGTCGTGCGCAGATCGCCGATCTCGGTGCCGAGGACCGTCGACGCCGTGCCGACCGCCGACGGGCATTCCCGGAAGGGCAGGATGCGGGCGTCGGGCCGGACCGTCTGCAGGACCAGCGTGTCCGCGTCGGCCGTCGCGGCGAGCCGGTACTCGTGAACGGCGATGCGAGGACCGTCGGGATGACCGGCTGAGTCCTGGAACGCCGAGTCGATCATGATCGTGCCGTCGTCAGGGTCCCGCCAGACGTCGATGCGCCGGGCCCGCCGCATCGAGACGTCCGGCAGGTCGGCCAGGTCGTGCCAGCCGAACGGGTCGTCGTCGTTGACGAGCGGTGGCACGACCTGGATGCGATGGCTCGGGCCGAACTCGCCGCGCTCCGTCAGGGCGCTCGAACCGGGTCGGAAGCCGATGCAGACGCCTTCCATGTTGGGCGCCGGACGACGCCCGGCCTGCATCCAGTCGTCGGTCCACTGCGACCAGGCGAAGCCGGCGATCAGACTGGTGCCGGAGATGTCGTCCAGCAGCAGGTACAGCGGCGTGCCGGCGACGCGGTCCTCGTGGAGGTGCTCGTCGAGCGCGGCCCGCAGGTAGCCACCGCCGCGACAGCCGACGAGGCGCTGCAGGGTGGCGCGGTCCGGATCGGCGACGATGTCCTCGATCATCCGGTTCTCGCCGATCCCGACGCTCGTCGTGGCCGCGCCGACGACGACCGGCGGCGCGTCGGGTGTCGACGTGACTGCATCGCGTGCCCGACCGTCGAGGCGCAGCTGCTGGCCGAGGCCGTCGGGCCAGGTCATGTCGATCGTCGACGTGCGCCGTACCGACCACGCCGGTCGCACGGGTGCCGGGCCGGCCGGCCCGGCGACGGCCTGCTCGGGATCGCGGGGAGGCACCGGGCTCATGCTGGTGCGGGGCGCTCCACGTCAGCCATCACCGAAACAGGGTACCTGTCTGGTCCGTGCTGCGCCGAGGTGGAGCGCCGCTGCAACGTCGGGGATCCGCCGTCAGGCGCCGGCGGCCTCGTCGATCCTGGCCACGTCGGAGGCGTCGAGCTCGACCCATGCGGCGTCGATGTTGGCGTCGGCGTGGGTGATCTGCGACGTGCCGGGGATCGGGAGCATCACGGGCGACCGCTGCAGCAGCCAGCGGAGCGCGACCTGCTGGGACGTCGCCCCACGGCTCGTCGCGATCTCACCGATGACCGTGGCCACGCGCCGGTTCGGCAGGAGGATCGGGGCCCACGGCATGAAGCCGATGCCGTGCGCCTCGCAGGCCGCGATCACGGCATCGCTGTTGCGGTCACCGGCGTTGAAGCGGTTCTGGACGGTGACGACGGTGCACAGCGCCTGGGCGAACGCCAGCTGGTCCGCCGTGATGTTCGACAGCCCGAGGTGGCGGACCTTGCCGGCCTGCTGCAGCTCCACGAACGCGCCGATCGTCTCGTCGTAGGGGATGTTGGGATCCGGTGTGTGGACCTGGAGGAGGTCGATGACGTCGACGCGCAGGCGGCGCAGGCTGCCCTCACACGCCTCCTTGATGTGCTCGGGACGCCCGAGCGGGGGCAGGGTCACGTGCCCGGGGAGCATCTTGCCCGGGCGGTAACCGGCCTTCGTCGTGATGAGCAGGCCCTCCGGGTACGGGTACAGCGCCTCGGCGATGATCTCCTCGGACTCGCCGTAGCCATAGATGTCGGCGGTGTCGATCAGCGTCACGCCCCGCTCGACCACGCGGCGCACGAGGTCACGGGCGGCCTGGCGATCACGCACCCCTTCGCCGTTGCGGGCACCGGAGACCCGCATCGAGCCGAAGCCGAGGCGGCGGACCGTCAGGTCGCCGCCGATCGTGAACGTACCGGTGATGTCGTCGGTGAGGACCTGGTCCGTCGTCGTTGCCACGGCCGCATCGTAGGAGCCCTTCGGACGGCCGCCATCAGCGGCGGGGGGCGAGGTCCCCTGGTGACCAGAAACCCGGTGCCGGGCCGTCAGCAGGCCCGTTGGCTGCGTATGCCGCCAGGCGGGCCATCGCTCGCGGTTCACCGAGCTCGACCACGTCGAACACCGTGTCGGGGCCAGCCGCCCGCAGCGCCTGGTCGCCCTCGCTGCCGGCTCTCGCCAACGCCGCCGTGAGGACCAGGACCGGCACGTCGGCGCGCCGCCCGCGCAGCGCCGTCGCCCGCCCGAGGGTCCGCCAGACGACGTCGTTGCGTGTCATCCCGGCCCGGTGGCTCGTCGACCGACCGGCGACGTCGACGAACCACGTCGTGCCGCGGGTGTCCGTCAGGACGAGATCGACGGCGACGCCGGTCGAGCGCACTCGGCGGTCACGCCCGACGATCTCGAAGCCGGCGGCCGTCAACGCGTCCTCGGCCGAGGTGGCGGCCGAGGCGGCGGCCGCGGCCGACGCGCCATCGCGGGTGTCCGGTGCCGTCGCGCCCGCGACGCGCTCGCGGGCCAGCTCGACGTATGCCGCGTCGAGGTCGTAGCCCACGTAGCGCCGGCCGAGCCGTGCCGCGGCCACGAGCGAGGATCCGCTGCCCATGAACGGGTCGAGCACGAGGTCATCGACGAACGTGTACAGGCGGATCAGCTGCTCGGGCAGCTCGACCGGGAATGGTGCCGGGTGTCCGACACGCCCGGCCTGTTCCGGGGGGATCTCCCACACGTCGAGCGTGAGGGCGAGGAAGTCGTCGGTCCCCAGCGTGCTCTCGTGCGGCAACCCGGCGGCGCGTCGCTGGCGGGGGGAGTGGGCGCGGTCGAAGCGTCCCTTGCTGGCGACGACCACGCGTTCGGTGAGATCCCGCAGCACCGGGTTGGAGGCGCTGCGGTACGAGCCCCACGCGCACGACCCACCGGCGCCGTCGGCCTTGCGCCAGATCAGCTCGCCCCGCAGCAGGAGGCCGAGGTCGTGCTCGAGGATCCGGATGACGTCGGCGGACAGGCTGCGGTACGGCTTGCGTCCGAGGTTGGCGACGTTGACCGCGATGCGCCCGCCCGGCTCGAGCTTGCGGACGCACTCGGCGAAGACCTCGCTCAACAGCTCGAGGTACTCGAGGTACGAGGCCGGTATGCCCTCCCGCTCGAGCTCCTCCTCGTACTGCTTGCCGGCGAAGTACGGCGGGGACGTCACGACGAGGGCGACCGAGCCGTCCGCGACGTGGTCCATCGAACGGGCGTCGCCGTGGATGAACGGATCGTCGATCGGCTCCGGCGCCAGGACGGTGCGATCGGCCGAGAGCTCGGGCGGCCGGAAGCGGTCGTAGAACCCCGATGCGTCGTGGCCCTCCCGGCGCCCCACCCCGAAGTTCGAGGTCGCCGTCCGACGTCGCGTGCCCACTGGCGGCCGACCCTACTGTGCTCGACCGAACACACGCGCGATGTGACCGGGCCGGGCCGCCCCCGTTGTGTGTCGATCCTGTTACGATCGGCGGGAGACCACTGGCGGGTGAAGCCGGAGGACGGATGCGATGATCGAGACGAACCGTGATCGAGGGGCATGGCCCGGACGCCTGGCCCTGGCCGCCGTGATGATCTCGATCGTGCTGGCGGCCGCGGTTCCGAGCACCCGGGTCGCTGCGGCGCCCGTCACCGCTGGCGGGTACACGACGAGTGCCGAAGCGAGGATCGGCGGCGTTGCGGTCGCCACCGTCCAGAGCGGCAAACGGATCCAGGTCGTCGTGACGGTGACGTCCACGACGACCAGGCGGGCGTTGATCGACATCGAGGTGACCAACGCGACGGGCCAGGCCTACCAGCGGGTCTTCGACGATCAGCGCCTGTTCGCGGGCACGGCCCGGACGTTCGCCACGGTGTGGTCGGTGCCGGCGGCCGCAGCCACGGGCGCGCACGTCGTGCGCGTCGGCGTCTTCGAGCCGGGTTGGACCGCGCTGCGCCACTGGAACGACGCAGCGACGTCGTTCCAGGTGGTGCCGGGGCCCACACCGCCGACCACGACGACCACGTCGCCGACCAGCACGTCCAGCACGTCCAGCACGACCACCACGACCACGCCGGCCACGACGACGACGGTCCGCCCGACGACCACGACGTCCACGACGTCCACGTCGACCACGACGTCCACGTCGACCACGTCGACGACCGTCCCGCCGAGTGGCGGCCACTTCACGACGCTGCCCCCGGGCGCCACGTTGCCGACCGACGCGCAGTGCGCAGCACGGGTCCGCCCGGCCGTCGAGATCCGCCCCCAGAACGCCACGGTGAACGCCACGAGGGGCGCCGCGCCGCATCCGACCCGTCCCCTCGTCACCGGGAACTTCACCGGCACGACCGACGAGATCCTGCAATGGGCGGCCTGCAAGTGGGGCATCGACGAGGACATCGTGCGGGCCCAGGTGGCCCGCGAATCGTGGTGGAAGCACAACAGCGGCGGCGACCTCACGACCGACCAGTCGGCGTGCCACCCGGCCCTGCGCACGACGAGCGGACAGTGTCCCGAGTCGTACGGGCTGGGCCAGGTCCGCTACGGCTACCACCGCGACGCGATGGACGACGCGATCCGCTCGGCCGCCTACAACGTCGACTACACGTACGCCATCTGGCGGTCGTGCTACGACGGGCGCGAGACGTGGTTGAACACCGCCGAACGGGGCCGGGAGTACGCCGCCGGTGACGAGTGGGGCTGCGTCGGGTTGTGGTTCTCCGGCCGTTGGTACACCCAGGCGGCGGTGGACTACATGGGTTCGGTCCGCCAGTACTACGACGCCCGGATCTGGGAGACCCCGGACTTCGTCAACTTCCGGGGCTGAACCGCCTCGAGCGCGTCGCGCCCTCCGGTCGGCGGACGTCGGCTCGCGTCGCGATCCGCCTGTGCCCTGTACGGTCTCGGGGACTGGTCCGCCCGGCCACGCGAGACACGATGCAGGACGCCGCCACCCTGATGCCCCGACACGGACGACACGCGGGCGCTCCGTGACGCCACGGGTCGGGTTCGTGCTCGAACGGAGCCTGGGTCACACGAGCCACGCCGAGACCCTCACCGCGCACCTGCCGGCCGAGACGACGATCGAGGCTGCGGTGTGCCAGATCACCTACGAGGTCGAGGGCAAGGCGGCGAAGGTCCCGGTCTACCGGAGCGACTGGACGCTGCGGGCCGGCATCCTGGCTCGTCAGGGCGTGCGGCGGATGAACCGTGACGGGCACCTCGACGCGCTCTTCATGCACACCCAGGTTCCGGCCGTCCTGTGCCCGGACTGGATGTACAGGATCCCGACCGTCGTCTCGCTCGACGCCACGCCGCTGCAGTACGACCAGCTCGGCGACCTCTATGACCACAAGATCGGCAACCGATGGTCGGAGAAGGCGAAGTGGCGGGCCAACCGGGCCTGCTTCCGGCGGGCCCGGCACGTCGTCACGTGGTCGCAGTGGGCGATGGACGGGGTCGTGGACGGATACGACATCGCACCCGACAAGATCACGGTCCTGCCCCCGGGTGTCGATCCGGCCCTGTGGCAGCCCGACAGCCCCGGTGGCGGCGGCGGTCGCACCGACGGGATGCTGCGGATCCTGTTCGTCGGGGGCGACCTCGAGCGCAAGGGCGGCGACGTCCTGCTCGCGGCGTTCGAGGAGCTCCAGACCGAGCTCGACCCCGAGCGGAGATGGCTGGCGCTCGACCTGGTGACCCGGGCCGACGTGCCCGAGCGCCCGGGCGTCCGCGTCCACGGCGGCATGTCTCCGAACAGCCCGGCGCTGGTGGCGCTGTACCACGAGGCGGACATGTTCGTCCTCCCCACGCGTGCCGACTGCCTCGGCATCGCGCTCGTCGAGGCCGGGGCCGCCGGCCTCCCGCTCGTCTCGACTGCGATGGCCGGCATCCCCGAGATCGTGAAGAAGGACGACACCGGCCTCGTCGTGCCGCCCGGCGATCGCGCCGCGCTCGTGGCCGCGCTGCGCGAGCTGGTCGAGCACCCGGAGCTGCGCCGTCGGCTCGGTGCGTCGGCCCGCGACCTCGTCGTGCGGCGCTTCGACGCCACGACCAACACCCATCGGCTGGCCGAGATCCTCGCCGCCGTCGCCGCCGGGTCCTGATCACCACCGACGTCCGACGGGAGCGGCTCTCAGAGCCGCCCGCCGTCGATGTCGTCGGCCATGTGCTCGGCCGCCCGACTGGCCAGCGCCATCGCGGTGAGCGTCGGGTTCTTCTCGGGTCCGGTCGTGAACGCGCTCATGTCGACGACGGCGACGTTGTCGACCTCGTGCAGCCGGTTCCAACCGTCGAGCGCGCCGTAGTGCGGGGATCGGTGCATGCGCACCGATCCGCCGTAGTGGATGGACGAACCGGGCCGGAGGTCGTGGAACGGGCCGGGGACCTCGACGTCGATGCCGGCGTCCCCGAGGATGTCGACCAGCCGCGTGCGGGCCGACAGGAGGTTGGCCCGGGTCGCGTCGTCGTAGTCGAGCGTGATGTGCGGTCGCCGGTCGACCTGATCAACGTCGTCGTCGCCGTCGTCGTGGAGGGAGACGCCGACCGTCGGTGCCGGCACCATCGTGCCGAACACCTGCACGCCGAACGCGTTGGCGCTGCCGCGGTAGAACGTCTTGAGGCGCCCGATCGGATCCGCCAGCCCGATCGTGAGCGATGTCGCCATCATGGGCTCGGCCGGACCGTCGGGCTCCCGGGCGACGTAGACCGGATGGGCCAGCGAGCGCAGCGCCGATGTCGACCGGGCCGCCCACCACTCCCGCGGGTGGTCGTGCAGGTAGCGTCCGACGACGCCGCCGTTGTTGCCGAGCCCGGCCGGGAACTCGTCGCTGCGCGAGCGGAGCAACAGCACGGTCGAGTCGATCGCGCCGGCGGCGAGGACCACGGCCCGGCACGGCACGATGCGCCGTTCCCCCGACGTCACGTCGACGTACTCGACGGCGTCGACGCGCTGATCGCCCGCGTGCCAGCGCAATCGGACGACGTGAGCGCCGCGCCGGAGCTCGAAGGACGGCCCATCGTTCCGTGCGCCATCGTCGAGCAGAGGCTCGACGACGCAGTGGTAGCTGCTGAACTCCCGGGCCCGACGGGCGACCATCCACGGCGCGCCCTTGGCCATCGGCAGCATGCCGAGTGCGTGACCAGCGCGATTGGCATCCGCGATGACCGAGCGCCACCGACCGGGCGGACGGCACCGGTAGCGGACGGTGTTCGCCGGCACGCCCGGGATGGCGTCGCCGGCGGTGATCCGCAGGAGGCTCTCGGCGTACGCGTAGTGGGCCACGAGGTCCTCGTACGCGACAGGCCACTCGTATCGCTCGTCCAGGCGCCCGCCCTCGGTGAAATCGGCGGGAGCGAAGCGCGGGACCGCGGCGGTCCAGTAGTTCGTCAGCCCGCCGAGCGAGAGGCTCGAGGTGAAGTCGACGTGCTCCTGCGACGAGCGGTCGAGGCGGTCCACGGCCAACTCGGCCTTGCTGGCCATCCGGAACAGCGTGTTGCCGGCTGCCTTCACGACGATGCCGCGCGGGGCGTGCGTCCCGGCGTCGAGCATGGTGACCGCGAGGCCGCGGGCGACGAGGCGTGCCGTGGCGACGGCACCTGTGGGCCCGCTGCCGATCACGACGACGCGGTCGTCGTCGGTCGTCATGGCGCTCCCTGTCCGCTCACGCGGCTCCCGGGGTCCAGCCATCGAGGATCACATGGAGCTCGGCGAGCACGTCCGGTGCCAACTCGGGCGCGGCGGCGAGGGCGAGGTTGCGCTGGATGTGCTCGGGCCGGCTCATGCCGAGCAGGACGGTCGAGACCTCGGGGATCGAGCGGGCGAAGCCGAGCGCCAGCGCGAAGAGGTCGATGCCGCGCTCGTCGGCCAGCGCCTGGAGCTGGTTGATCAGGGGGCCCTTCGGATCGCGCTGGACGTAGGCCGGGTCCCGGCGGGCCGCGGTGAGGACGCCGCCGGCGAACACGCCGCGTGCCCACACCTCCACGCCTCGGCGGGCCGCGGCGCGGGCCGTCTCGACGGCGTCCGGATCGAGCACACCGAGTGGCATCTGGACGACGTCGACACCGGCGACCTCGGACCAGGCCGCGGCTGCCGCGATCGACTCGCACCCGACGCCGAGCCGGCGCACCTTGCCGGCGATGACGAGACCTCGGAGATCGGCGATCAGGTCCGGCATGACCTCGTCGGGTCCGTGCAGCTGGTACACGTCGACGTGGTCGGTGCCGAGGCGCCGCAGGCTGGCGTCGAGGGCCGAACGCATCGCCGTGGTCGAGAAGTCGTGCGCGGCGTAGCTCCCGGCCCCCACCGCGGCGCCGTCGCCGTCCGTCGGGCCGCTGGAGCGCACTCGGTCGCGGGTGGTCTTGACGATGCGGCGAGCGGTGACCTCGGCCCGCGATCGCTCCCGGAACACGTATCCACCCTTCGTCGCCACCACGACCTCGTCGCGGCGGCCCCGGATGGCCTGGCCCACGACTCGTTCGCTGCCGCCGTTGCCGTACGCGTCGGCGGTGTCGAGGATCCGGATCCCCTGGTCGATCGCGGTCTCGACGAGGCGGACGTCGGCCCGCCAGCCCTGTCCGCCGGAAACCGTGCCCAGGTTGACGCATCCGAGTCCGAGTTGCATCCATTCGTCCGTTGCTCGTGGAGGGTCGGCGCAACCTAGCCCAGCAACCCGTCACGGGCGCCAGCGCCAGCGGCCCGCGCTCAGAAGGAGGCGTAGCCCTTGTTGCCGTAGAGCGAGCGAGCGAACCGGTAGGCCGAGTACGAGATCGGCGCCGTGACGAAGACCCGTTCTCGCAGCTGACCGAGCTTCGACGTGTTGTACCAGTTCGGATAGAAGAGGATCTTGCCGTCGTAGGCAGCGAACGGATCAGCGGTCCGGTCGGTGTCCTCGACCTCGCCGAACGTGATCGCCATCATCGGCCGTGGCGTCGTCGTGTTGTTGGGCATGCCGCGGTGCCACAGCGTCGACTTGCGCAGGATGACGTCGCCCTGGTTGAGCGGCACCCGCGTCGTCAGGCGGTACTTGCGCTCAGCCGCGTATCGCCAGAACTTGTAGAACTCCCGGTTCGTGCCCGGCAGCACGTCGATGGCGCCGTTCTCGAGCGACGTGTCGACGACCGCGACGTTGCAGATGAGGAAGTCCTTCAGGTACACGCCATCGGTGTGGTAGTGCTGCGCCACGCTGCCCGGCAGGTTGAAGTTGAGCGTCGCCCGAACGGAGTCGACGATGTCCGGCCGCACCTGGCGGACGAGGTCGACGATGCCGAAGTCGCTGATCTCGTCCCAGACGAAGCGAGCCGCCTCGCCCGGGTAGCAGTTGAGGTGGCCGCTGAGGAACCCGCCGCCCTCGAACAGCTCGCCGGCGACGGTGGCGCGGTCGAACTCGTCGAACAGGGCCGTCGCCAGCCCGTCGAGCTTCTCCGTCGACACGACATCGCGGAACACCACGAACCCGTCGTGGTCGAGCGCCTGTGCCACGTCGGACAACTCGTCGGCCGTGATGTTTCGAGCAACCATGTTCCCTCGCTGCACGTTCCGGACTTGACCCGGCGCGAGGCTATCAGCGGGTGCTCGCTGCGATCCTGCGGTACAGCGCGGCGACATCGGCCGCCATGCGCTGGACGGTGAAGCGCTCGATGACGTGGTGTCGACCGCACTCGCCCATCGCGGCCCGCCGCGCCGGGTCCGCGATCAACGTCGACAGGTTGGCGACGAGCTGGTCGGCGTCCTTCCACGACGACAGCAACCCGTTCCTGTCGTGGTCGACCACCTCCAGCGTGCCACCGTCGGCGAGCGCCACCACCGGACGTTCCATCGCCATCGCCTCGAGGAACACCAGCCCGAACGGCTCCTCGTGCGACGGCATGGCGAAGATGTCCGCGGCGGCCATCACGGCCCCCACGTCGCCACGCCGGCCGAGGAAGCGCACCGCGTCGCCGAGCTCCAGGCGGGCGGTGAGCGTCTCGAGCTCGTCCCGGTAGCCGGGGAACAGCTCCTTGCCGACGATGAGGAGCACCACCTCCGGATGCACCGTCCGCACGCGTGCGACGGCCTCGATCAGATCGCCGGGGCCCTTCTCGGGGAACAGCCGGCACACCGTGGCGACGACGGTCGCCGCGGCACCGATGCCGAGCTCGGCGCGGACGTCGTCGCGACCGGCACCGGGAACCCAGGCGTCGACGTCGATGGCGTTCAGGACCACGTCGACCCGCTCGGCCGGGAAACCTCCCTCGACGAGGGTCGACGCCACGAACGACGAGACGGCGACGAGGTGGTCGGCGTGGGCCAGCGACCACTGCAGCATCCGGCCGATCCACGCCGGGTTGTAGCCGACGTGCACGTGCACCACGCTCGTCGCGCCGGTCAGCCGGGCGATGAGCACCGCGGCGAACGCGTCGCGCGGGCGGTCGCTCGTGTGGACGACCTGGACGCGGCGACGCCGCGACAACCGCACCAGCCGGCCGAGCCCCCACAGCGCCGGGAGGGTGGCGGCGACGCCGCGCACCTTGCCGGCGAACGACCGTCCGGCCAGCTCGGGCCCGAAGTCGACGGGGACGATGTCGATGCCCTCGATGTCCCGGACCACCTCGTACGTCGGCGTGGCCACCCCGCCGACAAACGTCCGGCAGGCGACGTGCAACTCGTGCGACGATCGATCGATGTGCCGGATGATCTGGGACTGGATCCAGGTGTCAGCGCCCAGCGGCGGGAGGGTCGCCGTGTGGACGTACAGTACGCCGATCGTGTCGCCTGTCGCCCCGGCCTCGGCCATCGGGCCGAATGTAGCGGTCGCCCGGCCCGGCGTCTCGGACGCCGTGGGGCGGGCGGCGTCGCCTGATCCCCAGCCGATGGACGGCCCATGAACACCGTCGGCCGCAACCTCGTGTGGCTCCTCGTCGCCCAGGTCGCGACGTGGTCCATGTCGCTCGTCGTGGTGCTCCTGGTGCCCCACTTCCTCGGGGCCGAAGGGTTCGGCGAGTACGCGTTCGCCTTGGCGTACGTCGGTTTCTTCCAGCTCGCCGGAGGGCTGGGGACGTCGATCTACATGACCCGTGAGGTCGCCCGCGACCAGACGCTCGTCCCCGGCTTCGTCGTGAACGGCCTCGTCCTGAAGCTCGTGGTCGCCACGCTCCTGTCGCTGATGGCGCTCGGCCTGGGCCTCGCCCTGGACTTCGACGGGCAGCGCATGACGCTCATCGCGATCTCGTTGGCCGGCATGTACTTCTTCCTGTGGAACGAGGTGTTCTCCGGCGCCCTCTTCGGCATGCAGCGGATGGGGAAGATGTCGATGTGGTCGACCATCACGGTCTACGTGTCGAGCATCGCCGGGATCCTCGTCCTGGCCAACAACGGCAGTGTGATCTCGTACACGCTCGCCCTGAACCTCGCCAGCCTGATCACCGTGGTGGCCAACTTCGTGCTGGTCCTGCCGTACGTGCGGCATCACGTGCGCCTCGACCCAGCCGTGTGGAAGGCGCTGATCGTCGGCGGCGTCCCGCTGATGCTGCTGCTGATCTTCAACCAGATCTACAGCACGCTCGACGTCCCCCTCCTCGCCGCGCTCACCTCGACGACGGTCGTCGGCTGGTACGTGCTCGCCTACCGCTGGGCGGCCATCCCGATCTTCATCGCCAACGCCGTGATGGGGTCGCACTACCCGGAGATGGCGCGGTTGGCCAAGCACCCGGGACCCGAGTTCGCGGCCATCGTCAACCGCGCCGTGAAGCTGACCCTGGTGGCGTCGATCCCCGCCGCCGTCGGCCTCGCCGTCGTCGCGCCGAACCTGATCCACGTGCTCTACGAACCGGAGTTCGACGGTTCGGTGCGCCCGCTGCAGGTGCTCGCCCTGCAGATCCCGATCACCGCGATGGACACCATCCTGGCGACCGCCCTGATCGCCAGCGACCGCCTGCGCAAGTACCTCTTCGTCGCCGCCGCGGCCGCCGTGTTCAACCCGGTGGTCTGCGGCCTGCTGATCCACATGGCCGATCGCGTGTGGGACAACGGCGCGATCGGTGCCGCCCTGGCGACGGCGCTCACCGAGCTGTTCGTGATGTGCTGCGCGATCTACCTGAGCAGCAGCGGAGTCATGGACCGCCACGTCGTGGCGTGGTCGGCGCGCTGCTCCATCGCCGGCGGCGCCATCGTCGCCGTGGCCTTCATCCCCGGTGACTCGGCGTTCACGCTGGCGCTGCAGGTCGTGCTCGGCGCCGCGCTGTTCGGCGTGGCGGCGATCCTCCTCCGGGTCGTCTCGCTCGACATGCTGCGGGCCGGCTGGCAACGGGGGATGGGGATGGTGAGCGGGCGTCGCGGGCGCGACGACCAGAGCGATGGGGACGCCGCCGGTGGCGAGATCGATGGCGATCCTGCGCCGGAGGTCGCCGACGACGGCGGACAGGGCGCGCCGGCGCGTCCCTAGGCCCGAGGTGTCATCCGGGCGCGGGCGTGACCGGCCGGACGGCTGCCCACGCCCTCACGCTCAGGCGCCCCGTTCGCCGCGCTCGCGGCGGGCCGTGTCGAAGCTGGCCTCGAGGCTGGCGGCGACGGCCCGCCACGAGTAGGCCACCTCGACCGCGGCGCGGCCGCGGTGACGGAGGGAGTCACCGAGCGCCCGATCCTCGAGGAGCGCCACGACGTGCCGGGCGAAGCCCACGGGGTCGTCGCTGACGAGGAGGTCCTCACCGTCGACGAGGTCGAGGCCCTCGGCGCCGATCGCCGTCGACACCGTCGGCACGCCGTAGGCGAGTGACTCGAGGATCTTGAGCCGGGTACCGCCACCCGACCGCAGCGGCACGACGAACACGGCGGCGTCGGCCATCGCCGGCGCGATCTCGGGGACGAAGCCGGTCACCTCGATGTTGGGGCGCTCGCCGAGCGCCCGGACCTCAGGCGGTGGGGCGCCACCGACGATCCGCAACGTGACCTCGGGAACCGCGCGCTCGATGAGCGGCAAGACGTCGCGGGCGAACCACATCAGCCCGTCGCGGTTGGCGTCGACCTGGGTGGCGCCGACGAACAGCAGCTCGTGGCCCCCGCGACCGTCCGGGAGGAACGCGATCCGGTCGGGGTCGATCGTGTTCGGGACCGTCGCGATCGGCGGCATGCCGCCGAACGCGCCGAGGATGTCACGCTCCCGGTCCGACGGCGTGAGCACGAGGTCGTAGGAGCGGCAGATGGCCAACTCCTCGCGCTTGAACTTCACCGCCTCCACCCGCAACCCGACCCGCTTGAGGCGCTTGGCCTCCATGTCCGCTCGTCGGGACAGCAGCTCGTGTTCGATGTTGTGGGTGTCGAGCACGCGGAGCCCGGTGGGCGGCAACCGGTAGGAGCCCATCTGGGTCAGCGTCACGACGACGTTGTCGAACGTGGCGTCCGCGGCGACCTCGTCGATCGTCGTCTGCATCCCCTCGGTGTGGTGGGCGTGGTACTGGAACGAGCGTGGGCTGAGCAGCGAGCGGGCCCGCAGCGCGCCGGTCTGGGCCGGCTTGCCGCCGACGATCACGACCCGGGCGCAGAACGCGCCGAGGTGCTCCTCGACGTCGTCGACCCGTTCGGCGTCGGTCGAGGAGTCGAACGCGACGAGCGTGACGTCGGAGAACGACGCCAGCATCTTGATCAGGTAGTAGACCCGGATCGCTCCGCCGAACACCAGTGGATACGGCGTCCACGGCGAGATGACGAGGGTCGAGGGTCGATCCGATCCGTCATCCACGCTGATCGCTCAACTCCTCGTGCTCGTCGCTGGTGGCGCGCCTGCGATGTACCCATCTCGTCGCGGGGTCGCCGGATCCTACCGTGGTCGCGCCGCGCCCCCGGATGGTCTCCCGCGCCCACCGAGCGCGGCGGCAGGCGACGTCGACACCGCGGGTCCTGCCCCAGCGCTGGGGTACCGTCATCGCCGAGCGCCGTCGTCCGACGGGTCGGCGCACGACACGGGAAGGACAACGAGGATGAGGCGTGGCGCGCGCGCGACGTGACCGTCTGGTGGCGCCGGTGGCTGTGGTGCTGCGCGCCGCCAGTGTCGGCCTCGCCGTCCCGGTCGCCTACCTCACTGTGCTCACCGCCGTCGCATGGGGCGCCACGGCCGTGCGCTGGCGGCGTCCGCGGGCCTCCACGGCGGCGGCCGGACGCGCCCGACGGCGGTTCGCCGTCCTCGTGCCGGCCCACGACGAGGCGCAGGTCATCGCCGAGACGCTCGGGGCACTGCAGCGCGTCGAGTACCCCGACGACCGCTACGAGGTCCACGTCCTCGCCGACCACTGCAGCGACGGCACCGCGGCGATCGCCCGCTCGCTGGGCGCCTGCGTCCACGAGATCGACGGCGAGCTGCGGGGCAAGGGCCCGGCGCTGGCCGGCGCCATCGCCCGGCTCACCGACCCGGAGCTCGTCTCCGACGACGATCCGCTCGGCGCGATCGTCGTGGTCGACGCCGACACGATCGTGGCCCCTGGGTTCCTGCTGGCGCTCGACGCCGCCTTCGAGGCCGGGGCGGACGCCGTGCAGGGGCACTACCGGGTGCTCGAACCCGGCGGTTCCACGGGCGCCGCGCTGCGGGCTGCCGCGCTGGCCTCCCGTCACCACCTCCGGCCACTCGCCCGCACCACGCTCGGCGCCTCGAGCGGCCTGTACGGCAACGGCATGGCGTTCACGCCACGGCTGCTCGCCGGGCGCAAGTGGAGCAACCACCTGACGGAGGACATCGAGCTGCAGCAGGAGCTGCTGCTCGACGGCACCTGCGTGGCGTACGCGCCCGATGCCGTGGTCGAGGCGGCCATGCCGGCGACGCTCGAAGGGGCGACGACACAGAACGAGCGCTGGGAGCGAGGGCGTATCGAGCTCGCCCGCCGCTACGTGCCCCGTCTCGTCAGGAGGGCCGTGACGCGTCGAGGGCGCGAGCGCGTCGCCGCCGTCGACGGGGTGCTCGACCACGTCACGCCGCCGATGTCGGTCCTCGTCGCCGCGGTGGGTGTCGTCGGCGCCGCCGGTGCCGGGGTCGCCCTGGTCCGCGGCCGGCGTCTCCGTGGATCGCTCGTGCTCCCGGCAGCGGTGACGGTGCACGTGCTGTCGGGCCTGATCCTCGACGAGGCGCCGCGCTCCGTCTACCGGTCGCTGCTCCACGCTCCCTCGATGGTGCTGTGGAAGGTGCGCCTGTGGGGTCGCATGCTCGTCAGGCGCGGCGAGATGGACTGGGTCCGTACGGCGCGGCCGGGCGATGCCGCGACGGGCAGCTCGGCGCACCCGGAGCAGCTGGAGGTGACGACGTGACCGCATCACTCGACCGGACGTGCGTGCTGCTCGGTGTGCCCGTCGACGACGTGACCCTCGACGAGGCGGTGGGCGCCGTGGCGGCGATGGTCGAACACGGGCGGGCAACTGGTCGTGTGCACCAGGTCGCCACCGTCAACGTCGACTTCCTCGTCAACGCGACCGAGCACGGTGACCTGCTCGAGATCCTCCAGCGCTCCGATCTGTCGATCCCGGACGGCATGCCGGTGGTGTGGGCATCACGGGTCCTCGGGTCGCCGCTGCGCGAGCGGACGACCGGGATCGACCTGCTGCCGGCGATCGCCGGGCGGGCCGCCCGCGACGGCCATCGGGTCGTGCTCTTCGGGGGCGCTCCCGGCGTCGCCGCGCAGGCAGCCGACCTGCTGCGCGATCGGTATCCCGGGCTCGATGTCACGCCGATCGAGGCACCGGTGATCGGGCCCGACGGCGTCGTTGCCGCCGGGGCCGTCGACCCCCTGCCCGCGATCCGCGACTGCCGGCCCGACATCGTGTGCGTGGCGCTCGGGAACCCCAAGCAGGAGCATTGGATCGCCCGGCACGGCGAGGCCGTTGGCGCCCCCGTCGCGATCGGCATCGGCGGCAGCCTCGACTTCCTGACCGGCGTCACGCGACGTGCGCCCGCCTGGATGCAGCGCTCGGGGCTGGAATGGTTGCACCGCGCGGTGTCCGAGCCGCGGCGGCTGATCCGCCGCTACGCCCGCGACTTTCGCGTCTTCCTCCCCGGCGTCGCCCGGCAGGCGTGGCAGGGCCGCCGCCGCGCCGAGGCGATCGCGCCAACGCTCGACGTGCTCGACGGGCCCGATGGGGAGGTGCCGGTCGTGCGCCTGACCGGGCCGCTGCCGGCGGCGAGCCCGGAGACGTTCGTCGCGTCCCGCCTACGGGGTGGCCTCCCGGTGACGATCGACCTGGCGCGCGCCGGTCGGCTGGACAACGTCACGGTATCGACGCTCGTCGGTCTGGTGCGCCGCGGTCGCAGGACCGGTGCGCCGGTCGACGTCGTGCACGTGCCCAGGGACGTGCGAGCGGGCGGAACTCGCGGCCTGGGGGCGTTGCTGGCCGGCGCAAATCGACGTCCGCTGGCCACGGGGCCAGGTAGACTTCGGCCCCGTGGCGGCGAGTCGCGCTCCTGATTTCGGTGGACGGTCGAACGACCCGACTCGCGGGCGCGCGCCCGGCCGGACGCGCCTCACCGCGGACACCAGCTCGCAGCCGGAGGGCATCACCCGGCGGGTGATGCTCAACGTCCTCGAGGCGTTCTTCCGGCGACCGATCCTGCACCTCAT